>CAZZVX010000354.1:0-5213 GCA_964657535.1 Armatimonadota bacterium | reverse complement strand
GATGAATTCGGACGCGACCTGACCGAGTTGGCGCGGAACGAGAAGCTTGACCCCGTGATTGGGCGGGCCAATGAGATCGAGCGGGTCATCCAGATCATTTCGCGCCGCGTCAAGAACAACCCGTGCCTGCTCGGCGAGCCGGGCGTCGGCAAGACGGCCATCGCCGAAGGGCTGGCCCAGCGCATCGCGACCGGCGACATCCCCGACTTCCTCAAAGACAAGCGCGTGGTCGCTTTGGATTTGGCCGCCCTGGTCGCCGGGACCAAGTACCGGGGCGAGTTCGAGGAGCGCATGAAGCGCGTCATGGAGGAAGTCCGCAAGGCGCAGGGCGAGATCGTGCTGTTCATTGACGAACTCCATACGCTCGTCGGCGCGGGCGCTGCCGAGGGCGCGATTGACGCCTCCAACATTATGAAGCCCGCCCTGGCGCGCGGCGAACTCCAGTGCATCGGGGCGACCACGCTCGACGAGTACCGCAAGTACGTCGAGCGCGACGCCGCCTTGCAGCGCCGCTTTCAGCCGATCCAGATCAAGGAGCCGTCCATTGACGACTGCATCGAGATTCTGAAAGGCCTGCGGCCCCGCTACGAGCAGCACCACAAAGTCGAGATCACCAACGACGCTTTGGACGCCGCCGCGCGCCTCTCGGACCGTTACATCTCGGACCGCTTCCTGCCCGACAAAGCCATTGACGTGATAGACGAGGCCGCCTCGCGCGTCCGTCTGCGCGGCGCGATGCCGCCGCAGGCGCTGCGCGACCGCAAAGTGGAACTCAACGCCGTGGACAAGGAACTCGGCTCCCTGCCCAACAACCGGCAGTACGAAAAGGCTTATGAACTGCAAAGCCGCCGCCGCGAACTCGTGGAGCAGATCGAGGAACTGAGCGGCGAGTGGGAGCAGACCCGCAAGGACGCCAAACAGTCCGTGGACGAGGACGAAGTGGCGGCCATCATCTTCTCGATGACCGGCATCCCCGTGTCCCGTCTGGTCGAGGCCGAGACGCAGAAACTGTTCCGCATGGAGGAAGAGTTGCACAAGCGCATCATCGGGCAGCATGAGGCCATCGTCGCCATCTCCAAGGCCGTCCGCCGCTCCCGTTCCGGCCTGCGCGACATCAAGCGCCCCATCGGCTCGTTTATCTTCCTGGGGCCGACCGGCGTCGGCAAGACCGAGCTGGCGCGCGCCCTGGCCGCGTACCTCTTCGAGAAGGAAGAGTCGCTGATTCGCATTGATATGTCCGAGTACATGGAGTCGTTCGCCGTCTCACGGCTGGTCGGCGCCCCTCCCGGATACGTCGGCTACGACGAGGGCGGGCAGCTCACCGAGGCCGTGCGCCGCAACCCGTACTCCGTGGTCCTGCTGGACGAGATCGAGAAGGCGCACCCTGAAGTCTACAACATCTTATTGCAGATCATGGAAGACGGACGCCTGACTGACTCGCACGGGCGCACCGTGGATTTCAAGAACGTCATCCTGATTATGACCAGCAACCTGGGCGCCCGCGCCATTCAGGGCGAGCGTGAGATGGGCTTCCGTGGCATCGCCAACCCCAACGAGCGCAAGCAGCAGGACGAGGCCGCCCGCGCCCGCCAGATGGAGAGCATCAAGGGCCGCATCACCGACGAACTCAAGCGCGCCTTCCGGCCGGAGTTCCTCAACCGCGTGGACGAGACGATCATCTTCCACGCGCTGACCCACGACGAGATTCTGCAGGTCGTGGACCTGATGGTGGACCGCGTCTCCAAGCAGATCGCCCAGAAGGGCATGGACTTCGAGACCACGCCCGCCGCCAAAGAGATGCTCGCCCGCGAGGGCTTCGACCCGCAGTACGGCGCCCGCCCGCTGCGCCGCGCCGTGCAGCGCCTGGTCGAAGACCCGCTTTCCGAGGAGATCCTGCTGGGCAAGTTCACCGCCAACGACACCGTTGTGGTGGACGTTGACCCCGAAGACGGAGCCAAGATCATCTTCCGCAAGGGCGCTCCGCTCGGCCTCGAAGGCGAGTTCGGCGCCCCGACCGAAGAACCCGCCGTCGCCTAGACCACTTGGCACGATTATTGCAAAGGAACAGGCCGGGACGTTGATGAAACGTCCCGGCCTGTTTGGCGTCTATGGCATTGGGTATTGGCGGAGACGGTGGGATTCGAACCCACGGAGGGCTTTGACACCCTCGACCGTTTTCAAGACGGTTCCGTTATGACCACTCCGGCACATCTCCACGCGGCCGTTTCTTCACTGTTGCAAGTACGGGTTTATTATACGGCCCGTGGCGTCTTCTGTCAATCTCTCGATGGGGATGGCCTTCTGAAAAATACTGCCGGGGAAAAGCAGGTGTTTTTGCGTGGAGGGGTGAATAAGAGAGTAAGGGTACAATTGAAAACACGACATCATTCACTATTCGTCTCAGTTTTCGCCATTCTGGCAGGAGGAACCGACATGTACGCTCGAAAAACAAATCGTCCCAACACCGGCAGACTGGTCAGCGCGCTGTTGATCGCCGCCATGCTGGGTGGCGCCGTCGCCCCGATCACCGCGCACGCCAAAGGCAAAGTCTCTTACGCGCCCGGCGTCTCGCTGGTGCCGGAAGTGCTGACATCGGACGGCGTGACCGACCGCACCTATAACACGCCGCAGGGCCTCTCGCTCTGGATGAACAGCCTGCCGATTATGCAGGGCGACAAGATCAAACTCAACGTCTTCGCGGCGACCGGCGGCGCGGACCTCAAGCAGATCATCGTCCGTCTGGACAACGCCCGCCTGCCGGGGATGCCGATCACGGCGGCCCCCTGGAACACCGTCCTGGACACCACGACGCTGGCGACCGGCTACCACATGGTCGAGGTCTGGGCGCAGGCGACCGGCGACAAGGCCACCACCAAGACGCTCTCGTTCTTCGTGACCAAGCAGCTGGACGCGAAGTATCTGGTGCAGGGGTCGCAGCAGCTGCAGGCGAACGGCCAGACGACCGAGATTCCGCTCGAAGGGCAGACGACGCCAGGCTCCGACACGCCCCAGGCGCCGAGTTTCCTGCAGGGGCAGCCGACGGACGCCAACGCCGCCGTGACGATCACGGCGCGCTCCGCCGCTTCCGCCACCGACACCACGACCGGCGGGGCCGCCGTGTCGGACGGGTCGTACACGATCAACGAGCCGACGCTGTTCTTCATCCAGAAGGCGGCGGGGAGCACGGCCACGAGTTTCGCTTACGCGCTGGTGCGCGACGGCGTCACGTTCAGCGCCTCGGCCACGCCGCTGCCGACGGCCTATCAGGCGATTCGCATCCAGAAGCGGACCGACACCACGCCCGGCCTGCGCTCCGGGACCGTGACGATGTGGGTCTGGGGCATTGACGCCCAGGGACAGCCCGCCGACCCCGTGAAAACCCAGTTGACCATCCCGTAGCGTAATCGCTGAAAATAGGCTATAATAGCAGGAAGACATTTTTCTGCTGATGGTCATTGCCAAGGAGCTTTGCATGCCTCGCTATTCTGTTCAAACAGGCGCCGTTATCGCATGGGGAATTCTCTGCGTAGGACTGAGCGCGTTTGGCGCCCCGGCCCAGGCGGCGACCCACCGCCGCCACTCGGCGCGGGGGGTGTATGCGCCGCGCCGCGCCGCGACCCCGCCCGATTCTTATCTCGAATACAAAGTCTACAGCGTAGACCAATTGATCAGCCAGGTTTCGAGCAACCCGACGGTGCGCGCACGCTTCGCCCGGCACTTCCGCATCCCGGAGAGCCGTGTCGTCAGCTATATGCGCGCCAACCTGGTCGAAAGCTATATTCCGAGCACCAAACGCTACACGGTTTACTGCGTCCACCATTCGGGTACATTTTATCCGGTAAAGCAAACGTTTCAGCGCGGCACGAAAGTCTTCGCTCTGCGCAACGGCGAGCCGGTCATGAAGTGGGTATGCGGGAATCCGCTGTCGCACTTGCTGCCCTCGGTGGAGACCAAGGTCATCACGAAGCGGCCTCCGGGAATCACGAAGGTCGCTCGGAGCATTGAAGAAACGCCGGCGGATACAATGGACGTTTTGATTCCTTCGGAAGTCACGTCGCCGGTCTTCCAGCCGCTCGTGCCGGTCCCGGTCTCAGCGGTCTCGTCCGCCGTCGCCGGTCATGGCACCAGCCTTTTTTATCTGACGCCGCTGGCGCTGTTCGGCCTGCATGGTCATCATCACCATACGCCGACGCCCACACCGGCCGTGCCGGAGCCGGGAACGCTGCTTTACTTGTCGGCGGGGATCCCGCTGGCCGGACTGATGCTGCGCCGCCGGCGCAAAAACATCGCAAACCCGGCCTGATCGGTTCTTCCCTGCCCATACGGAACATTCTCGGTTTTGGAGAAGTCGGATCATGGAGCAGGGAAGTTATTTGTTGATTGAGCGCGGGATGACCGTGCGCGGGACGGACGGCGATCTGGGGACTGTTGTCCAGGTCGTCGCTGACCCAGGCGCGGACATCTTCCGCGGCCTCGTTTTGACACACGGCGTTCTCCTGCCGAAGCAAGTATTCCTCCCGGCGGAGAACGTCGTCGGCGTTACAGGACGCTTGGTGCAGGTCAATCTGACCAAAGCCCAAGCCGAACACCTGCCGCCCCCGACCTTCACCACCTCCGAGACCGAAGCGACAGACATCTGAAGGAGTACACACAGATGAAACTGAGTCACAAAGCGACGTCTCTCGCACTGCTGTCCACGCTGGCCGTATCGGCTCTGTCCCCCATTGCGCTGGCCGATCCCGGCAAGACGCAAAAAGACAAGAACAACATGCGCAACCTCGGCATCGCCGGGGCCGCCATCGCGGGCTACGGCCTGCTCAACCACAACTCCACCGCGACCCTTTTGGGGGCCGCCGCGGGCGGCTACGGCGCGTACAAGTACGAGCAGGACCGCAAATCGCAGTCCGAGCAGCAGCGCGCGAGGCAGCATACGTACTACCACCGCAACTACACGGAAAACGGGCGCAAGTATTACCGCTACAACGGCAGCCTGTACTACAAGGACACGGCGACCGGCGAGCGACACCTTGCCGATTCGTAACACTCAGGAAGAGAGACACTCATGAACACGACCACAAAAGCGACATCGCTGGCCCTGCTGGCGACAATGGCGACCGCCGCCCTCAGTCCGATGGCGATGGCCGACGGCAAGCAGAAGGACAAGAACAACATGCGCAACCTCGGCATCGCCGGGGCCGCCATCGCGGGCTACG
>CAZZVX010000353.1:0-5227 GCA_964657535.1 Armatimonadota bacterium | reverse complement strand
CGATCAACGACACAGGAGGGATTTCATTTTGGCAGAGACACAGAACACGGCGATCACGGCCCCGGACGGTAGCACGGTGCGCGTCCGGGCGCGGGGGCTGGACACGGCCGACGTGCCGCTCGGCACGCTAGCGACGACGGCGGCGCTCGACCAGCCGGACAAGGCGAGCGTGCAGGCGGACCCGGACAACCCCGGCGCTTTTTTGGTGCGGCGGCTGCCGGCGACGGACCCGGCGGCGGGGGCGCTCACGGTGGTGCTGACGCTGACCGACCCGGCGAGCGGGCTGTCAGCCCAGCAGCCGATTGAGTTCATTCCGGGCGTGGCGGCGAAGCTGACCGTCGAGGCGGAAGTGGTGCCGGCGCAGATCGCCCTGCCGGCCACTCCTACGCCGCAACCGGCGACTCCCGTTGCGACCACACTTGTGACGGACGCCGCTTCGGCCTCGGCAGACCCATCCGCAGGCGGAACCCCGGCGGCGGGAGCGGCTCAGGCGACGGGTTAAGCGCGGACATCCCTCTCCTGTTAAGGGAGAGGGATGATTCAGGAAGCAGACATGAGTCAGTTGAACGACCAGTTGAGAGAATTGATGGCGTATGCTCCCAAGGAATTCCGGGAAGCACCCCGCGTCCTGACGGCCGGGTATTCGGGCCGGGACCCGCACCGGCTTCGCCGCATCGCTGAGGCCATGGACGCCACGGTCGTGGACATCCGGCTCCAGCCTCGGTCACGCGCCCCACAGTGGCAAAAGCGCTCCATGATCGGCCTTCTGGGGCATCGCTATACGCTCTGCAGCAAACTCGGCAACGTCAACTACAACACCGGCGGGCCGATCATGATTCGCGACATGGATTTCGGCTTGGTGTACCTCCTTGAAGGCCTGATCTACTGCCCGCGCTTGATCCTTCTCTGCGGCTGCCGGGAGCCGGAGGGATGCCACCGGACCGTTGTCGCCCGCGAGCTGACGGAGCGCCACGGAATCGTGACGGCGGAACTGGACTGGGAGACATCAGCATGATCACGCGGACGCCTCAACAGGCCGAATTCGACCTTCAGCGGGCGCACACGGTGGCGTATTACGCGCACCGGCACTGGATTCAGGCGGGGACGCCGGAAGCACGGGAAAGCCTGACCGAAGCGGTTGGCAACGTGGAACAGGCGATGCAGGCCGTGAGGGTGGCAGAAGAAATCGCCCAATTGACTGGAGAAACCGCATCATGATCACCGCCGTTCTGAAGAGGCCGGTCGAGATGTTCGACGCAGCGCAGGCTGGATGCATCGTGGAAACGGTCTTCGGCCCCCAGACGCTCAGACACGGCCCGCAGCGTCCCGTCGGTCCCGGCATCCTCCACCTGCAAAGGATCGAAAACCCGTTCGGGCACGCAGGCGCTCCCTGGCTGGTGCTGTCGGGGACGCGGATCGGTGCTACGGAGGCGTACTGGCGGCAGTTCCCGGTGGAGTGTTACGGCGAGGATGGCATTGAGGTCCGGGAGTGGAGTTACGTCCTGAGTCTGTGGCAGCCCTGGGCAACCCTATGGGTCATCGGCGCGAAGCGGATCGAGACCCGCGACTGGCGGACCAAGTACCGGGGCGAGATCTACATCCACGCCACTGCCGGCGTCCCCCGCGACGACCGGGACTGGGTGGACGAGTTCACGCGGTCGGACGCCGTGGGGCAGGCGTTGACGGACTACGGCTTCCCGTCGGGCTGGGACACGCCGTTTCCGACAGGCGCGATCCTCGGCAAAACCAATCTGCTGGACTGCCGGAGCACGAACGAGGCCTCCTCCTTCGAGGTGTTGGGGGTGAGGCAGGCGTTGCCGCCCCCTGTCGGCGATAACGAATACACGTTCGGCAACTACGGCCCTGACCGCTGGATGTGGCTCACAGAGGGCGCGGAGGCGTTCCCGCAGCCGATCCCGGCGCGGGGACATCAACGACTCTGGAGGTGGGAGAGGCCGCTTTGACAACCGAAGGACTGAACGCTATTCTCGCCGGCATTTCTTTCAAGGACTCAGTCTTCGGCGACTGGGCTTTTCAGTACCGCATCAAGGTGTACCTCGGAGACCGGAAGACGCCGGAGGGTTGGTACGTGTCCGCTTTCGCCCCGTGCGCCGGCCTGGAATGCCGCACGAGCATCGTCACTGTCGCCGCCGGGGACACGGAAGAGCAGGTCCTGGAAAAGTGCCGCCGGCTGGCTCAGGATGTGGTCCTGGGGGCGCTCTGCGACGGCCTCACATACAAAAACACGCGCCCGTTCCGGTCCCTGCGCGGCCCGCTGGGGGCGGGGCTGTGACAAAGCAGCAGCAGGACGCGGTGAGGCTGCTTTCCCGGTGCCGGATGTACCACTGGCGGGAACGGGCGCGTGTCAAGGCGTGGCGGCTGATGCTCGAATGCGACCCGACACTGGAGATCGCGCCGCACGAGGCGTTGGCCCTCATGAGCTACCTGCACCACTACCGGCGGCAGCATGGGCGCTGCACCTGCGAAAAGTGCTTCGCGACGACTATGGATCGCCTGGCCCTGCCGACGCAGTTCAGCCTGTTCGAGACGGAAGGAGCGAATCGGTGACGGAACGGACGGGCAAGCCAATTTTCGGCAAACGCAACCTTTCGCGCATCTCGAACGCGCGCTCGCGAGCGCAGCAGGTCGCCTTCTCGCTGCTCTGCTGCCAGGACGCCAGTCTCAGCGACGTGAACCGTCTGGCCCACCTGTTCCTCGTCCGGGACCAACTGAGGGAGGCGGCGCGGCGCATTGATCGAGTGTTCGCCGACCTCGACGCGGAAGCAGAAAGGGCCAAAAGGAAATGACTTCGGCGGACACCATGACAAGGACGCAGCACCTGGCTTGGGCGAAGGAGCGCGCCCTGGAACTCCTGGACCAAGGGGATTCGGCGGGCGCGATGGCCTCGATGGTCAGCGATCTGGACAAGCACTCCGAACTGCGGGGCCACGCAGGGCTGCTGCTCGGCGGGATGCTGGCGCTCGGCGGACACATGGACGGGGCGGACGAAATGCGCCGGTGGATCGAGGGCTTCAACTGATGGGACAGAGGGCGGTTTCGGGTGAGACGCACAGAGACATTGCCTCAGCCTTCGAGGGCGCGTTCGGGGCCAAAGCCCATCTGCTCAGGGAGACTCTCGCGGCGGGCGTCACGCTCCTGGTCTGGGAAATGCGGGCGTCAGGTGGGCCGTCGGAGGGCGACTTCGAGTTTCTGGGGCGCTTCGGGCCGATCCTCGGCGGCCAGGGCGATAGTCTCATGTTCGCCTCGAAGGGGGGTGGCTGGCAGGGGGACTATACGCCCGCCGCCGTCGCGCGGGGCGGCGGGGCCGGATTCGATACCCGCAGCTACCACTACTCGACGGCCCAGATGCACACGATGCTCTGCCGGGCGGTGGCGACGATGGCGTTCTGTCCCAGCGGCGTGACTCTGCTGGGGCTGACCTTCTGTGCGAAACACTCGCCCGGCGGCGTGGAGGCCCAGAGCGCGGCGGGCCGGGTCTGCCGGGGCTGTGCGGACGAATCGAGCCGCGCCGCGCGGCCCGCCCGGATGGGCGACCTGACGCCGGAGCGCCGCAAGAGGGCAGGCCGGCAGGCGAGAAAGAGGGGGCGGCGCCATTGAAAGTGACCTATCGCGGCTTCGAGATCGAGGCCAGCCGCAACAGGACGCTGGGCGGCTGGAGCGCGGTGCAATTTTACATCATGCGCGTCACTGACGGCTACATCCTGGTGGAAGACCACACGGAGGCGTCGGACCCGGTCCACAGCATCATCAAGGGGCTCAAAGGGCGGGTTGACGAGGCTATCAGGACGCGCGGCCAGAGCGAGTGCTGCTGCGGGCGCTTCGCGGACGTGCAGGACGCGGAAGGCCGGTTCGCCGGGCAGGAGTGGCGCCCACACGAAGGCCACTGCGACGAGTGCGCTCCGCACTGGGAGGTTCGTGATGTCTGAGTCGACAGCCGGCGCCGTTCATTCCGCGCGGATCGCGGAACTGCAGCACGAGATCGCCTGCATTGAGCAAAGTCTGTACGCGCTCACCGAGACAGCGCAGGCGCGCATTGAAAAGGCCCAATCCGAAATTAACGCTCTCGGAAGACGGGCCTATGAGAGTCTGCGGCGCCGGGCCGAAGGGATCTGCCCGAACGGCCACGGGCCGATGCGCGCTCTGAACGCCTTCGAGGTGGAGTGCCCGTCCTGTCATTTCCGGGACACCCGCGACCAGCCTCACGGCCTCAGCCGATGAGAGTCTTAAGCATAGGAGAACCGCCATACCCTGGCTCTGCCGAATCATGCACCGCTGGAAGCACACCTTCCCGCGCGGCACCGCGACCATCTGCCGGCGCTGCCTGCGGTGCGGCAGTCACCAGCACTGTCGGTTCCGCAAGCAGGCGGACGGACACTATCGCTGGACTGACTGGGAGGAACAGTAAACGATGAGACTCGACTGGCAGACGAGCGGCACCGTCGTCTACCGCGACAGCGCGATTGCGGCGGTCCGGGGCGCGTGGCCGGGACTGACGTTCGAGGAGGCGGACGCCCTGGGCGGGGCGGTCGTGAAGGGATTCCTCAGCAAGCGCAAGGTCATCGGCATAAACGTCACCGCCCGGTCCGTCTCGCCCGGCATGAATGTGACAATCGTCAGGATACAAGAGAAATGAAGCGAGTATCGCCCACGAGGGAGACGGCGGATTCGGGGAGCGACTTCTCCGTCCGGGACGAGGGGCCGCCGCGCAAATACTTCACGATGACGTGCAACCTCGTCTACGACCTGGGGCTGACCGTCTACGAGCGCGACCTCTACAACTTCCTCAAGCGCATCTGCGGGGAAGACCCGTGCGGCTACTGCAGCTACTCGACGGCGACGCTCGCGGCCATGATGGGCGTGAGCGGCAGCACGGTCAGCAAGGCCAAACAGGGCCTCCTGCGGGCCGACAGGCCCGCCCTGCGCGGCAAGGCGCTCGTCCGCGTCGAGGAGCTGGACGACCGGCCGGGACGCCCACAGCACCGGATCAGCCTCGTGGACATCTGGCCGGAGAATGTGGCCTTCTACGCCGCCCTGGCCGAGCGCAAACGCACGGGCGGCGTAGGCCAGAGCGGGCCGAATGGGGACCGGAGCGGGCCGAATGGGGGCGAAAACGGGGACGGCCAGCCGTCGCTTTTTTCCGGCGATCAAAGTTCGCGACAAAGTTCGCCAGGCGAACTTCAAAGTTCGCGACAAAGTTCGCCAGGCG
>CAZZVX010000352.1:0-5236 GCA_964657535.1 Armatimonadota bacterium | reverse complement strand
CTGGTTCCAGAGGGGGGAGGGCGTGTGCGCGGGACGCTTATTCCAGTGTGAACAGGTCTGCGACGCGGCAGCGGAAGCCGGGGAGCAGGTCGCCTGCGGTGATTTCGTCCGGGGCGTCGTAGGTCTGGGGGTTCATCAGGGAGCGGTAAACGGTGACGCGCTGTGTGTCCGGCTCGACCAGCCAGACTTGCTCGGAGCCGGACGCGAAGTATTCGCCGAGTTTGCGGAACACGTCGGCGTCGTCTTCCGAGGGGGAGATGATCTCGACGGCCAGATCCGGGGCGGTGTCGCCGAAGCCTTCCGGGGCCTGCTCGTTGGGGAAGCGCTCTTTGCGCGTGAAGGAGACGTCGGGACAGCGCAGGTTGCCGCTCCGCATACGGAAGCCGGCCTGAGACATCGTCAGGAAGCCGCGCCCGATGGTGTGGGGCGTGAGGCGGTAGATGATGATCGCGCCGATCACGTCATGTCGGATACCCGTCGGCGCTTCTTTGGCCTCCCCGTCCACGAGTTCATACTTGCGCCCGTCGTCCGGCAGGTGCAGGAACTGTTCCTCCGTCATTCGGGCCTGGGTAACGCTCATGTCCGCATTCCTTTTGCGCGTCGCTCTGTGTGTGAGATTATAGCGCGGTCGCGCCTCTCTGTCAACACGGACTCAGAGGGTGAAGTCTTGCTTTTTGGTAGGAGACCTACTGTGCGTTGGTTGTGGGTCGGGTTTGGGTTGGGGGTCAGGCGGCGATGAGGACGGTGCCGTTCCTCCCCACGGGCGCACCGGGCGTCTTTCCCGCGCCGGGGTCACTTGGGAGGAACAGGGAATGCCCGCGCACTGGGGGGCGTCGTGCGCGGCTTCGTTTTGCTGCTTATTGCGCGCCGATCAGGACCTGTCCGCGTGCGCCGCGCCGTTCGGGCATCGGGGCGGGGCCGGTCTCGGAGACCGACAGGAAGAACTCGGCGGCGGCGCGGGCGATGGTGGGCTGGAGCGACAGCAGGAACGCCTCGTGCGGCTGCGGGAAGGCGGCGCGGCCCGTGCTTTCGCCGGACACGAAGGCGCGGCGGCGCAGGATGCCCTGAATCCCCATGCGCAGGGCGACGGCCCACTCGGCCAGGGCCGGGCGCGGCAGGGCCATCAGCTCGTCCTCGGTCGGCAGCAGGTGCCGCATGAGTGTCCGGTGCAGGTGGGAGGCGAACCCGGCGGCCAGGCTGCGATCCGTCGCGAGCAGGCGGGCCTGGGCGGGCGACAGCGCGCCGGACCAGCGCAGGCCGATCTGTTCCAGCCGGTTGTGGCCGCAGGTGTGCGCGAACGCTTCGGCGAAGATCTCCAGTTCCTTGGCGTAGCGCACGGACGCGGCCTGCGTCTCCTCGATGAGCGCCCGGAGGACGCGGCGCTGATTCTCTTCCGTCTGTGTTTCCGACGACATGGGATGCCTTTCCTGGCGGGGGCGCTACTTGTTGGGGCGCGGCGGGGCGGAGGCCGGCGCGACGGACAACGGCTGGGCCGTCATGGGCGTCTTCTCGGTCTCTTTTTTCTTTTTCAAGGGTTTGCGTTTGTCGGACATGGGCGGGTGCGTGCCTTTCGGCGTACCCGGTTACGTGGGGTTTGAGCGTCGAGTTGGTCCGGGAGGACAACAGGAGCAGACGTGGGAACCTCAGCGTTCCGTCCTACACAGTCAGTATAGCACATCGCGGCCCGTTTCCGGCCAGGGTCAAGACGAAAACTCTTTGCCGAGGGCCAGCGGGATCGGGCTGCGGCGGACGGTCAGCCGGCCCGCGCGCAGCGCATCGGCGAGCGCGGGGGGGATGTCCGCCTGGGCCGCGACCACCCCGGCCTGCCGCTCCTGGGTCAGCGCCAGCATCTCCTGCTCCCGCGCGACGGCCTGCGTGCGCCGCCCTTCGGCTTTGGCCTGGGCGACAAGCTTTTCCGCCTCGGCCTGGTCCGCCTGCAGTCGAGCGCCGATGTTGCGCCCGACCGTCACGCCCGCGATGTCAATGCTCAGTATCTCGAACGCGGTTCCCGCATCCAGACCCTTCGCCAGCACGGTCTGTGAAATCCGGTCGGGGTGTTCCATCACGTCTTTGTGCGTCTCCGCCGACCCGATGGTGCTGACGATGCCTTCCCCCACCCGCGCCAGCACGGTCGCCTCGCCCGCCCCGCCGATCAACTGCGCCATGTTGGTGCGGACCGTGACCCGCGCCGACGCCTGCATCTCGACGCCGTTGCGGGCGACGCCGATGACGATGGGCGTTTCCAGCACTTTGGGGCTGACCGAGACCTGCACGGCTTCGAGCACGTCGCGCCCGGCGAGGTCAATGGCGGCGGCCTGCGTGAACGTCAAGGGAATCTGCGCCCGGTGCGCGCTGATCAGCGCCTGCGCCACCCGTTCCACCCGGCCGCCCGCCATGAAGTGCGTCTGGAACTGATCGGCGGTGACGTCCACGCCCGCCTTGACGGCGGCGATCAGCGGCAGCACGACCCTGTCCTGCGGGACGCGGCACAGCCGCATCCCGATCAGCGTGGCGGGCGTGATGCCGCTCACCCCGGCGGCCCGCGCCGTGATCCACAGTCCTACGGGGACGAACTGAAAGAGCACGGCCCCGAAGACCAGCGCGGCCAGAATGACGCCGACCGTGACGGCGGCGAAGAGAGTGGTGAGAGGCATGACCGGACTATGAGCCTTTCGGCGTCCCCGGTGACGTGGTGTTTGAAAAGCCCGCTCTTCCGGGCGGAGAGCGCGCAGGGTGACTGGGTCATCAGGTCGCGGGCGCCACGAAGCGCACGATCACGACGAAATGGCAAGCGCTGCCGCCGAGCACGAACAAGTGCCAGATGCCGTGCGCCCAGTTCCGGCCCCGCCAGAGGCGCGACTGGTCGAGGGCCAGCACGCCCGCGCCGACCATGTACACGGCTCCGCCGCCGATCAGCCACCCCATCGCGGCGGGCGGCAGCGCGGCGCGCACCTGCGGGAAAAAGAACAGGACGAGCCAGCCCATGCAGACGTAGATCACCCAACGGACCCAGTCCGGCATCCGGCTCCAGGCGAGGACGCCGAGGATGCCGGCTAGCGCCAAGCTGTATTCGGCGGCCAGCAGGCGTTCCCCAGTCGGGCCGCGCAGCGTGACCAGGCAGAGCGGCGCGTAAGTCCCGGCGATCAGCAGGAAGATCGCGGCGTAGTCGAACCGGCCCAGGGCGTCGTAGACACGTCGGCTCACGCGCAAACTGTGGTAAAGCGCGCTGGCGGTGTACAGCGTGACCAGGCTCGCGCCGTAAAGGCTGAACCCGATCAGCGGCAAAATCCGCCCCCGCGCCGCGCCGATCAGCACGAACAGCCCGACGATGGAGAGCAGCGCCCCGGCGATATGCGAAAGGCCGTTGAACGGCTCACGGATTGGCAGACCTCGAAGCAACCGCTACCGACTTTCCTGCGACAGAGAAGCCTCTTCAGCGAACGGTGAGAGGCGTCCCGTCAGTTCGCCGCGCAGCGCCGCGAGGTCTTGTTCGGTGAGCGGGCGCGTCCCTTTGTGGGCCGGGTCGGGGAATTCGGAGGCGAGCAGTTCGACCACGATCCCGCGCGCCTGGGTGGCTTCCGCCTTGAGCCGATACTCCGCCACCGGCCACTGGTGGATCATCTTCAGGGTGAGGCGGTCGTACTCGGCGATATGGACCGTCGTCCCCGTGAGGTCGCGTTTCGGTTCCTGACCAGCCAGTTTGAGAGTGTCCGTCATTGCTCCGCCTTCCGGCGTCCCCGGTGACGTGAGGTTTGAGAGACGCGGTGTTGATCCGGGGGGACAACAGGGGCAGGGCAGCGTGACACGGACAGAAAACTTTGCCCTGCGCGTCCAGTATAGCACATCGCGGGCGATTATCCTCACCCCGGCCTCGTCAGACAGGCAGGGGACAAGGACCGCCGGGGGCTACTTTTCGCCCTCGATACGCAGATCGCCGGACACGGACTGGAGCTTCAGGCTGCCTAGCCCGTCGTTGAGTTTCCCCGTCAGGTGGCGGTGGGTGTCCGGGGAGCGGTCCGACAGGGGCAGGCCGCAGTGCAGGTCGCCGCTGGTCGTGTTCATTTCGACGCGCGTATCGGAGTTGGTCCAGAGCGAGACCGTCAGGTCGCCGCTGACCGTCGTCCCCGCCAGCGAGCCGGAGAAGGGGGCGGCGAAGGCCCAGCGCGCGTCGCCGCTGACCGTGCCGAGCGAGACGGCCTGGCTGTGGACGCCCTCGGCGTTCACCGTACCGCTGATGGTCTTGACGGTCAGCGTCCCGGTGACGCCCTTGATGTCGGCGTCGCCGCTGACGGTCTCGGCGCTCCACTGCTCGGCGCGCAGGTTTTCTAGGGCGATGTCGCCGCTCTGCGTCTTGACCGTCGCGCGAGTCCCGACGGAGCCGCCCGACAGCGAAACGTCGCCGCTGACAGACTCAAATTCGGCCTCGCCGACCGTCTGTATTTTCACGAGCGTCGCGTCGCCGCTGCGGCTGGACACGCGCAGGGCGCGGCTGCTGACGCCTTCGCCCTCAATGCTCCCGCTGTGCGTCTCCACGGACAGGCCGCCGTTCGGCGCGTTCCACCCGCTGAGGGTGACGGCCCCGCTGCGGCTCTGGAGGCGTGCTTCCCCGCTCTGCTCGCCCGCCGGACGCCGGACGGTCGTTTTGCCCGAAACCGTCTCCGTCGTCAGCACGGGCGACACGTCCTCCGCCGTGATCTCGCCGAACGTCGTCTCGACCGCGAGCGCGAGTGAGCGCGGCACGCGGACTTCGTAGTCCACGGTGATCCGGTCTTTGGCGTCGGACGGGGCGACGATCTCCACGCGGCAGACGCCGTTCTCGACGCGGCTGGTCAGGAAAATCTGCTGCAGGAGCACGCGCGCCTCGGACTCCGACCCCGACCAGGCGGTCTTCGTCACCGTCGCCTGGGCCGCGCCGCCTTCGGTGTCATCCCCGACGACTTTGACATTGCCGTAGGCGTTGGCGAGCGACAGCGACGCCGCGCCCGTCCAGCTGATGCCGGTCTCGCTCGTCTCGGCGGCCTCCGCCTGTCCCTCCGCGTTCTCCGGGCGCTCCGGGTCCTGGGAATCATCGCCGAAGCTGAAGTTGAAGTCGAACTTGACCGACTTGCGGCCCTGGCGCGCGGCCTTCTTCGCCTCGTCGGCCGCCTGCCGCGCGGCGACTCGGGCGGTGCGCAGGGCGTCGTTCTTGAGCGAGTTCAGCCCGCGCATCGCCTCGTCCACGGTCTTGTTGATTTTG
>CAZZVX010000351.1:0-5244 GCA_964657535.1 Armatimonadota bacterium | reverse complement strand
GCAGGCCCGCCAGCAGCATCTTGTGGCGCTCGATCAACTCGCCTTCGGGCGTCCCGGCCAGGCAGCCCGTCCACTCAGCGTCAAGGAGTCCACTCAGCCGCTCCTTAGAGATGCGCGAGGCGCGGACGGCGCACAGGCCCGTCGCGGTGAAGAGGAGCAGGCGCAGGCGGTCTTTGGGCGACTGCCCCTCCTCGGTCATCACTTCAAGGAGGTCGTCTATGTGGGCGTCTCTGGCGATGCCCGCCCGCATCAGGGACACGAGCCGGGCCTCCATGACGGCGGACACGGCGTTGATCCGCTCCGGGGAGAGAGGGCGGGGAGACTTCGCTAAGTTAGCGGCTTTCTTTGCTGGATTAGTCGGCTTGCTGGTCATGGCGGCCCCTTCCGTTTCGGTCAGGTGGGCGCGGCCCTTGTCGGTGAGGGTGAAGCGCGTGTCGGGGGTGTAGGAGGACTGGCGGAAGCCTCCAAGTTTGTAGGAGGCCGTCTTGTACCCGGCTTTGATGTCGGCGGCGGGGGCGGCCTTCCCCTGCCCCCGCCGGTTGATTTTGGCATAGCGGGTCATCAGTTGCGCCCTCCCTGCCGCTCGGCCTCGTTCAGCGTCACCCGGCGACGGACGGCCTCAATGTAGGCGGCGGCCTCAAAGCGGGCGTGACGCATATCGGCCACGAACCAGAGCAGTTCTGAGGTTTCCTCGTCCAGTTTGCAGAGGACGGTGAGGCTTTCTTCGGGGACGGCGCGGCGCGTGAGGGTCATCGCCGCTTGAGTGACAACGCCTTCAGGGGAAACGCGGCAGTCGGCGTCATTGCGGGAAAAGTCGTAGCAGCGGGAAATGGTCAGAACGGCGTCGGCGTGGAGCCTTGCCTTGTTGCTGGCGGCGATCCAGCGGGCGGCGCGGTCCTGGTCTTGTGACCAGAGCGAGTCGGCGAGCGCTTGACTCGGCGTGGTAAACTTTGGCATCTCAACATCTCCTTCGTAGGTGTTGGGCTAGGCCCTTGAGTAGAGTTCCCGCTCTTTCAAGGGCCGTTCTATTTGAGTGACATAGTAATTTTACCTAATTATAAATACAATGTCAATATCTATTTATAAAATCCGTAACTTATTTTGACGGCGTGTGTCATAATGGAAAATGACACACATGGCAGAATACATTACGGTTAAAGAAGCAGCGGTACGCAAAGGCGTTTCCGCACCAACAATATATGCCGCTATCGAGCGTGGGGAAATTCCCGCAGAGCGGGTATTAGGGCGATTTATTGGCCTGAAGCCTGAAGATGTGGATGCCTTCCAGCCGGCTCCCTATGGCGCGCGTGAAGGAGTAAAGCGGCGGCGAGGGCCAGGTCGTAGTAAAAAGATAGAATCAGAGGAAGCGTCCTAAATTACGGTGTGAGAAACCAAAATCCATTATGCTACAAATCTCATTTGAAGAAGCCCTTCGCATGGCACGGGAAAAGGCCGCAGACATTAAATCGGGCCTCATGCCTGAAATTGTAGGGACTCAGTTCAGCAAAACTGCCAAATTACCGTTCACTGTGGCGTCATACCAGGCCCTTCTACTGTACCGAGCATCAGAACTAGCAGAGGTAGCCTGTGATCTTTATGCAGCGTCAAAAATTGTTTCTGCTTTGACGATCACTCGCTCATTAATGGAAGTAACAGCTAAGATTTTCGTACTGCACCTGCAAGTGAGCAAAATAATTGATAAAAACTGTGTGGGTGATGAGAGACAAAGCGTACTAAAAGACCTTATTGGAACTCGCATCGAAGAATTGTTGAAGGATAAGACAGATATACATAAATCTAGGAATATTGTATCTGATTTGAAGCGTGTCGACAAGGAGCATCCAACTTTCATGCAGCAGTATGATTGGTTGAGTGACTTCGCGCATCCGAACTTTATGGGTGTGTTTCACCCATACGGTAAACTGCATCCTGAAACGAATACGCTTCAACTTAGTCAAAAAATGGATGAAGCGACAGGGTTACTTGGTCTTCTTTATCTGCGAAATGCTGAGATAATGTTCTGTGGTTACTATGATAAGTTGATTCTGCTTTACCCTAGTTTTAACGCTATTTGTGAAGTAGACGTTGATATTATTGATCCACTACCGAAATGAGCATTTGCAAGCAACGCACCAGGCCGGACGGGGAGAAGCCGAGGGGATGGCCGCAAAAAGGAATGAGGCTGGTTCGGATCAAGGAGTGGAGGCATGAGCCTTTTTAGCACCTTCGATTTTTCCGCGCTTGATGACCCTGAGTTCAAAGAGGATGCGGTTCGGGAAGAACTGGTCGCGCCGCTTCTAAAGGCCCTCGGCTATTCAGTCAGCGGGGCGCACAAGATAGTCAGGAGTCGGCGACTGACGCATCCATTCGTTTACTTTGGGACAACAAAAAAACGATTAACTGTAGTACCTGATTACACTCTAATCGTGGATAAAAAGCACCATTGGGTTCTCGATGCTAAGGCTCCGAATGAGGTGCTGACCTCCGGTAAAAATCCTGAGCAAACCTACAGTTATGCAATGCATCCAGAAATTCGGGCTAGCCGATACGCATTGTGTAATGGTCGTGACCTTGTTGTTTACGAAGCGAATAAATTAGAACCGGCGCTAATTGTCAATCTTCGGCAAATTGACGACCATTGGGACGATGTGAAAAAACTTCTTAGCCCTCTGGCATTCACAAAACCGGAACTCCTCAATTACAAGCCGGATTTTGGTCTTTATCTGCTTAAATCAGGAGCGACGCCAGAGCAAACACTCCACTTCGTTCCTTTCGGCCTCAACATGATTGGCAAAATGTCCGATAAGATGTATTCGACTACCTCAACGATAGGGATTAACGGCGGACTGGCCGCCACCTTTGAATTTGACAAAATCCGTTTGAGACAGTTAATTAAGGCGTTACCCCCTGACAAAGCAGCCAAAGCGACTGAGGAACTGAGCATTGCCCCTTTCATAGCCACATTCGATGAGATGGTAGAGGTTCACGTTGAAGCAAGGTTGAGCAAGAATATCGAATCGACTGGCAACGAAGAGTTTTGTCCTCTTAATGTCGAGCGGTTTTCTGCGCTATAGAACATCTACAAGCGCCTTATCTCATCCCGACCAGGCCCCGCCTCTCACGAGTCGTAGGCTTTCCACATACCAACGATAAAACCGACGGACAAACGGAAGCTCTGCACGGCATGCATGACGGCTTTTTCATGGACAACACGTTGTGCCGCCTCGCGCTTACGCGCCTCTCGACAAGCCTGCTCGCCTACGGTACAATCGTCGCAGTTGATGAACGCCCATCAGGGCTGCAGAACGAGCCTCGGTCTTTGTGTGTCTGATGTGCGCGCAACTTTTTTGTCAAGCGCCCGTCTTACATAGTATGAGTGACCATCCTAAAAGCAGTACGAATGACGCTGAAGATCATGACCGAGTAGCCAACCACCTCTACCTAGAGTTGATCGCTGAGAAGGACAGGCGAATCGAAGACAAGGACAGGCAGATCGCAGAGAAAGACAGCCGCATCGCAGAACTGACGGCCTCCCTCGAACGGCAACGGCGGGTTGGTGGCGTGGAGACTTGAGAAACAGCGTTTTCAGTTTCCTGACGGGTGCCTGCATGAGTCACTTCTTTACGTTTGCCGATGTGATGTACCACACAAGGACGGCGTCATTCCTGGCCCTATGCTTCATGGTGATCTACGGTTCGGCGGTCGCCATCCTGGTCTACCGGATGGGGCGGGGAGTCTACCAGGGCTGGAAGAGGGCGGCACGGCTCAGCCCCGTCGCCGGCTACGCCGCCTTCGCCGTCTACAGCCTGACGGCGGCCTTCGCCGCGTTCATGGGCTATGTCTTCGGCCACTTCCCCGCCGGCCCGCGCACGGAACAGGACGCCGTGCTATTCAGATGGGTCTTCCCGGTTGCCACAGCCTCCGCCCTTTACGGCTACTGGCGGATGAAGATGTTGGCTGGATCGCGCGGCGAGAACGCACCCACGTTCCTGCAAATGCTGGACTTTACCACACTCAAGTGAGGCCGCGTCGGGGCTAATGACATGGTGATAGATGACTTCCTGGCACGGTACGCACGCGAGGTGGACCACTACGAGAGAGTTGCCCGCCTCTGCGCCGACGTGTGCGAGGCCGGCATGAGTCAGCAGAGCGTCCGCGCCATCGTGTCGGCACGGGCCAAACGCCCGGACAGGCTACGGGGCAAGTTGGAGAGACGCCACGAGCAAAAACAATACGCGCACGCTGACGACATCTCGGCGGACATTGTAGACCTGGCGGGCGTCCGCATCGCCCTTTACTTCCCCGGAGACCTCGCCGCCGTGCGCCGCTGGATTGAGGGGACGTTCAGCGTCGAACACGTCAAAGACGACTTCACGCGAGAGCCGGGAGAAGGTTACAAGAGGCGCTTCAAGGGATACGACGCAGTTCACTACCGCGTCCGCCTCAAGGAAAGGCCGGGCGTCGAGCCGCGTTTTTGTGATACGCGCGTCGAGATACAGGTCGCATCCGTGCTGATGCACTCCTGGTCGGAGGTGGAACACGACCTAATTTATAAGCCACTATCCGGCGACATTTCGGAGGACGAGTACGCTATCCTGGACGAACTCAACGGCCTCGTGCTTGCCGGTGAGATCGCGCTGGAGCGACTCCAACGAGCGATCCAGACGCGGGTCTCCAGCGAAGACAAGCCGTTCCAGAGCCGGTACGATCTGGCCGCGTTCCTCGAAAGCGTCTTCGCCTCTACTGACGAGGATTTGGAGATGGGGCGGGTGGACATCCTGTTCAGGTTCCTGCAACTGGCCGAGATGGACCGCCCCGCCCTCATACGGCCACACATGGAACTTATAGGGCCGATCCTTGCAGCAATTATGGACGAAACAGCATTCGATTGGCAGGACTTTCCCATAGCGCAGATGCTCTCGAACAGTCTGTTTCGGTCTGACCCTGGCCTCTACGAAGCGCAGTACCGGGCGCTCAAAGACCTGAGCGAGAGCCAGTCTTTCTCGCCCTTCACGGGCCGCGTCCCTGCTCCCGTCAGTAAAGAATTGTGGGATTACTTTCTTGCGCGCTACCTGGCGTTCGAGGATGTCGCGCGTTTCTACTTGCAGTCCGCCCATCCGACGCCGGGAGTGGAACACTTCCCTATATTCTGGGCAACAAGGAATATGTCAGACGACGGCATAATCGAGGGAGAAAAATGGACAAACCTTGTAGCTGCCCTGATTCTGCGCGACTCCCTGGTGT
>CAZZVX010000350.1:310-5316 GCA_964657535.1 Armatimonadota bacterium | reverse complement strand
CCCGTACCATCCGTATGGGCCGCCGCCCCCATATCACCCCTACGGCCCGCCGCCGCCGCACGGTCCGGGCGGTCCTCCACCCACGCGGAACCCTTACAAGGTGTACTAACCCTTAGCCGAAAGAACAGCAGGGTCAAGTTGACCCTGCTGTTCTGCGTGTTGTATGAAGAGTTTGGCGTGCCAAGCCTTCCATTGTCCTGTCCGCCTACTTGTTCCCCGACGCCAGGCCCTGCGTGGTCAAATAAACGTAAGACTGACGGACGGCCTCCGTCATGTCCGTCGCGCAGGCGTCGAGTTCCACGACCAGCCATTCCAGCACGTCGGGGTCCGCCGCGCCGATAATGGCGGGCATATCCAGCTTGCCGCTGCCGACGGCGACGTGCGGCACGTCCTTCTCCAGCGTGCCGTCTTTGATGTGCAGCAGCGGCAGGCGGGCTTTATGCACGGCGACCACCTCGGCGGCATCGTAGCCGCCCATCGCCGCCCAGTACACATCGAGTTCGCTGAAAGCGTCCGGGGCCGCTTCGAGCACCACGTCGTAGACGAGCCGCCCGTCGGCGACCGTCCCAAACTCCCACCAGTGGTTGTGGATTCCGAACGTCATGCCGTGCTGCTTCGCCAGGTCGGCGGCGGCCTGGAAACGCGCGGCGCTGCGCAGGGTGTCGTCCAGCGTCGCAAAGTCGTTCGGGCCGAAGCCGGCGATCAGGCGCGTGTTGCCGAGCGTCCCTTCGGTGTCCACGAGTTGGCTGATGTTCTCCGGCGCGGGCAGCGCCGTGTGGCTGGAGGAGGTCACTAATCCCAGGTCGTCTATCAGGGCTTTGATCTCGGTCGCGGAGTGGCCGTGCAGGCCCGCGAACTCGACGCCTTTGTAGCCGATGTCGGCGACTGTCTTGAGGACGGCGGGGAAATCTTTCTGCGCCTCCGCGCGCAGAGTGTACAGTTGGACGGAGATCGGCTTCGGTGTCGGCATCAGAGGGTTCCCTTCAGGAGTGTTGGTCACGCCCCGCCTGTTCGCGTCCCCTGCCCGTTATTCCTGCGTCAGTTTCGGGACCTCCAGGGTCATTTAGCTCTCAGGCCCGGCGACTGAAGTCGCGGCAACAAGTTCACGAAGTCCGCCTGCGCGGACTCAAGAGTTAAGTCTGGAGTGTCCGCAGGGACACTTTGTGCTCTTGTTGGCGCGGTTTCAACCGCCGGCACCGAGAACGGAATGACCCTGTCGGGATTTCAATCCCGCGAGAATGCCAGCCGCATCTCGTACTGGCGGTTGGTCTCGCGGAGGCCCAGCGACTGCAGGACGGGCAGCAGGGGGCTGTCCTGGGGTTCGTTTAGGAGGAAGAACTGGGTGACGCCGATCTCGGCAACGGCACGGCCCAGCAGGGCGCGGGCGGCGTCCTCCTCAGCAAAGGGCAGGGACAGCAGGGAAATCGGGCCGGAGGGCGGGCTGCGGCGGCAGATCAGAGCGGCCTGTACCTGGCCGTCCCGCCGGGCGACCCAGGCGCGCAGGTCGGGCATTCCGAGGACGCTGACCGCCTCGCGCTGCCAGCACGGCGCGGGCGCAGGGAGGACTGCTGCACACGTCCAGGCGTCTTCCGGGGCGGCGGGCCGGACATCCAACGCCGCGTCGGTGTTGGGATGCAATGGGGCGGCATCTCCGGTCAGTATGACTAGTTCGCGCGTCGCCGTCAGCCCGGCCCGCTGATAGGCTTTCACGGCGCGCTCATTCTGCGTCAGCACTTCGAGTTGGAGCGAGCGCAGGCCCAGGCTCCGCGCCCGCTCGCTCAGGGCGTCAGCCAGACCCACCGACAGGCCGCGCCCCCGGAACTCCGGCACGATGCCGAAGCCGCCGCACCAAGCGCGGTCGCCGCGCGTCGCCAGCATGGTCAGCCCGGCCAGCCGTCCGTCCTCGTGTTCCAGCAGGACGGACTGGGCCGTGTCTATGCTGAACCAGCGGCAGAAGGCGGAAAAGCCGGTCGCAGTGTGTACGACCGGCATGAAATACTCGGCGAACGTCGCATTGGTGGCCTCGGCCAGCGCGGCGATCCCTAAATGGCTTGTGTCACGGACACGGAAGTCCGGCGGCAGCATTGTTCTTTGTCCTGTTATGGTTGGTAGCGAGGCGTATTGGCGACATAAGGACTTGCATACTCAACTCTGCCGAATTGGTAATACTTTGCGTGACCGTCCATGAAGGCAAAGTTGCTGCCGTTGGTATGGCGCGTCGTCGGCTCATTGTAGCCGGTCAGAGCAGGAACAAAACGTCCATCATCCGTTCCACCGGACAGCCCATCCGATTCCTCATTCAGATCAATCGTCAGCGCCGGTTCAGTAAACTGAGCAAGTGACAAACCGGCGGAGCCGTCGCTGAGAGAGTACGAATTGGCTTGTCCCGATGAATCGTCAGGACATTTGTAAACGCCGGTGCTTTTGACATAAGGATAGATTGATCCCTTTGTCACATCGTAAGTCACAAACGTCGCTCCTGCGCCGTTTGGTCCCGTGCTGCCGACTTTGTCGTAATACACCCAACCGCCTACCGTGTTTGGGGGAGTGCTTACAGGCATAACCTCATCGCTGTCCTGCACATATTGCAGGATGCCGAGAGTCAATTGCTTCATGTTGGACGTGCAGGAGATTTGGCGGGCTTTCTCGCGGGCTTTGGCGAAGACGGGGAACAGAATTGCCGCCAGGATGGCGATAATGGCAATGACGACGAGCAACTCGATCAACGTAAATCCACGCCGCGCGTGGGGGGTGAAGCCTCTGCGTTTCACGGGTACCTCTTTCTAATTTTCACTCAAGATGACATTGCGACCTCTCGCCGCAAAGTTATAGTAACACGAGTCTGCTTTATTGTCAAGGAGAAGTTTCGCGCACAACGGTCAGGGCGGACAAGAAGAGAAACTGTTTTCGCGTGTGGCGTTTCATGGCTTTCTGCCTCGGCCCGGCGACTAAAGTCGCGGCTACAAGATAACGAAGTCCGAGGGTAAGGACTAAGACTTCAGTCGGCGAAGGCCGACTTTGTGCTTTTTTAGCCGCGACTTTAGTCGCCGGGTCCAACTGTTGTCGTGATAGGAAACTCGCTGATGCGCAAGTGCGTGCTGCCGTAGGGGATCAATTCGATTTGTTCCGCAGGGCCGGACACAGGGACGGGGCTTGCGGGGGGCGGGGTCGCCGAGTCGTCTTCGAGCGTCCACGACGGCACGCGGCAGGCGAGGACAGACAGCGTGACCGGGACGGCCTGCGCGTCAAACGGCGTGGACGAAACGGGCGCGTCCGTGACGGACGCTTCACTTCCTAATACATCTGGCGGGAGCGCGTAATTCCAGGGCGTCGTCGGACGCACTTCCCAGTCGGCGTGAGGAAGTTCGCCCCCGGTCTGCCGGAACTCCTCGCCGATCTTCAGGGCCATCACGAGCGGGCCGCGCAGGACGGAGACGGACCCATGGAAGCGGCGTTCCAGACGGGGGGTGAGCGGCAGGCGAAGCGCGACGGTGTCGCCGTCGTGCCACTCGCGGGCGATCTTGTGGAATGCGCCCGGCGTGACCGCCTGCGGCGCGTCGCCGCCCACGGCCACCGTCGCGCCGTCGGCCCAGCCAGGGATGCGCAGGCGCAGAGGAAAGAGAACAGGCCGGTCTGTGCGCACGGTCAGTGTGATGTCGCCCCGGAACGGGTACTCAGTGGCTTCCTCCAGCGTCACGGTCGCGCCGCCCAGCGACGTCGTCACGGCGCAGGGCGCATAGGCCGTCGCCGCCAGGCCGCCGTCGGGCGTCGCCATCCACAGGTGCGACGTGAACTTGGGCCAGCCCTGGTGCAGATTGGCCGTGCAGCAGCCGAAGTTGCCTTCCAGGCTGAACAGGTTGGAGTCGGGGCCGTTGGAGACCCACTGACGCGGGGCGACGCTGCACAGCGCCTGATTGGGCTGCTGGTCGTACTGCCGTGCCCAGCAGTCTTTGGTCATGGACGCAGGCAGGGCGTTGAAGGCGATGCGTTCGAGGCGGTCGCCCAGCGACGGCTCGCCCGTCAGCGCCAGCAGCTGTTCCAGGGTGAACAGATACTCCGTGACGGTACAGGTCTCGGTCCCCTGGACGGGGCTGCGCCCGGCCAAGTGCTCGTCGCCGCTGAACATCCCCGTGACCTGCCCATGAAATTCATCCAGGCGGGCGACGGCGCGGAGGCTGGACTCGGCATCGGCAGGGTCGCCGTGCCGCGCCCAGACCGCGCCGCTTTTGACGCCCATGGCGTTGTTGACGCCGTGCAGGGGCAGCCAGTCGTCGTCCGTCGTCAGACCCAGCCGCACACCGTCGGTCTTCTCCGTGTACCGGAAATCATCGAAGTGGGCCTGCCAGTCGTACCCCTGCCGCCGGGCGACGGCGGCCAAGTCCAGCAGTCCGTCGTCGCCCGTCCGCGCGTGCAGCCAGTGAACGGACAATACCAAATCGGCCCAGCGCATCCGGCCCCACGAACACAGTGGCTTGTCGTCCAAGAGAAGGGCGACACGGCGCATCGCCCGGCGCAGGGCAGGGATCACGCGCGGATCGCCGGTCGCCTCCTGCCACTGCGTCAGCGCCTTGAACAGCACGAACTGCGGCCAGGGGTCCAGCGTGACTTCCCCCGTGCCTCCGTGCGGGTCGTTTTTGGGGCCGAGCCAGCCGTCGGCGTGCTGATGCCCCAAGATGTAATCTATCCAGCGGCGCGCTTTCGCCAGCAGCCGCTCGTCATTCAGCAGAACGGCGAGTGGAATCAGGCCGTCCAGCCAGTAGGGGGCGCGCTCCCAGCCTTCGTCCCCGCCGCCGATCCAGCGGCTGTCGGCGACCGACGGCCAGAACTCGTCCAGGTGTCCGGTCAGGCCGTCCGCCTGCGCGCGCAGTTGGTCGCGCAGCCAGTCTGTTGGCCGAATCGCGCCCAGCGGCAGCGGGTCAAAAACGCGCGGGGCCAGGGCGCCCTGCACTGTCGGCGCGGAATCAGCGGCAGGCGGCGTCATCTATGTCCTCCGGGTATGTCCTCCG
>CAZZVX010000350.1:0-300 GCA_964657535.1 Armatimonadota bacterium | reverse complement strand
GTTCGACCGGCAGCACACGGCTTGCCTCGTCGCTGCCGACGCCGCTTTGGAGCAATAAAATCGCATCCACGGCGGCCCGGCCGATCTGCTCGAACGGCTGAGCCACGCTGGTCAGGCCCCGATGCGCGGCCTGTACGATGTTGTCCATGCCGGTGATGGACAGGTCCTGCGGGACGCGCAGGCCGCGTTCCTCGGCCATCCGCCACACGGCCAGCGCGAGCATGTCGTTGGCGCAGACGACCGCCGTCGCATGGAGCGCCAGCGCGGCTTCGGCGATGGGACGCGACACCCCGCCGGAAG
>CAZZVX010000349.1:0-5326 GCA_964657535.1 Armatimonadota bacterium | reverse complement strand
CACGAAAAAACCGCCCGGCCCCCTACCTGGGGGCCGGGCGGGCGGCATCCTGAGACGGCGGGGTCAGGCGGCGAGGCGATCCGCGCCGGAAAGGACACGGGGCCGCTCCTGGGACCACGCCGTTGCCAGCAGGCCGCCCAGATCCTCGCTCGTCAGCGGCTCGGCGAACAGGAAACCCTGCCCCCGGTCGCATCCCAGATTCTGGAGCTGGGCGAGCTGGTCGGGCGTCTCGATGCCTTCGCTGGTGATATGGAGCTTGAGTGTCTTGGCGAGATTGACGATGGCGCGCACGATGGCCTCGTCCTGCTCGTGGCGCCCCATCTTGCCGACGAACGAGCGGTCAATCTTGAGCGTGTCAATGGGGAGACTGGACAGATAGGCCATGGAGGAATAGCCGGTACCGAAGTCGTCCACGGCCAGTCTCACTCCCAGCGCCTTGAGCTGGTGCAGCATGAGGATGGTCACGTCGGCGTCCTGCATCATGACGCTCTCGGTGATCTCCAGTTTGAGGTGCGCCGCGCTCAGGCCGGTCTCGGCGAGTACGGCGGCGACCCGCTCCACCAGGTCGGGCTGCTGGAGCTGCCGGGCGGACAGGTTGACGCTGACGGTGAGCGGCGGTTCGGTCGGATACTGGTTCTGCCATTCCCGCGCCTGGCGGCACGACTGGGCCAGCACCCAGTCGCCGAGCGGGACGATCAGGCCCGTCTCCTCGGCGAGCGGGACGAATTTCGCGGGGGGGACCAGGCCGCGCTCCGGGTGTTCCCAGCGCACCAGCGCTTCGACTTCGCTGATCTTGCCCGAATCAAGGAACATGATCGGCTGATAATAGACGCGGAACTCGGCGCATTCCAGAGCGCGGCGCAGGTCGGTCTCCAGTTCCAGCCGCTCCACGGCGCGCAGGTTCATACTCAGGTCGAAGACGACGCCCTGGCCCTTGCCCCGGTTCTTGGCCTGGTACATGGCGGTGTCGGCGTCGCGCAGCAGGTCGTCGGGCGTCCGGGCGTCGTCGAGGCTGACGGCGATGCCCAGGCTGCCCGTGACGAACAGTTCGCGGCCTCCGACGTTCACGGGGGTGCGCAGCACTTCCACGATGCGCTCGGCCAGCCCCGGCGCCTGCCCTTCGTCGTTGAGGTCTTCGAGCAACACGGTGAATTCGTCGCCGCCCAGACGCGCGACGGTGTCGCCGGGCCGGACGCAGGCCCGCAGGCGCTCGGCGACCGTGATCAGCAGAGAGTCGCCCGCCTCGTGTCCCAGGCTGTCGTTGATGACCTTGAAGTTGTCCAGGTCCAGAAAGATCAGGCCGACCGGCGTCCCCGTCCGACTCGCGCGGCTGAGGGCGTGAGTGAGGCGCTCCATGAGCAACGCGCGGTTGGGCAGGCCGGTGAGCACGTCGTGGAAGGCCTGGTGGGCGAGCTGCGCCTCGAACGCCTTGCGCTCGGTGATGTCGCGGCAGGTCATCACGATGCCGCCGACCGCCGGCTCATCGAGCAGATTGGTCAGGACGACTTCGGCGAGACAGACCGTGCCGACGGCATAGCGGATGCGGAGTTCGGCCTTCAGGCTGGCCTCCGGGACAGCGCCGGCGGCTTGCGTCAGGAGCGCCTGGAGCAGTTCGCCGTCCTCGGATCTCGTCAGTGACGAGATGGGCGTGCCAAAGAGCGTCTCCGGGTCGTAACCCCACAGGCGGGCCGCGTTGGGGCTGACATAATGGATAATCCCGTCCGCCGCCAGGATCGCGATCACGTCGGACGCATTGGCGGCCAGCGCCTGAAACCGGTGGTGGCTCTCGCGGAGCGTCTCCTGCGCGGCGACGCGGACGGCGGACTCGGCGGCGGCCCGGTTGGCCTGCGAGGTCCGCCGGAAGAGGATGCCGATAAGCAGGGCGGCGCACAGCATGATGGCCGTGGTCGCCGTGTCCGCGTAGGCGTTCGCCTGCAGAGCGACGGTGTCGTTGCGGGCCAGGATGTCGGCGATCAGACCGGAGAGTTCCGCGAAGGCGGGCTGGACGCGGGTCCTGGCGATCTTCGAAGCCCCTTTGGCGTTGCCCTGCCGGACCCGGCGCAGTTCCACGTCTTCGGCCTGTTGATAGCGGCTGTAGGCGCCGAAGAGCTGCCTCTGGCTGGCGTCCTGCGGCAGCAGGGTGCGCAGCGTGCTGAGTTCCTGCCGCATATGCAGGTCCACGTCCTGCTTGTGGAACTGACGCTGCAGGGTGAATTTCTGGTCGGCGAGCGTCTCCACTTCGAGCGCATTGAGGTCGTGCGTCATCCCCTCGATGTGGCGCAGCGACACCTCGGCGAGCCTGGCACGGTCGGAGACGTGCTGCACCGACGTGACCGCTTCGGCGGCCAGCGCGGCCACCAGCACCAGGGCCAGGTAGATGACGCGCTGGTGAGGGAACAGGGGCTTCACTCGCGGCGCCGGGGCGGGCGGCACCTGATGTCCGATGAGAGGTGTGTTCATGGTGTAATCTGCGAATGCGACGAGGAGCGGCGAACGACAGCCTTCAGCCTCCATTGTCATTGTGGCCGTTCGCCCGGTTTTCTGTAGAAAATCGCGGCCCAGTATTTACGAATTTTATGTGTTATGGAGGAAACTCGGCGGCGGACGGCGAACCGGGCGGGCAGTCACATACCCAATTTCAGGAGGCGCTTCATGCGGAATTGCCATTGTCGTTCTGTTGCCGTTTTTCTGGGCGCGCTGTGCCTTGGACTGACGACGGCGTTCTCGCCGCCGACGCCGGCCCAGGCAAAGACGCTCGCGGCCAAAGCCCCGACGCCGACACTCTCGAAGTCGAAGAACGTTCACCCGGCGATCTTCGCTTCGGCGGATGACGACGCCGTCCACGTGACGCTGGTGGACGGCACAGCCCTCGACGCCGCGATCCACCCGACGTCGCTGTTCCTGCAGAACGGCGTCGCCGTCAGCCCGACCGAGTTCAAGTCCGGCGAGAACGTCATCCTGCGGACCCGGACGCGGGCCAGCGACGGGACCCTCTCAGTGGTGATGCTCTGCGACAGGGCGACGGCCGCGGCCATTGAGGCCTACCGCCGCAAGCCGCTGCTGGGGAACGTGGTGAGTATGGACGACAAGACACTGGTGGTCCAGCCGGGCGGAGCGACGACCATGCTGACCCTGCGCGTGACGCCGAAGACGCTGTTCCGCAAAGGCGGGGCCGACGCCACCGCAGCCGCGTTCTCCGCCGGCGCGTCCGTCGCCGTCATCACGCGCGGCCTGCCCAGCGGCCTGCTCATGGCGACCATCGTTTCCGACACGAGTTCGGACGCCGTCTCCGAAAAGACGGCCCTCAAGCCAGTCTCCCTGGTCGGCACCGCCGTAGATGTCGAACCGGAGAAAAATATCCTGACAGTCGCCCCCAAGACCAAGCCGCGCCAGACGGTCGCCGTGGGGGATACGACCAAGATCAAAGTAGACAAGACCGAAGCCACGCTCAACGAAATTACTCTGGGGATGCGCGTCTCCGCCCGTCTGGGCCACCAGAAAGACGCCGACGGGCATCTGATCGCGACCAGCCTTTCGGCGTATCCCGTGGCTCCAAAACTCACGCACAAGAAAGTGGCGGGGGCGAAGACGCCATGATTTCGGGCGGGGGAACAGAGTTCGGGCCAAAGGGAAGCCGTTCCAGGCCTCTCAAGCCGTTCCCAGGAACCGCTGGCGCAGGGCGAGGAGGACGAATTTCGGCAGGGTCATCACCTTGCCGATTTTCTTGGGGTTGGACCACAAACGATACAGCCATTCCAGGCTGGCCTTCTGCATCCAGACGGGGGCGCGCTTGACGCGGCCTGAGTACACGTCGAACGAGCCGCCGATGCCGATGGAGACGGGGACGCCGAGCGAGTCCTTGTGCCGCGTGATCCACTTTTCCTGCTTGGGGATGCCGAAGGCGACCAGCAGCACGTCAGGCGCGGCGGCGGCGATCTGCGCGATCACCTGGGCTTCCTGCTCCGGCGTGAAGTAGCCGTCCTGCGTCCCGACAATCTGCGCGCCGGGGTATTTCAGGCGCAGGTTGGCCGCCGCTTCCTCGGCGACGCCGGGGGCCGCGCCCAGAAAAAAGAGTCTGTAGCTCCGCTCGGCGGACCGTCGGCAGAGCTGGGCGACCAGGTCCACGCCGGAGACCTTGTGCGTCACGGGCGCGCGCAGCAGGCGCGAAGCCCAGAGGATGCCCGCCCCGTCGGGCGTCACCAGGGCGGCCTGCCGGACGATGGCGGCCAGGTCCGGGTCGCGACGGGCGATCACCACCATCGAGGCGTCCGCCGTCACCACATGGCGCGGCGTCCGCACCGCGATGTACTCTTCCAGCGTCTTTAACGCCTCGTCGGGCGAGAGGCGGTCCACGCGCAGTCCTAAAATCGAGACAGAATCCATAGCGTCAATCTACCCGACAACGCACTTCCAGGTCAAGCCGGGTAGGTCTGATTGTATGTTATAATACAGGCATGACGCGACGTGAGATAGTTCAGGCCTGCGCCGTTTCCGGCGTACTCCTCGCGACCGTGCCGGGCCTCGCCCTGCTCTGCCGGGGCCACACGCCGTCCCGCTTCACGCCCGCGAACCTGCCCTGCTGGGAACGGACGCTCCCCCACCCCGTCCCGTGGCGCGTTGCCCTGCGCGGCAGGCCGCTGCCGCCGGGGGCCGTGCAGTTCTCGCGCCCGTTCCTCGCGTCACAGATGAGCGCGGTCGATTCCGACCCGATGTTTTACGCGCTGGAGCATCCCTCGTCTCGGCGGCCGTCGCCGTCCGGCGCGGGCCGTCCGGGGGTCTGGCTCCAGAGCGCCTGCGCGCTTGGGCGCGGCGACGCGAGTCTGCGTCAGGCCCAGGACCAGATCGCGATGCGCCTGATGAACGCGCAGGACGCGGACGGCTATCTGGCGGCGGGTACGAGGTCGGGCCGCTGGAGTCCGGCGCAGGCGGCAGCCTTCCGGGACAACCTCCAAGGCCTGCTGGCCTACTACGCGCTCACGCGCAGCCCCGCCGCCGTCTACGCCGCCATGGAGGCCGGCGACCTCGTCGTGACCGAAAGCGCCTCCAACCCAAAGGCGTCCCTGCTCAAGTCTCCGGGCTGACGCCCTCGACACTGCTGCCTACGGGAGCCGCCCTGGACGGCAGCGGCAGTCTTTATGTCGAAGATATTTTGAACAGCCGCCTGGTACAGATTGCTCCGGGTGGTGTTGCGACAAGCCTTGGCACGATCTCCGGGACGGTTCAGTCCGCGGTGGCGGTGAACGGCCTTGGTACGGTCTTTGTCTCTTCGCCCGCTCAGCACACGGTCTTTTACCTGTTGCCCGGCGGGACGGTGCAGACGCTCTCG
>CAZZVX010000348.1:0-5334 GCA_964657535.1 Armatimonadota bacterium | reverse complement strand
GGCCTGGGCCGCCCACTCCGGCTTCATGCTCGCCGAGTGGTCCAGCACGAAGATGGTCGTGACGCCTTTGTTGGGCCGCGCGCTTTGCAGGCCCGCCAGCGCGAGGATGAGCAGCAGCAGGACGGCGGCGCGGACGCCGAGCGCGAGACGCCGCCTCGTTTTGGGCATCCCGTGCATCCGCCGCCCGACCCAGAACAGCCAGGCCAGCGCCGGAATCAAGAGCAACAGATAGAGCGGCTCGGAGAAACCCAATGCGTCAGCTCCTCCTCACGAAGAACCACCACTCGGCGGCCAGCAGGACCAGCGCGAGCAGGACCAGGGGCCGCCACATCTCGGCCAGGGTCAGCAGCGCGCCGTGCGCGGCGACGGAGCGGCCGGACAGGTCGAGCGCGGCGCGGGGCCGGACGTCGCTTTCGGCCTCGTCCAACACGTTCACGGCGATTTCTTTGTGGAGATTCGGGCCGGAGACCGTGTAAAGGCCCGTCCGGTCCGCCGCCCGGACGGTGGCGACCCCGGAAGACGTGTCCAGCGGCGTCTTGCCGCCGTCCGGCGCGGTCAGCGTCAGGGGGCTGCCCGGCGCGGGCGCGGCCAGGGTGAACGGCTGCCCGGCGCGGACGTTCAGCCCGCCGGTCGCCGCCCCGGAGTCGGCGTCGGTCAGCCAGCGGACGGCGTTGTCCATGAAGATCGGGAACGCGGGCCGCAGCGGGAAGTCCGAGTCGAGCAGGCTCCAGCCGACGTAGAGTTCCCGCCGCCCGCCGCGCTGCCCGGCGACGATCAGCGGGCCGTCCGTCCCCTGCGCCAGCACGCGCCCTTCGGGCGCGGCGGTGACGCGCCTGGCCCCCGCGATCAGCACGTCCTGCAGCGAGACGTAGCGCAGCAGCGGGTCGTCGCGCTTCCAGGCCAGCACGCGCGGGTGCGCCGACGGGCCGGCGTCGGTCACGGGCATCCCCGGCCCGACGCCGCCGAAGGCCCAGACGGCCGGGGCTTTGACGGCCTGGGGCGGCACGCCGTCGAAGATGACCAGGTCGTAAGAGCCGGGGCCGGGGCTGCCCGCCTGCTCGTTCGCCGGGACGACCGGCGCGCGGTCGAGCCGGACGCTCGGTTCCAGGGCCAGCGCGCGCTCCAGGAAGAGGTCGCCGGGGGACACGAGCAGGGCGCGGACCGTCCCCGCGCCCTGCAGGAACAGCGTCGCGTGGTCGTCGGCGGGCAGGATGTCGCCGGGCGTGGTCAGCCGCACTTCGGCCTTCTGCGCCGTGCCGGGGACGCGCAGCGTCTGCCCCAGCGTCTGCCCGGCGGGGACCGTCAGGGCGCGGGCGTCGGCGATCTTGCCGTCTACCAGAAACGTCGCCGTGGTCGCCATCGGGCGCGCGTCGGCGTTGCGGAGGCCGACGAACACCTGAAAACTGCCGTCGGGCGCGCTCCCGGCGTCCATCGCCGTGACGCCCAAATTGCGGCCGCTCGTGCCGACGCTCTCGAAGAGCAGGTCGGCCTTGCCGGGCGAGAAGTCGCGGACGGGGGGGAAGGCGCCGTCCGAGAAGACGACGATCCGGCCCTGCGCCTCCTGCCCGACCAGCGCCGCCGCCAGCCGCAGCGCCTCGCCCATGTCGCACGGCGCGTCCGTGGGCCGCAGTCGACTCAGCGCGGCGCGCATCCGGGCCTTGTCCCCCGTCAGGGGGAAGATGACGCGCGTGTCCGCGCCCGCCTCGATCAAGGCGCAGCGGTCGCCGGTGCCGAGCGTGGCGATGACGGCCTCGATGCGCCGCCGCGACTCCTCGAAGCGCGTGGGGCGGACGTCGGTCGCGCCCATGCCGGCGGAGGCGTCCAGCACCAGCACGGTCGTCTTGCCGCGCAGCCCGTGTTCCCGGCGCAGCGGGTTCGCCAGCGCGCAGACCAGCCCCGCGACGATCAGCAGCTGCAGGATGAGCAGGACGCTGACGCGCAGTTTCTGGATCGGCGCGTTGGCGCGGACATCGGCGGTGAGTTTGGGCCACAGAAAGACCGCCGGCACGCGCACGTCCCGCCGCCGCATCTTGAGCAGATACAGCAGGACGATCACGCCCAGCAAGGGAATCAGTCCCCACAGCGCCGACGCCGATTGGAATTCCATCTCAGGCCACCAGTCCGACGCGGCGCAGGCCGCCGGAGACGAACTCGGACAGCGGCTGGCCGACCAGACTCCGTATCCAGCGCCCGCCGAGGCGCTGCGTCGCTTCTTCCAAAGCCCGGCAGTGGGCGTCGAGATTCTGCCGGTACTCGCGCAGGGTCTGGGCGTGGGCCGTGACTTCGACGGCCTCGCCGGTCTCGGCGTCGAGCAGGCGCAGGTCGCCCTCCAGGTCCGGGTCGAGTTCGATGGGCGACAGGACGTGCAGCAGGGCCAGTTCGTGTCCGCGCGCCGGGATCGCCCGCAGGGCGTCGCCGGCCGCCGGGTCGAGGCCGTCGGTGATCAGCACGAACAGGCCGGGCGGGAGCGCCGGGAGGCGGGACAGCGACTGCGCCAGCCCGCGCGTCCCGTTCGGCCCCTGCGCCGCCGCCCAGTCGGTCAGCAGGCGGTGGCTGCTGCGCCCCCGCAGCGGTCGGCCCGGACGCGGGTCGCGGCCCCCGAGGGTGAGCGGCTGCACCCGGTCGTGTCCGGCCAGGCCGATGAAGCCTACGGCGGCGGCCAGACGCTGGGCGTGGGCGAATTTGGTCGGCTCGCCGAAGTCCATCGAGGGGCTGATGTCCAGCGCGATGTAAACGGGCAGTTCGGCCTCGTCCTGGTACGTGCGGATCGTCGGGCGGCCCAAACGCGCCAGTATCGTCCAGTCCAGGTGGCGCAGGTCGTCGCCGTCCGCGTAGTCGCGGTAGTCGGCGAACTCGATGCTGACGCCCTTCTGCCGGCTCAGGCGCTCGCCCCGCGTGCGGGAGGCCAGCTGACGGCGCGGCGCGAGGGTCAGCCCTTCCAGGAGTCGCAGGTCGTTGGTGTCCAGCAGCATTTCTACACCGTGATCGGTTCGCGGTCTTTGGCTGTCAGGTGCGACAGGAAGGACGCGATGAGTCTGTCCGCCGTCATGCCGTCCGCCTCGGCCTCGTAGTTGAGCAGGACGCGGTGGCGCAGGGCGGGCAGGGCGGCCCGATGCACGTCCTCTTTGGAGACGTTGTAGCGGCCCGCCATCAGCGCCAGGGCTTTGGCGGTCAGGATGATCGCCTGCATCCCGCGCGGGCTGGCGCCGTAGCGCACGTAGCGGTCCGTGTCCGGGGTGGCGAATTCGCTGCCGGGCTGGGTCATCACGACCAGGGTCAGGATGTAGTCGCGGACGCTCGGCGCGAGCGGCACCTCGCGGACGATGCGCTGCAGGGCCAGCACGCCGCCGCGGTCGGCGACGGGGGCGGCGGCCTGGGTCTGTGCGCCCGTGGTGCGGTCGGCGATGGCCGCCATCTCCGTCAGGCTGGGGTAGGGGACGACCACCTTGAGCAGAAAGCGGTCCAGCTGGGCTTCGGGCAGCACGTAGGTGCCTTCGTGCTCGATGGGGTTCTGGGTCGCCATGACCAGAAACGGCGGCGGCAGGGCGTGACGCCTGCCGCCCGCCGTGACGGTGTGTTCCCCCATCGCTTCCAGCAGGGCCGACTGCGTTTTGGGAGTCGCCCGGTTGATCTCGTCGGCCAGCACGATATGGGCGAAGATCGGGCCGGGCCGGAAGGTGAATTCGCGCCGCCCGCTGTCCGACTCGGCCAGAATGTTGGTGCCGGTGATGTCGGCGGGCATCAGATCGGGCGTGAACTGAATCCGCGCGAAGTCCAGCGAGACGCTCTCGCTGAGCGAGCGGACGAGGAGCGTCTTGCCCAGGCCGGGCGCCCCTTCGAGGAGGATATGCCCGCCCGCCGCCAGCCCGATCAAGGCCCCGGTCACGGTCTCCTCCTGCCCGACGACCACCCGCCCGATCTCCGCGCGGATCGCTTCCACGGTGTCCCGGAAGAACTGCGCTTCATCCATCGTATGATCCTTTCTGCCTTCGGCCCTCTCTCCGGCTTCGGCGCTGCGGCCCCCTATCCGCCTTCGGCACCTTTCCCCCATCGGAATGGGAGAAAGGCCAGTAATTACAGCGCTGTGCGGCTTGACGTTCGGGCCAATAACTTCGGCGCTACGCCTCTTGGCAGTGCGCGGAGCGGAAATCGTCACTGCCACTGGCCTTTCCCCCCGTCTTCGGGGGGAAAGGTGGCGAAGCCGGATAGGGGGCTTCCGGCGAAGGGCCGCCCCTACTGCCGGAGCGAGTCGAAGTAGTCGCGCACTTTGCCGCGCATCTGCGGCGGAACGTCGCCCTTGTCCAGCGCGGATTCGGCGGACTTTTCGTACTTGGGCAGGACGGCCTGGTAGGGGACGCCGGACTTGCCGGTCGGGGCGCTCGGCCCCATGACTTCGGTGTACGTTTCCGGCCCCTTGTCGCCGATCTGGCTGGTGATCTGCCGGTCCTGGAATTTGACGTGGAGCAGCGAGCTTTTGTCGGACTTGGCGAGCGTGCCGTGGTCGCCCACCCACTTGTCCGGGCTGGGGCCGCCGGCGCCGTGGCTCATCCCCAGGGACAGGCCGCCCGCGCCGGGATGGTTGCAGCTCCCCAGGCCGAACGCGCCCATCAGTCCGTCGCCCAGCCCCGGATTTTTGCAGAGGCTGGCGTTTTTGGCGGCTTCCAGCATCTGTTTCGCCAGTTCGCGCATCTTGGCGTCCGTGTCGTACTGTTTCGCCAGTTGGTCCAGACGGTCGGCGATCTGCTGCATCTGCGCGGGCGTCAGCGGGGACGGCAGGCCCGCCTGCTGCGCCTGGGCCTGCGCCTGAAGCTGGGCGAGGAGTTTCTGCGCCTCCCGGTAGTCCGGCAGGGACTGCAGCGTGCGCAGGAGCTGTTCGGCCTGCTGCGAGAGGCGGATCTGCTGCAGTTGTTTCCGGGCGGCGGCGAGCTTCTTCTCCAGGTCGGCCTTCTGGGCGGGCGAGAGCGCGCTTTGGCCGGCTTTGGCGGCGTCCAGCGACTGCTGCATGGCCGCGATCCGGCCCGACAGCGCCCGCGCCTGGTCCGCGAGTTCGGCGGCGTCGCTTTTCTGCAGCCCGGCCTGGCTCTGCATCGCTTCGAGTTTCTGCGACGCCGTCTGCGCGGACTGCACGGACTGCGCGAGCGAGGCCGCGCGGGTCTGCTGGAGCGCCTGCGCCTGCTGGGCGAGCTGGTTGGCCTTGACGAGCGCCTGCTGCTTGGTCAGGCGGCCTTTGCGCAGGTCGGACGTGAACTTGTTGAGCTGCCGCGCGAGGTCTTTGTCTTCGGGGGAGGCGTCGGCGCGCTTGGCTTCTTCCAGCACGGGCCTGGCACGTGCTTG
>CAZZVX010000347.1:0-5359 GCA_964657535.1 Armatimonadota bacterium | reverse complement strand
GCCCGATGCCGCGCCCGGCGCCGGTGACGAGGGAGACGGGGCACGTGGTCATTGGTCGGCCTCCGTGGGGGCGGGCAGTTCTTCCTCGGTAGGGCCGTCCGCCCAATGCCGCGCACTGGCAGGGAGGGAGTCTTCGGGGTAGGCCGTCACTATCGGCGGCAAGGGGCGCTTGTCCAGGGCCGTCAGGGCCTTGTCCAGCGCCTCCACGAAGAAGTATTCGCCGAACAGCACGGCCTCGTGGATGCCCAGGTCTTTATGGATGTGATAGACGCCGCCGTTCAGAATGCCCTCGAAGCCGGGCGTCTTGTCGCCGAGATGTGTCTGGGACAGACTGACCAGCGACGTCAGGGCGAAGTCGCGATACGCGCGGGCGAGTGTGACATCGGAGACGAGGTCGGCCAGGTCCAGCAGCCCGGACGCGGCAATGGCCGCCGCCGAGGTGTCCACCTGCGACTTGGCGAGCAGGCCAGTGTCCGGCGCGTCGTAGTCCCAGGGCGTGACGCCATCATTGGGGGTGTTGGCTAAATAATACTCGGCGTTGAGCATGGCGGTTTGGAGATATTCGGCTTGCCCCGCCTGCTGGTACGAGCGCGTGAAGCCATAAAGCGACCAGGCCAGGCCCCGACTCCAGCACGAGTCACCCCGGAAGCCCTGATGCGTCGTCTGGCGCAGGCATTCGCCTGTCTCTAAGTCGAATAACGCCTCATGGGAGGTCGAGCCGTCGCCCCGCACGAGGGTGCGCCGTGTGGTCTTGCAGTGGCGGTGCGCAATGTCTAAAAGGTGCGTGTCGCCCGTTTCCAGCCCGGCGTGAAAAATCGTGCCGACGTTCATCATGATGTCAATGAACAGCGACGACGGCTCGACGAACGACCGCAGGTACTGGCCCTGCTCCATGAAGCGCATCGCCATCGTCTTCCCGGCCTGGATCAGCACGGGCCTGATGCGCCCGGCGGGGCCGCCGAGTTTGAGCCAGCGCAGGTAGGTCGAGAAGAACAGAAAGCCCAAATCATGCACGGCCCGGTCGTACTGACGCCCTTCCAGCGGCGTGGCGTAGGCGACGGCCTTTTCAAGCCACTGAGCGTCGCCGGTGCGCGCGGCGAAGACGAACATCAGGCCGGGGTAGAAGCCGTCGCACCAGTGCGTCCAGCGCTTGCGGTCGAGGCCGAACCTGCCGCCGACGGTGTACATGGGGTAGTAGTCGGGCGGGTATTTGTCGAGCAGCGCCGTGACCTGCGCCTGGGCGAAGCCGAAGGCGCGCTGCAGTTCGGCGCGGGTCGCACGGGGGTCGTGCGTGGTCTGAGGCATAGTCTCTCCTGTGAGTGTTTCTTGTTTACTAAACAAAATCTCTGCCCATGACAGGCACACGCAGATTTTAACATATTTCCCTGCAAAAGTCGAGAACGCCTCAGCCGCCGCTGTTTTGGCTCATGTACCACTGCACGTCCGGGCGCGTTTTATAAGCGGGGAGGCGCGGGATGACGTATTCCACGACGCCGTCAAGCATGGCGAAGTAGGTCAGGCCGTCGGTCTCGGAAAGGCCGAGCTGTTTGTGGGTGTCGTATTCGGCCCTGTAGCCGTCGAACTCTTCGCTGCGGCCCGTCTGGACATAGGCGCGGTAGTGGGCCATCTCGTGGATCATCAGCGCGGCGCGGGCCGTCGGCGACGTGTCGGTGAAGAAGCGCGGGGCGAGGACGATGGCGCTGGGGCGGCGGCCCGACGAAAGCGTGTAAGCGAAGGGCGTGTCGCCCTCCTGCTCGGCGCGTTTCAGGTAGGGGTCGGCGGGCGTGGCCGCGCGCCACAGCTGCCGCGCGGCGATCTGCCGACCGAGCGCCGCTTGGTCGGTCAGACCCCGGCTCTGCATCAGGGTCAGGGCGGACTGGACGGCGCTGAGTTCACCGGCCGTCAGCCCCCTGTCGGTGCGCTTGGGCGTGAGGGCGCGGGCGACGGTCAGGACGCTGAAGACGACGATGGCCGTCAGGGCGAGCAGGAACGCGGCGAGACTGACGAACAGGGGGTGTTTCCACCAGGCTTTTGTCATGGGAGGAGCCTCGGAGTTGTTATACCCGAAAGTCGGCTTACCAGATAGCCCACCTCCTTGCTCCGTTCGTTCCTCACTGCGCAGGGTCCTCCCAAGAGGTGGGTCATCCGAGGTACAATGCGAGCGTAAGTCTCAAAAGCGAAGGAAGCGAGGGTTCGCGCGTGAAGGCAGTCTTGGTCGGGGCGGGCGGCATGGGCCGCGCCTGGGGACGGAACTTGAAAGACAACGGCGTGGAGATCGGCGGCTGGGTGGACATCCGGGCCGACGCGGCGGCGGAAGCGGCGCAGGCGCAGGGCGTCAAAGTCGCGTATGCCGGGGACGATTTGGGGAAGGCGCTGGCTGACGTTCAGCCCGACTTCGTGGTGGACGTGACCATCCCCGAAGCGCACCACGACGTGACGGTGCAGGCGCTCGCCGCCGGGTACCCCGTGCTGGGCGAGAAGCCGATGGCCGACAGCATGGGACGCGCCCGCGCGATGGTGGCGGCGTCGGAGAAGTCCGGCAAACTGTACATGGTCAGCCAGAGCCGTCGGTATGACGCCCGCATTCAGGCGTACCGCCGTTTGATCGAGACGCACATCGGGCCGCTGGGCATTCTGAACTCGGACTTCTACATCGGCGCGCACTTCGGCGGGTTCCGGGACGCGATGGCAAGCCCGCTGGTGCTGGACATGGCGATCCACACGTTCGACGCCGCGCGCTACGTCAGCGGGGCCGACCCGGTCAGCGTCTACTGTGAAGAGTTCAACCCGGCGTGGAGTTGGTACGACGGCGACGCCTGCGCGACGGCCCTGTTCACGATGACCGGCGGCCTGCGCTACACCTATCGCGGCTCGTGGTGCGCCGAGGGCCGCCCCACGAGCTGGGAGGCGGACTGGCGGGCCGTCGGGCCTCACGGCACGGCGATCTGGGACGGCACAAACGCCCCCGTCGCGGACACCGTGACGGAAACAGACGGGTTCCACTCCCAAACGCGCCCTGAGACCGCCGACGTTGACGCGGACTTCGCGAGCGGCATCAACGGCTCCCTGCGCGACTTCCTGCACGCTCTCCAAACCGGCGCAGCGCCGATGGGCGAGTGCCACGACAACATCAAAAGCCTAGCAATGGTCTTCGCCGCCATCGAGTCGTCCGCCACCGGCGTTCGCGTGCTGGTGGAGGTTTAGCAAGGGGAAGAAACCCATCCCGGCTCGCTGTCCGCTCGCCACCCCTCCCTGTCAGGGAGGGAACAGCGGGCGCGATAGACATTTTGTGCGAGCGCCTTAACACGGGAAAGTAATCGTCGCTGTGGCAAACGGAGTAGAGGGGCAAAACCGTTCAATCCGCAATATCAAATGCCCACCAATGCCCGCCTTGTTCTGTAATGCTTCCGCAGGTCGCCATATCATCGCAAACTTAGTTCGGAGGCGTGTTCAATGGTGCTTCGCTCCACAGATAGCCGTATGTTCCCGCATGGTCCCAGTCCTGCGTTATGATGCAGATCGTAGCCGAACCAGGCTGGCTATTTACGAAACAAATCGTCAGACCGTTTACACGTATGGATTTGTCTGTGTTATTCGCCGAACTTAGTGCAATATTCTTGGCAACGATGCTGCGATATTTACCTTGATGTAAATAGAAGTCGGCGTTGCTCGGGGTGGCGAGGCCAGTAATTTCCAGCACCAACCAGACCAGTAGGCATAAAGCGCATAGCCGGATGATTACGTTCCGAAGCCCAATGACAAACCGCCAAACGGTTCGCCTTCGGTAATGGGCTTGTGACAGGTCAGTGGGCTGGCCCATGTTACACTGCTCCATGCCTCAGCGTTAGATAAATCCTGAAGCACTGATAATTGCCAGGACTACCGTCATCAATACACTCATGGTGCAGTCCAAACTTTCACGAAGATCACTTTCTACAGGCCTCATTTGGAAAAAAGTTCCAACTCCTTTTGAGCAACGGGCAGGCCATATTTTTTGTAAAATTGTTGCGTACCTTCTATCTGCGTTGAATTATCCGTTCCAAGATCATACCACGCTTCGAGATCAAAGCCATCACTTCGAAAATGAGACAACAGCGAAACTTGTAAGGTGTCTGTTACAAGTTCGCAAGTGTATCCTACATAGTCTCGTTTTATCGCGAGATCGTTCTTTGCGAACCTGCTGCTCTTTACTACATAACTTTGAATGTGCGCAACGCTATTCACAAGAATTAAACTTTCGCTTGTGAAATAGGCAAGCAGGTTTGAAAAAGGTGTCGATATTTTGAGAGGTCTGCCTTTCACGGCAATTCTGTCTTGATTTTCAAGGTTGACTCGATAGACAATCTTGTTCTTACCGGATTTGCGTTGATAACAGAAAACGCAAGACAGCTCTTGCCCGTGCCAATAACCTGGTGTGAGTAGTACATACATTCGGTCTGATCTTCCGAGTGGAAAGAGAACAATCTGTTTGTAGTCACCTCCCATTTCGCTGATAGGCCAGTCACCCGTGGTTGATGCAAACCAGTGTACAAATTGAAATCTTTCATGTGCAATCCTCATTGCCTTCGTGCTTCTCGTAGCTTGCTGAAGCGTCACTGCACTGTGATGGGAAATAGATTAACTATCTATGTCTTGAGCGGATACTCCTGCAGCGGTTGACAAGACCATGACGAAAGCCCAAACAAGAAAGACAATAGATATGCTTAGTGACTGTTTTTTTATGGTTGCAGTGCCAGTCATAGCAGAAGCCAAAACGTAGTCTCTGCGCGGGGTTGGCTCGCTCTCGTATGCTTCAAAGGCCGTACTTGCGGCCCAACGGCTTGGAGTTCGCCACGTACACAAGTTGGTTGTCAAGCGCGTCTCGCTTCTGCCGTGCGCTTGCTTGTGACGTCAGAAGCAGTCGGCTCGTCAAGCGGAAAAAGGGCCATCTCGCGTTACAACAGAGAAGCTCAGCGGTGATGAACGGAGCGACGCAGGAGCGCAGTTTTGCGTCAAATTTAGCAGTGATACTGTTGGCGAATAGCTCAGATAGTCCGAGTTGCTTCTGGTGCTTGTCTGCTACATGGCATGATTTCTGCCACTAAAAAGAGCCGATTGATAATTCGCCAACAGCATCAGCGGTTGTTATGCCGCCGGCTACTCCTCGTTGACGACCTTGTAAGCGGCAGCAAGGGAGGCTAACACGACTGCCACCACAACGCAAGCCGCGACGATGAGTACCCACAACGCTACACGCAGTATTCTCTTTTGCCTCACGCATTGGGCATCGTTCAGCGGCATAATACGCATTATACCGTATGATGCAACGTATAGGGCGGGCCGTATACGGTCATGTTGCGCTTCTGCCACGCATCTGCCA
>CAZZVX010000346.1:0-5367 GCA_964657535.1 Armatimonadota bacterium | reverse complement strand
GGAGACGGCCTCGCCCGCCAGCGCGCGGCGCGTGTTCTCCTCGTTCTTCGGGTCGCCGCTGAACTCGAACACGGTGCGCCCGACCGCCTCGCCGGGCGTCAGCCCCAGCGCCGTCAGGCCCGCGCCCTCGGACAACGTCACCGTCCCCTCGGCGTCCACGGCGTACAGGATGATGGGGGCGTCCTCCAGGACCGCCCGCAGCGCCGCCTCGCTCCGGCGCAGCAGGGCCGCCTGTTCGCGCAAAGCCCCCTCCGTTTGCCGGCGCTCGGTGATGTCCGCGAACGTCACGACCACGCCGTGCGCCTTCCGCCGTTTCTGCCCGTCCTCCTCCGTCGCGTGCAGCAGAGGCACGGCGTTGATGTTCACCCACGTCAGTTCGCCGCCCGGCTTGTGGATGCCCATGACGACGTTGCGCTGGGGAAGCCCCTCCCGCAGCGCGACCATCGCCGGGTGCTGGTCGCCGGGGAAGTCGGTCCCGTCTTTGTGGACCGCCCGCCAGCGCGGGTCCAGCGACGTGCGGCCCCTTATCTGGTCGGCGGACAGGCCTAAGATCCGCTCGGCGCTCTCGTTGCAGAACAAAATGACTCCGTCCGCATCCTGCAGCGCCAGGCCCTCTTCCATGGCGTCCACCGAGGTACGGAACCACGCCTCGCTTTCCGTCAGCGCAGCTTCAATCTTTTTGCGTTCGGTAATGTCATGGGCCACGCCATATTTCAGGCCCATCTCCGTGTCCGAGACGGCGTTCCAACGCAGCCACCGGTAAGACCCGTCCTTGCAGCGATACCGGTTCTCAAAGTTGGGAGTCAGCGTTCCGTGACTGATCCGATCGCGGGAGGCGAGGGTCGCGGCCTGGTCCTCGGGATGCACAAATTCCAGGATCGGGACGGCGAGCAGTTCCGCCTCCGAGAAGCCCAGGGTCTTCTGCCAGGCCGGGTTGAGCCGCTTGAAGTAGCCGTCACTCCCGGCGATGCACAGCATATCGAGTGAGTGGGTGAAGAAGCGATCACGCGCTTCCTCCGCGCGTTTGCGCTCGGTGATATCGTGGGCGAGGCAGGAAATGCCCACCATCTCCCCATGCACGGCGCGGATGGGGGAGAACGAGAGCGCCGCGTGGAACACCGCGCCATCCTTCCGGCGGCGGACTACCTCTATCGGTTCGACCGTCTCGCCGCGCCGCAGGCGCGCGACGACGTCCGGGACCGGGCTTTGCTCGCCCGCCGGGACCAGGAACGAGACGTGCCGCCCGATCACTTCGGACTCGGCATAGCCGTAGAGACGCGCGGCGGCCTTGTTCCAGCTCACCATTAAGCCGTCCAGCGTTGCCCCGAGGATGGCCTCATCGGAGGACTCGACGATGGCCGCCAGCCGCGCCAGTTCCTGCTCGGCCTGCCGCCGCGCGGTCACGTCGTGCATGGCGACGACCGCCCCGACCTTCTCGCCGCGTACCCCGAAGATGGGCCGTCCGCTGACGAGCAGGGTGCGGGCGGGGCCGACTTTGGGCGCGATTACCATCTCGGCGTCGCGCACGACTTCGCCCTGGAAGGCGCGGAACAGCGGGATGTCTTCCGTCCGCATGGGCGTCAGGCCGTCGTCTTGATAAAGGCCAAAGTGTTCGGCCCAGCGCTCCGGCGGCAAAGGTTGTGCGGGCAGACCATGAAATTCGCGCGCCGCCCGGTTGAAGAGCGTCAGCGTCCCCCCGCCATCGCAGGCGACTATTCCTTCCTGCAGGCTTTCCAGCAGGGCGCGCGTGAGTTCCCGCTCGGCGGCCAGTTCCGCCGCGATCCGCTCCTTCTCCGCGACCAGGCGTTCCCGCTCGGACAGACGGCGGACCGCCTTGAGATGGCTTGCCGCCTGACGCGCCAGCAGGCGCAGGGTCTCTGCCTGTTCCGGCGTCAGCGTCCTGGGCGTTCGGTCAATGACGCACAGGGAGCCGAGGGCGTATCCGTCCTCGGTGATCAGCGGCGCCCCCGCGTAGAATCGGATGTTCGGCGCGCCCGTCACCAGCGGGTTGTCGGCGAAGCGCGGGTCGGCCTGGGCGTCGGGGACCACCATCAGGTCGGCCTGCAGGATCGTGTGGGCACAGAAGGCGGCGTCGCGCGGCGTCTCCGTGGCGTCCAGGCCCGTGATGGCCTTGAACCACTGGCGGTGCTCGTCTATCAGGGAGACGGCGGCGATGGGGACGCCGCAGACGTGGGCGGCCAGTCGAACGAGGTCGTCGAACTCCGCTTCGGGGGCGGTGTCGAGGACGCAGTGTTCGTACAGGGCGGCGAGGCGTTCGCTTTCGTTGTCGGGCAGGCGGGCGGCCATCGGGTCAACTTTCCAGCCCCCGCCGGGCGGGGACAGGCGTTATCGCGGGTTCCGTCGGGAGTGTGCGGCTTCCCAGTAATGCTATCTTCGGCAGAACGGTCGCAGGACTGAAGGTTTTGCCGGGTCGCGGGCGGCGCGGCGGCGGCCCAGGCTACCGGATTTTTCCGCACTCGGCGCCGAATGTCTCACGTTTTTTCGCCCGCTGCCGGGAGGTCACACAGATAGGCTCCGTGGCCGGGTCCCCGCGTAACGCTTTCCCAGACCGCCCGTGTACGGCCCCGTAACGCCGCTGCGGGATACTTGACCCTGACGACGGCAAGCCGCCGACACACGACACTTGAAGGAGAAGGACACCATGAACACGCTTAACCCTCGCTCTCGCCGGGACACGGGGCTGACGCGCCTCCGCCGGACGCTCCCGGTCATCCTGGCACTGGCCGTCCTGTCGGCCTTGACCACCGCCCCCGCCCGCGCCCTGACCGAGTCCCAGCAGGACGCGGCCATCGCCAGCCTGCAAAGCACGGTCGCCGCCCAGCAGACCACCATCAACGCCCTGCTCGCCAAGCTCAAGTACGTGACGACGGCGGGGACGGACATGACGATTTCGGGGGCGAATCTTCATGTCGTCAGCGGGTCGGGCCACACGAACGCCGCGCCCAACGGCCTGGGCAACGTGATCATCGGCTACGACGAGGCGCGGGCTTCGGGCAACGTCCGCACCGGCAGCCACAACTTGATTTTAGGCGCGGGCAACAACTACTCGTCCTACGGCGGCCTCGTCGCGGGCTATAACAACAGCGTCAGCGGCATCTACGCCGCCGTCACCGGGGGACGCCTCAACGCGGCGTCCGGCCAGTTCGCCTCGGTCAGCGGCGGGTCCGGCAACACCGCGTCGGGCGACTACGCCGCCGTGGGCGGCGGGCAGGCGTACTCGGCCGGCACCGCCGCCGCGTTCCTGCCGACGAGCGCCTCACAGGCGAGTCTGCAGAACTTCCAGACACAGATCAATAGTCTGCAAAGCACGACCAGCAGCCTCCAGTCCGGCGTGACGCAGGCGACGCACATCACCGGCCTGTTCTCGCTCTCGAACGGGGTCGGGACGAACACCGAGCTGACGCTGACAGGCGTGAACCTGCACCTCGTCAACGGCCTGGGCGCGACCAACGGCGAACCCGGCAGCCCGTATGACACCAGTAATTCGGTCACGAACGGCCTGGGCAACCTGATCATCGGCTACAACGAGACGCGGGGCGGCAATTCGGACACCTACACCGGCTCGCACAACCTGATCCTGGGCCAGCAGAACAACTACTCGTCCTACGGCGGCATCGTCGCCGGGCTTGACAACACGATCACCGCCCCCTTCGCGTCCGTCACCGGCGGCGACTACAACACGGCCGGCAGCCTCTGGGCCACGGTCAGTGGCGGCTACCAGAACACGGCGAGCAACTACGACTCGTCGGTCAGCGGCGGCGAGGGCAACACCGCGAGCGGCGTCGGCTCGTCGGTCGGCGGCGGCTACATCAACACGGCGAGTGGCGAATACGGGGCCGTCAGCGGCGGCTTCGGCAACACGGCCGGCGGCGAGCGGTCGTCCGTCACCGGCGGCTACGACAACGTGGCCGGCGGCTACTACGCCTCGGTGAGCGGCGGCTACTTCAACAACGCCGGCAACACCGGCGCGTCCATCAGCGGCGGGGAGAGCGGCACCGCCGACGGCCTCTATTCGTCGGTCAGCGGCGGCAAAAGCGTAAACAATCCGCAGGACTACGAGTGGGCCGCCGGGACCTACCACTCGCAGTAGGACGCTCCTGCGCGACAGACAGAACGAGCAAGCGCCTCCGGGAACTATTCCGGGGGCGCTTCTTGCGCCAGGATGCCGTCGGCTTTGCCCAATGCCCGCTCGATGCCGACGGCGGCGGCGACGCCGATCACGTAACACACGAGGTTGGAGACGTGGAAGCCGACGCCGAGGACCAGCGCCCCCGCCCGGCTGTGGCGGGCGGCGGCCAGCCAGGGGACGGGGGAGAGTTTCAGGAATTCGATCCCGAAGCAGAACAGCGCGGCGGCCGCGGCGGCGCGGCGGGCGGGCAGACGCGGGCAGAAGAGGCCGACCAGCCAGAAGGCCATAGTCGCGTACAGAATGTCCCCCGCGTTCTTCGCCAGCCACGGCGGCAGCAGGGACGGGAACCGACGCGAGGCGAGGCCGAGGCAGACCGTCACGGCGACCAGAAAGGCGTAAACGAGGCGATTTCTCCCGTTCATGGCAGGAATCCGGTAAAGAATTGCCGAAACAGCAGGCGACCGTCAATATCAGCATGGTCACGGAGGGAAAGACGCGCCGGACGCGCTGCGTCTTCAGTCATGGAAGGAAATCTGTCCTATGTGCCGGAAGGGCTTTACCCTGATCGAACTGCTCGTCGTCATCGCCATCATCTCCATCCTCGCGGCGATACTTTTTCCCGTCTTCGCCAAGGCCCGCGAGAAGGCCCGCCAGACCGCCTGCGCTTCCAACATGAAGCAATTGGGATTGGGCTTCCTGCAGTACGTCCAGGACAACGATGAGACGCTGCCCACGGGCGGCGCGGGCGGAGACACCTGGGGCGTCGGCTGGGCCGGCCAGATCTACGCCTACGTCAAGAACACCGGCGTCTTCAAATGCCCGGACGACGCCACGGCCGCCGACACGACAGTGACCCCGCCCGCGCCGCCGCTCTCCTATGCCCTCAACTTCGACGTCTCCTGCACCCTCAACTCCTACATCTGCATTAAAGGCGCCGTCAGCGCGATGAACGCGCCCGCCAAGACCGTGCTGCTCTGTGAGTGTTCCGGGGTCACGGCCCGCGTCACCGACCCGGCGGAGGCGGGCAGCGGGGCGGCGGGATCCGGCCCGTTCTCCCCGGTCTCGAACGGCGCGGGCGTCTACCCGATGTTCGGGCTGGGGTCCAAGTTCCCCCTGGCGCTTGAAACGGGCTACACCGGCAATTACACGAGCGGCCCTTTCGCGGCCCCCACGGGCTGGCACACCGGCGGCTCCAACTTCCTGCTGAGCGACGGCCA
>CAZZVX010000345.1:0-5367 GCA_964657535.1 Armatimonadota bacterium | reverse complement strand
GAAGAAGGACGCACTGCCATGCGCCCCTACACAGAGAAAGATCATCGCACACATGATTCGTTAAAGATGCACTAGGAGTAATCATGGTTCTCTCCTGAGAAGTTTGCAGCGACATCAGAGGATTCGCCGTTCGCTCACTTTTTCCTCCTGACAAACGTCTGAACTAGCAAGACTCGTTGTTGATGAACTAACCAACCTTCAAAACGTGGTTCAAGCCACGCAGCGGCATAACAACGACGGCGACCGACGAGCGTTAAGGCAACGCGGCTCACGACTTGGATGGAACGGGGGAAGCCACAGGCCCAACAACGCGCACCGAATCCCGCGAGGCGGCGATGAGCGCAAGAAGAAGCAGCAGGGGAAACTGGACGTTGATGGAGAGGTGTTCGTAGCGGGCGTGGAGGGCGTCAAAAAGCGGCGTGTTGCCCTGCGCTTGGGCGGTGTCCAGGGCGGGGAAGAGGCTAAAACCTTGATAAAGCGCGGTGCCGAGCAAGAGGAGCGTCAGGAGCATTGCCAAGAGCGTCCAGGTGCGGCCTGCGCGGGAAAGGCTGTGCCAGAGCAGGCCGTTGGCGAGGAGCAAGAGCGAGGCGCAGACGTAGCAGACGATGTTGAACACGCGCAGGCTGCCGCCGACAATGCCGCCCGCAATCAGGGCTTGCAGGTCGGGATGACCGGCAAAGGCGGGATTGGCGCGGACGACACGGAACGCTGTCGGGGCGACGAACGCGCCGATGGCGACTAGGCCGCCGAGCCACAGGGACAGGGCGACCGTGTGCAGCCAGCGGGCGAAGATGGGGAGCGCGTTTCGCATAGGGGCTACGACCCGCGCGGCGGGTTGCCCTCAAACCACTCGACGGCCTCCGCCAACGGGACGGTGTACTGCCAACTGTCGGCCAGGTTCTTGAACTGGATGACGCCCTGCGCCAACTCGTCGTCGCCCAGAATGAGCGCGTAGCGGGCGCGGGCGCGGTTGGCGGCGCGCATCTGCGCTTTGGGGCTGTGCGTGCCATACTCCATGCTCGCGGTGATGCCGGCGGCGCGCAGGCGGGCGAGCAGGCTCACGCCGACGGGACGCGCGGCGTCGCCCTGAACGACGATAAAGGCCATCGGGCCGGGGACGACGGGCATCTCCGCGCCCAATGTTTGCAGGGCAATGAGAATGCGCTCGACGCCCAGGCCGAAGCCGATGCCGGGCGTCGGCGAGCCGCCGATCTCCTCCACGAGTTTGTTGTAGCGCCCCCCACCCCCCAGCGCGTTCTGCGCACCCAGATCCGGCGATTGAATCTCAAAGGCGGTTTTGGTGTAGTAGTCGAAGCCGCGCACGAGATAGGGATCGAGTTGATAGGCGACGCCCGCCTCGTCGAGATAGCGGCAGAGCGTGGCGAAATGTTCGGCTTCGTCGTCGGAAAGGTGGGTGACGAGTTGGGGGGCGTCGGCCAATATCTCCAACTCGCGCGGGTTTTTCGTATCCAGCAGGCGCAGGGGGTTGTTCTCAAAGCGGGCCTGGCCCTCGCCGCTGAACTCGGACAAGAACGGCGCGACGTAGTCTTTCAGGGCGGATAAATAACGGGCGCGGGACTCGGTCGAGCCGACGGAATTGAGTTTCAGCGTCAGGTTAGGGATGCCGACGCGGCGGAAGAAAGACAGGGCCAGTTCGATGACTTCGGCGTCCAGCGCGGGGTCGTCGGCGCCCAGAGCCTCCACGCCGAGCTGTTCATGCTGCCGGTAGCGTCCCTTCTGGCCGCGCTCGTAGCGGAAGTGCTGGGCGATGTAGTAGAGTTTGGTCAGCGCGCCCTGCGTTTGCAAGGCGTTCTGGACATAGGCGCGCAGGACGGGGGCCGTGCTTTCGGGCCGCAGGGTCAGCGAGTCGCCGCCCTTGGTCGTGAAGGTGTACATCTCTTTGGAAACGATGTCCGTGCCTTCGCCGATGGAGCGCGTGAACAGGTCGGTCGTCTCAAAAATGGGCGTGCGGATTTCGCCGTAGCCGTAGGCGCGGCAGAGGGCGCGGAACTCGCCCTCCACATGGTTGTAGCGGTCGCTGTCTTCTTCCCAGGCGGGCGCGGCGGGGTAGGCGTCGTGCGTGTTTTTCGGGCGTTGGTACTTAAGAGCCATCGGCGTCCGGGTCCACTTCGAGCCATCGGCCCATGCGGCGGAATTTTTCGTAGCGGCTGTCCACCAGCGCGGCTGGCGGAACGTCTGCCAAAGCGTCCAGGTGACAGCGCAGGGCGGCGCGCAGGTTCTCGGCGGCGGCCTGCCAGTCGCGGTGCGCACCGCCGAGCGGCTCCGGGATGATGTCATCAATCAGGCCGAACTGTTTGGCGCCCTCGGCGGTCAAATTGAGCGCTTTGGCGGCTTCGGCTTTTTTTTCGGGGTCGCGCCATAGAATCGCGGCGCAGCCTTCCGGTGGGATGACCGAGTAGACCGCGTGTTCCAGCATCAAAATCCGGTCGCCGACGGCGATGCCCAAGGCCCCGCCGCTGCCGCCTTCACCGATGACGACGCAGACGATGGGGACGGGCAAGGTTGCCATGTCGAACATAGACCGGGCGATGGCCTCGGAGATGCCGCGCTCGTCGGCGGCGATGTCGGCGGCGGCGGCGGCGGTGTCAATCAGGGTGACGACCGGCAGGCCGAACTTGGCGGCCATCTTCAAAATCCGCCCGGCCTTGCGATAGCCTTCGGGCCGCGCGGAGCCGAAGTTGCGGTGCTGGCGCTGCTTCAGGTCTCGCCCTTTCTGCTGGCCGATCACGGCGACGGGGCGGCCCTCGAACCGCGCCAGGCCCGTGACCATGGCGCCGTCATCATAGCCTGCGCGGTCGCCGTGCAGTTCCTGCCAGTCCTCAAAGACGGCGGCGACGTAGTCGAGCGTGTAGGGCCGGTTCTTGTGCCGCGCCAGCAGGACCTCGTCCCAGGCCGACAGGTGCGCGAACCAGGCTTCGAGGACGGCCTGCCGGTGCTGTTCCAGTTCGGTGATCTGGTCGGGCAGGTCGGGCGTGTTCTGGGGATTAGCGCGGTCGGCGACGATCCGGCGCAGCTTGGACAGGTTCTCGTCCAGCTCGTCGAGCGACTTCTCGAAATCCAGGACGTTCAGACTAGCCACCGGCGACCTCCGCCAGTGCGGGCGCATGGTGGCCGTTGCGCGACGATGTCATCGCGCCGTTCAGGGCGAGCGGCAGGCCGCCGACCAGCAGCGCCGCCGTCAGCAGGCGCAGCAGTGAGGCTATCGTTTGGGGCAGGTCGCGGCGGGCGACGACTTGATCAATGTGGCCGTGGGCCATCTGCCATTCGGCGGTCTGGTAGTCGGAGGGCGGCTTCTGGACACCAGCCTGGGCGACGACGCGCTGCCCGGCGAAGCCGATGGTGGCGCCCGGCTCGGCGAGGTGAATGTCGCCCAGCGAAGCGTAGGACGCCAGGACGCCGGCCATGGTCGGGTCGGTCATCACGACGAGGTAAGGGAGTTTGGCTTCGGCCAGGCGGGCGCAGGCGGCGGACGTTTTCGCCATCTGCATCAACGACAGCAGGCCTTCCTGCATCCGCGCGCCGCCGGACGTGACAAAGAAGACGAGCGGCAGACGCCGCGTGACGGCTTCTTCGGTCGCGCGGACGAACTTCTCGCCCGCGACGGAACCCATCGAGCCGCCGATAAAGCGAAAATCGGTGACGCCGAGGACGACCGGAACGCCGCCGACAGCCGCCGTGCCGACGAGTACGCCGTCGGTCAGCCCGGTACTCTCGGCGAGTTTATCCAGTTTGGCCGCGTAGTCCTTGAAGTGCAGTGAGTCGGTCGAACGCAGGTCCTGGGCGAATTCCTGCCAGGTGTCTTCGTCCACCGTGTAGGCGACGCGCTCCTGGGCGGTCAGCTTGTGGTGAAAGCCGCAGTGGGTGCAGACTTTGAGATTCTTCTCAAAGTCTTTGGTGAACAGAATCTCCCCGCACCGGGCGCACTTGGTCGCGACGCCGTCGGGAACCTGCGCCGCATTGTGGGCGGCGGGCAGATGGGGAAACTTCGGTTTTTTGCGAAACCAGCCGTCGGGGGGCATGGGTACTCCTCCGTCAAAACAGACAGCATTATACCCAATCTGACGGCGAATTTGGCCGAATGTTTCGTCTGAATCGGCTGACCTCTCAGGCGTCAAGCCCTTTCTCCGGCTTCGCCGCCTTTCCCCCGTCGGACAGGGAGAAGCGCCAGCGGCAAGAGCGAGTGCGGGTCAGGTCATAGTCGCCGGAAAGAAGCAGGCCGCGCATCCTTCGATTCGGGGTCGGCGGCGCCGGCGGAAAATGAGGTACGGCTGTGTCGGGAGCAGGATTGGCGGGGCCGTCGGCATCGTCGGCGCGAGAGTCGTCGGAGATTTGCGGGGCGAATTGTTCAGTGGGCGACGACACGGACAGCGTGCGTGGAAACGCGACCACACAGACGGCCATCAGCGAGCAGAAATAGGCGACGAAACGGCTCAACGGCATTTGGACCCCTCCCGGTAAAATTATGGTCTGATTGTCGGCAATAAGCGGGGTTCTCAATAGTAGAGATTTCCCGGCACGCCCTGCCGCAAATAAGAGGTTTTCGCCCCTTGACAGAAGTGGCGGGCAGTGCTATACTTCACCTGCGGCATTCTACAGTTCCCTCGCTATGCCGTCAGACCTCTCACAGTTGTGAGAGTAACGACCCAACTAAACATGACCCTGTTCGTCCTGGATCATCTGTCGCACGATTCGATGTTGAAGGCTCGGGAGTACGACTATGGCGCCGGACTTTGTGTTTGTTATTGCGGGTATCGCCGTCCTCTTGATTCCTTGCGTTCTCACGGTTGCCGCCTATCGGGCCGGTCGTAAGCCACAGTGGACAGTCGTCCTGCTCTGGGCCTTGCTGAGCGCCGGGATGTTGGTGCAGGCCTTCGCGCCTCACTTCCAGATCGCGCACAACGCCTTTGTCATGCCGAAGGAACTGGTCTCCGGCGGATCCCGCGTTGATCCTGCTGCCCTGATTGCGCGGGCGCGTCAGATGCAGATACTTTCCAGCGTCCTGTTGGTCGGTTCCGCCCTCGGCCTGGCCGTTGTCTACCGCCGCTTCTTTTTCGGCCCGCCCACTGCGTCAGTCTGAACTTAAAACCTCTCGCCGCAGACAAGGAGAAATATCATGTCCGACAGCCGCTCTCCGTGAACTGCTCGCCTCTGGGTACTACCGCTCGTTGCGTTTCCGTAGGCCCTCTCTGGAAGAGAGGGAGAAACAGGAGTCTCGTCATGCTTTTCGTCAGCAAAGCCCGCCGCCCCGCCGGCCTCACCCTCGCGGCACTCGTCGCCTTCACGTCCGTCGTCTGCGTCCAGCGCGCCATGGCCGTCGTCTCCACCCCCAACGCCGTCCTGACCCCC
>CAZZVX010000344.1:0-5429 GCA_964657535.1 Armatimonadota bacterium | reverse complement strand
TGCCACGTTGCCCGTCTTCAGAGGGATGGTGGGGCAACCGAGTCGCGCACAATGAGGTGGCCGGGCAGCAGCACCTGATGCTGCCAGGAGGTATCGGCATTGACCTGCGCGAGCAGCATTTCCACCGCCTGCGCCCCGATCTGCCGGTATGGCTGGCGCACTGTTGTCAGCGGAGGGTAGGTCACCGTTGCGTACTGGTCATCGTTGAAGCCGACGATGGACACGTCCCCCGGCACACTCAGTCCCTGATGCTGTGCCACCTGCACCGCCCGAAACGCTGCCGTGTCGTTCCAGCAGAACAGGGCCGTCGGACGCTCCCCGGCGGGCCGCCGAAGCAGGTCTGAAGCCATCCCCGGAACCGCCGCCTCCGACCACGCGTGTGCGCAGATCAGCCCTTCGTCTGTCGGCAGGCCATGCGCTGTGAGAGCGCGGCGGAAGCCTTCTTCGCGCTGTCGGGCGCTCAGCACATCATTGTCGCGCAAGAATCCGATACGCCGGTGGCCGTGTCCCACGAGAAGGGACACCACCATTTCCGCGGCCGCCACGTTGTCCACGTCCACCGAAGGCACGGACGGGTCGGCGGCCTCGCCGATCACGACAAACGGAAATCCCCGCTCCACGAGGGCAGGCATGATTTCGTGCGTGGAAAAGGGCGGCATGATCAGAAGCCCGTCGCACCGCCCGTCGCAGTACGCGCGGATGCTGTGGGCGGCATCCTCATAAAAGGGACTGGTCTCAAAAAGCGTCAAGTGCTGGCGGGCAGGGGCGGCGGCGGCGATGATGCCGTCTAGGATCTGGTGCATATAGCCCGGCGCGGAGAGGCCGTAGTAGCCGCCTCCGGTCAGAACGCCGATCGTGTTCATGTGTCCACGCTCGGTGGCGCGCTTGGCGGGGCGGGGCTTGTAGCCGGTCTCGCGGACGGCGCGCAGGACGCGCTCGCGGGTTTGCGCGCCGACGCGGTCCGGGCGGTTGCTGAGTACGCTCCAGACCGTCATGGGGGTGACGCCGCTGGCCTGGGCTACGTCTTTAATTGTTGCCATATGTGTGTTCCTGGGTGCTTCTCATTATGCCGCAGATACTGTATTCTGTCAAGCGAAAGAAGCGTGATATTATAAAGCATTGTCAAGAGCGCACGTCGCATATTCTCCTTCTACTTCTCTTGACATGAACGCAGGATGCCTGTATAATGGCCTTACGCAACGTTACAGTATAACGCAAAGCCTGCATAGGAGAGCGGAGCGCAATCGTTGCCGATCAGGCAGTGCCGAATCGCCGCGCGCCGCGCGGCAACAGGAGAAAATCTCATGCGACATTCCTCAACCGTCGCCGTGTCCCTCGTCTCACTTGCCCTGGGCGCGGCGATTGCTCTCAGCGGCCTGGCCCGCTTGTCGCGGGCTGCCGACCTGTCCGCTTCTTACAGATGGCGGCCCGTGCGCCTCGGCGCGGGCGGCTTCGTGGCCGGCTTTCTGTCACACCCCAGAGACGCCGCCGTTCGCTACTGCCGCACGGATGTCGGCAACGCCTACCGGTGGGACAGCGCAAAGCAGGAATGGCTGCCGATGGTTGTACGCGCGGGCAGCCGGGGACTGCCTGCGGGCGCGACGCGCGCCCCGCAGCAGGGCGGCGTCTCCTCGCTCGGCCTTGACCCCCATAACCCCTCCGTGGTCTACATGACCTACGGAGGCAGATACTCGGCTGACGTGGCGAAGCAATACCCGCCCGTGCGGGGCAACGTCTACAAAAGCACGGACGGCGGCAACACGTTCACCGGAGGCGACTTGAATGTCTCCCTGTCACCTAACTCCGACGACAAGTTTTTCGGCGAGCGCATCGCCGTTGACCCCGCGAGTAGCGCAAGCGTTTATCTCGGAACGGAGAAGGACGGCCTGTGGCATTCAGCCGACGGCGGCAGGCACTGGACACAGGTGACAGGGAACGGCGCGCCCGGCGCGGGGGCCGACATCACGCGCATTCTGTTTGTGGCTCAAGCGGTGTACGTGGTGGGCCTGAACGGCTCCGTCCTGCGCAGCGCAGACGGCGGCAGGAACTGGACAAACGTGTCGGCAGGCACGGCCCTGGACGGCAAGGCAGGCAGCTCCGTCGCAGGCACGGACGGCGCGATCTACGTGATCCAGAACAGTTCGCGCAACATCTGGAAATACCGGAACGGCGCGTGGAGCGCCATCGTTTCCGACATCGCCTACGAGCAAAACATCAGCGGCCTGGCCGTTGACCCTGCCGTGCCCAATGGACAGCGGATGTATGTGATCGGCGGGGGCGGCGAGGTAGCCGGCACCAATGACGGCGGGAAAACGTGGAACCAGTGGGGCAACGCTCTGCAGTTTGCGGGTTCGTTCGGCTGGCTGCCGCAGGCCGTCGGCTACCGCAACACGGCTGGCATTTTCCTCGCCAAAGACGGCGCGCTGTGGGTGCCGCAGGGCAATGAAGGGATGCTGTCGTATGTGCCGACGGGGCAGGAGACGTGGAACTCCCCAAGATGGACGATCAGCAGCAAGGGCATCGAAGAGTTCGTCACACACGACGTTGTGCTGCCGCCCGGCGGCAGGGCCGTCGTCGCGGTACAGGACTCCACTGCCCTGACAGTGCTTGACCCGTCGCAATTCACGGCGCTGCACGCCACCCTGCAGGACCAACTCATTTGTAACGGCAGCGGCCTTGCCTATTGCCCGGATGCGCCCACTTACATTGCCTGCGCCGCCGCCGATGTCAACCACACGCATTCGGGCGCGACATATTCCGGCTTCTCTTCGGACGGCGGCAGATCGTGGACGCGCTTTCAGTCCACTCCCTCCAGCGCTCCCGCCGCGGGAAGCATTGCCGTGTCGCGGCGGGCGGGCTGGGGCCTCGGCAGTGACCATCTGGCGGATCTGCCCTCCAATGGCGACATTCCCTATTACTCACAGGACGGCGGGAAAACGTGGCTGAAGTCGTCCGGCTTCCCGGTGGGCGACGGCTACTGGGATTTCAGCCTGAAGCAGCGTCAACTTGCCGCCGACCCGTTTGTCGCCGACACGTTTTACTGCGAAGGGACGTGGAAGGGCGGCTTTTTCGTCTCGACCAACGGCGGCAAAACCTGGCAGGAACAGACGCACGCGGGCCTGCCGCAGAGCTGTCATCATGGACAGTTGGCAGTCAACCGCAGCGTCAAAAACGACCTGTGGTTCGCAGACGGATGGGAAGGAGCGTCCACGCACGGCCTGTGGCACTCCACGAACGGCGGGCAGACGTTTGCCAAACTTCCAGGGATTGAGCATGCTATCACCCTTGCGCTCGGCGCAGGGCGCGGGCGGAACGGGGACGCGCCGTACACCGTGTACTTTTACGGCAAGATGACCGACGACGACTGGGGCGTGTTTCGGTCCATAAACGGCGGGACGAACTGGGACAGGATCGCGAGATTCCCGTGCGGCCTGGTGGATGAGCCGACGTGTATGGCGGCCTCGTGGGATGCGTTTGGTACGGTGTATGTCGGGTTCAACGGCAATAGTTTCGTGTACGGCACGGCGGCAGGAGCAGGCACATGACACAGACGCTGAGTTTGGACGCGCCGGCCAGGATTCTGAGTCACGCGCGGCTCGCCCCCACGTCGTCATGGCGGATGAGGGCGCACTGGTCGTGTCATCGGCCACAAGGCCCCCGCAGATCGATGCGAACACGCCCTGCATTCTCCTGGGTCGCCGGGTTTCCTCCACTTTCCCGCAAAATCGGGTACAATAATGTGCTGATTTTGGGAGGCTCAATGAGAGAAACACCGAAGACTCCAGAGGAACGAAGCGACACGGCGGAGATCGAGGGCGATCACGCCGAGAAGAATCATTACCCGCTGACACGGACGCTGGCGCAGGTCGAGGCCGCCCCGACGCTGGCGGCGAAATCGCAGGCGCTGCTCGCGCTCCCGCCCGAAGCGCGCCACCAGGCGCTCGGCGCGCTCCCGGCGCCCCTGGTCGCCGCGCTCATCGAGAACGACCCGGAACAGAACACGGCGCTGATCGCCAACCTGCCAGCCGCCAAATTCACGCAGATCGTGAACTTAGGGACGTTCGACCAGGGGCGGCGCTGGCTGGAACGGGCCGTGGCCTCCGGGTCGCTGGCCGGGGCGATCCTGCCGTCCCTGCTGACGGCGAACGACCTGGCGAATATGCTGATGACGGACCCGGACGTCCGCCGCGCGCTGCCGAAACTGCTCAACTTCGAGCGGGCCGAGCGGTGGCGTCAGCTCCTGACGACGAACGAGTACCACCGGAACATTGACGAGCTATTAATGGCCGACACCGTCGAGCTGCTCGCCAAAGCCCCGTTCAAGAACAAGGCCATCCGGGCCGTCCAGAGTTCACTGCTGGATTTCGTGCCGGAACTCTATCTGGAGACGATCAATCTGGCGCTGGAACGGGCGAAGTACGCCGAGGACCGTCCGGGCGAGTACGAGGACCTGACGCTCACGCCGTTCGGCCTGCCGGAGACGGCGGGGCTGCCCGCCGGCGAGGAGACGCTCGCCGCGCAGGAGGAGACGGCCTCGCCGCTGTCCGACCTGATGCCGGAAGGCGGCGACCCGGTGTTCGCCCTCGCGACCTCCGGGCTGACCTCGGCGCGCAAGGCCCTGCTCGAAGAGCAGCTCAAGAACCTGCTGCGCCAGGAGATCGTCGCGACGGCGTCGTTCGCGCAGGCGGACATGGAGCGGGCGGCGGGCCGCGTCCTGTTCTACCTGCGGGCGGGGCTGGAGTCGTTCGGGCCGAGCGTGGAAGACTCCACGCGCGCTCTCGAAACGCGGCACCTCAACGACATCAGCGCCATCGGGGCGCGCGCCGCCGAGGGCTACCGGCAGAAGTCGCTCAGCCTGGCGGGCCTGCGGGACTGGCTGGACAGCCGGCAGCGGCAGTTCCTCGACGCGATGAAGCAGCCGGAAGCGGGCGTCCACCCCGAAACGCGGGAGCCGGTCCTGTGGCTGGCCGCGCGCCCCAAACAGGAACGCGCCGAATGGCACCCGACGCCGCTTTCCGAGGTGGCCGCACGGCTGGCCGACATCAGCGCCTGGGGCGCGCTGGCCCGCGCCGCGTTCGGCAGCAGCGAGCGGGTCCACACGATCTTCGCCACGGCGAAGACGCGCACCTACGATGAGGCCCTGCGCCGGACGGTGCTGGCGCTGACGCTCTACCGGCGCTGGGAGCCGGAAGTGATCCGGCCCGCCGAGGACTACCCGACGTTCCGGCGGCGCTACGGGCGGGGGAAACTCAACGGCATTGACGAGGCGCGGGAGATCGTCCTCGAAGCGCTGGACGCCACGCCGGGCGACGCCTGGAAGCCGTCCGACGCCAAAGCGCGCGCCCGTGACCTGCTGCTCCGGGCGGTCGGCGAGATCGAGGCGATGCCTCTGCCGACCGAGCGTTCCTGACACACAAGAACAGCGGGGG
>CAZZVX010000343.1:0-5442 GCA_964657535.1 Armatimonadota bacterium | reverse complement strand
GGCGCGCCGCCTGCGGCAGATTCTGGAGGGCCGGGCGGCGCGTGAGGGTTTGCGTGTCGCCGGGATGCCGGACATGATGACGCCCGCCGACCTGCCGGAGCGACTGTACTCGCCCTTGCTGCCGATAGCGACGCCGATGCAGGCGTCGCTTGCGTGGCAGGAAGCGGCGCGGCGAACGGGTATCGGGCCGGCGGAACACGCCCAGACGTTGCGCCGGGAGACAATGGCCCAATGTCTCACGCTCGCCGAAGTGGCCGAGATGCTGCGGGCGATGCCGGACGTGTACGCCGATCCGCGCTGGGGAGATCTTCCACGACTGGAAGCGGCCTACCAAAGTGTGCTGGCGGAGGCGGGGTTCTGTGACAAAAACGACGCCCGTCTTCGCGCCCTGGCCGCAGGGGAACGGGGAAATCCCTACGACATCTTTCTCATCGGCACATTGGACTTGAACGGGCTGGAACGGGCGATGGTGCGCCGCCTGGCAATCTCCGTCTGCGCGCTGGTTCCTGCGCCGCCGGACGAAGACGCAGGCTTTGACCATCTGGGCGTTCTGAATACGGATCACTGGCACGAAACGCCGCTGCCGGTTGCCGAAGAGATGCTGCATTTTGTCCCCGGCCCGGCGGAAGAAACGGGTGCCCTGCTGGATCGGCTGGCGGCGCTGGGGGGGCGCTATGCCCTCGACGAGATCACCGTCGGGGTGGGGGACGAGAGCGCCGCCGACAGCCTGCGCCTGCGCCTGGCCGCGTCGGGCCTTGCGTCCCATTCTCCGTTTGGCCGCCCGTTGAGCCGCGTGCGGCCTCTGGCCCTGCTCCATGCAGTGCGGGACTGGCTGCGCGACCCGTCGGCCCGGAGTTTCGCCGCGCTGATTCGTCATCCCGATTGTGAAGCCTGGCTGGGCGATGAGGCGCCTGGCTTGTTGGATTTGCTCGACCAACACCGGGCCGAGCGTCTGCCGCAATGGCTGGCCGAATCGGAACTGACGCCGGTCTTGGCGGAGGCTTTCAACCGCGTGGAAGCGTTGATTTCTCCGTTTCGGGAGCCAAACCGTCGGTTGAGCGATTGGACAGGGCCGATCTCGCAGCTGCTGTGCCAGGTCTACGACGGGCAGACACTTTCTGACGACACGGCGGAAGAGCGGCAGCTGCGGCGGGCATTCCAGAGCCTGCGCGGAATCCTCAACGGCCTGCAAGACGTTCCCGACGCGCTGGCCCCGAATGTCGGCGGCGCGGAGGCCCTGACGCACGTTCTGGCGCAGACGGAAGGGCAGCGTCTGCCGACGGACGAAACTCAGACGGGCCTGGAAATGATGGGCTGGCTGGAACTCGCCTGGGACGACGCGCCGGTGCTGCTGCTGACCGGCCTGCACGAAGGCGGCGTCCCGGCCCGCAGCGGCGATGACCCTCTGTTGCCCGATTCGCTGCGTCGCCGCCTGGGGCTGGACGACGACCGGCGGCGGCTGGCGCGGGACTCGTTCCTGCTGCGCGTGATGCTGGAAAGCCGCGCTCATGCGCAGATTGTGGTGACGCGGCGCGGCGCGGACGGCAGCCCGACGATGCCCAGCCGCCTCTTGTTCGCCTGCGACGGCTTGACTGCCGCCCGCCGCGCCAGGCGCTTTGCCGAAGGCGCGGGGGCGGAGGGGCGAGCGCGGCCGCTGTTTGCCGTCGGCGCCGCCCGCCGCCTGCCACCGCCGCGCCCGGACGCGCTAGAGACTGAGATAAGGCGTCTGCGCGTGACGGCGTTCCGGGACTATCTGGCCTGCCCGTATCGGTTTCATCTGCGTCACGTCCTCAGACTCGACGAGCGTGAAGACTCGGCGGACGAGATGGACCGAAGGCTGTTCGGCATCCTTGTCCACGACGTACTGATGGCGTTCGCCCGTTCCCGCGCCGCGTATCTCACGGACGAGAAGGCCGTCGCTGAGGCACTGCGGGACGAGCTGGCTCGGCAAAGCGGCAAGCGTTTCGGCGCGGGGATGTCGCCGCCGGTGCGTCTCCAAGTGCGGCAGGCGGGCCGTCGCCTGGATGCCTTTGCGCGCTGGCAGGCGCAGTCCGTGTGTGACGGCTGGCAGATTCAGGATGACCTGTCGGAACGGGACCTGGAAGCGGCATTGACGGTAGACGGGCAGCCATTTGTCATTAACGGCCGTCTGGACCGCGTGGATTATCACGCGGCGACGGACCGGTTTCGGATCCTTGACTACAAGACGCGCGACGGGGCGAAAGACCCGGACGCCAAGCACCGGGGCGGCGCAGACCGCGCGTGGACGGATTTGCAGCTGCCCCTGTACCGTCGGCTTCTGGAGGCCCAGGGTGTCGGCGCGGAACGCATCGAGGTCGGCTACGTGCTGCTGTCCGCCGATCTAGCGCCCGTGACGCTTAAGAGCGGGGGGAAGTGTGACGGGGGCATCGGCTTTGTCCCCGTGCCGTGGACGGATGCTGACTACGAAAGCGCGTTTTCCTGCGCCGAAGGTGTGGTCCGAAATATCCGCAGCAGACTGTTCTGGCCCCCGGCGGCGCCGACGCGGTTTGCCGACCCGTTCAGCGGCTTGTGCCTGGATTCGTGCGCCGACCGCGCCGACTGGCTCGCCGCCGAGGAGGCCCTGCCGTGAACACGCTGATTCGCGCGTCCGCCGGTTCCGGCAAGACCTATGCGCTGACCACGGAGTACCTGCGCCTGCTGCGGGAGCGTTCCCGGCAGGACGCCAGGCTGCGGCCCGAATCGCTGCTGGCGACGACGTTCACGCGCAAGGCGGCGGGCGAGATCTTTGACCGGATTCTGTACCGGCTCGCCTCGGCGGCGCTGGAGGAAGCGGGGCTGAATGACCTGCGAGACGCGCTCGGCGATCCGTCATTGACGCAGGCCGAGTGCCAGGCCCTGCTTCTGCGCTTCTGCCGGACGCTTGGCGGCGTCTCGATTGGGACGCTGGACAGCATTTTCCAGCGTTTGTGCGGCGTGTACCGCCAGGAAACGGGGCTGACCGGCGGCGTCCGCGTGGCCGACCCGAAAAGCCCCCGCTGTCGCGCGCTGCACCGCGACGCGATTCACGCGCTGCTGGACCGATTTCCCCCTTCGGAGATCGAACTCCTGCTTGACGATCTCCATGCGGGCAAAGTGCCTTCGCCGGTGGTCGAGTCATTCGATGACCTATTGGACGACCTGCACGAAAAGGCGGACGGTGTTCCGCCCGATGCCTGGGACCGGCTGGAAATTCCAAAGCGTCCCGACCAGGCACAGATCGAAGCGGCCTGCGCCTTCTTGCAGGAGGCGCTGCCCGGTTTGCCGGACGACCGCTGGCGAAAGGCCGTTCAAGGTGACTTGCCGCGCTTCGAGAAGCAGCACTGGGATGAGTTCTGCAGCACGGGATTAGCGGCCAAATGCCTTGACTCGGCGCCTGCTTATTTCAAGAAGCCGATCCCGCCGGAGATCGTCGCGCACTACGGGGTGCTGTTGACGGTCGCCCGGTGTGAGGTGCTGGCGAAACTGCGCGGGCGGACTCTCGCCCTGCGGAACCTGCTCGCGGTCTTTACCGAGGAGTACGCGACACTGCGACGCGCCGAAGGCCTGACGCTCTTTTACGAAGCGCCGCGCCTGCTCGCCGTCGTGTTGGGCGACCACACCGAAACGGCTCGGCGGCTGGATGCGCCCATCGAACATCTCCTCTTCGACGAGTTCCAGGACACCAGCGATGTCCAGTGGAACGTCATGCGCGGTTTTGCGCGGTCGGCGTCCGAAGCCCCTCGCTCCGTGTTTGTCGTCGGGGACATGAAGCAGGCGATCTACGGCTGGCGCGGCGGGCGGGCCGAGATCTTCGAGCGCGCCGAGGCCGAACTTCCCGGCATGGCCGTTCAGCCGCGTGACGTCAGTTTCCGTTCGTCGCAGGTCGTGCTGGATGTCGTCAATCGGGTCTTCGGCAGCCTTCAAGACATTCCCGTACTGGCCGAACACGGCGCGGCGCGCGACCGATGGCGGCGGTTCTTCCAGCCGCACCAGGCGCAGAAAAACCTGGAGGGAACTGTCGAACTGTGTCTGTCCCCCCTGAACAGCGGCGAAGACACGGGCGGCCATCTCGCCCGCTCCGCCGAGCGCATCGCCGAGCGGGTGGGGCGGCTGCCGTCCTCTGCAACGGTCGGCGTCCTTGTCCGGCGGAACGCGACGGTCAGCGCATTGACCGACCTGCTGCGTGCATTGGGCTTAGATGTCAGCAGCGAGGGGAGCGGCGCGGTCGCCGACGATCCGGCGGTCGAGGTCGTCCTGGCCGCCCTGATGCTCGCCGATCATCCCGGACACGCGACGGCGGCGTTTCATGTCGTGCGCTCGCCCCTGGCGGGCCTGCTCGGCGTCCCGCCCGACCTGCACGCTCGGCCTGCGGACGCCGCCAGAGTCTCGAACGCGCTCCGTCGCCGCGTTCTCGCCCAGGGCTATGCCGGAGTCATCGCCGAGTGGGCGTCCGTGCTTGCCCCGTTCGGGACGGAGCGGACGGCCCGCCGCCTGGAACAGTTGATGGACAAAGCCATCGAGTTCGATCTGCTGCCGCCGATGCGCGCGTCCGAGTTCGTTCGAGCCGTCCGGGAGGCGGCGGTCGAGCATCCGGGCGCGGCGCGCGTGCGCGTGATGACCATCAATCGCGCCAAAGGGCTGGAATTCGACGCCGTGTTCCTGCCGGAGATGGACTGGGCTGCCGCCGCCATCGCGCCGCGCTGCCTAATTCAGCGCGCCGCGCCGGAAGCCGTCGCCGCCGGTTCACCCCTGGTCGAAGCGGTCTACAGTTATCCCAACACGACCCTGCGCCGGCTGGATGCCGGGCTGGAGCGCGCGCACCGGGCCTATTTGGACGAGGAGATCACGGGCCTGCTGTGCCTGCTGTATGTCGCCCTGACCCGCGCCCGCCATGCCCTGCACGTTTTCGTCGGCCCGCCGGGGCGGGGATTGACCCCGGCGGCGATCCTGCGCCACGCGCTCGCCGATGACCCCGCCGCGTCTCAGGCCGACGACTGGGCGACGCTGTTCACGGCGGGCAATCCCGACTGGCATTCCAGCATGGCGCACGGCAGCGCGCCCCCGGAAGCGCCTGCGCCGCCGCTTGCGCCGCTACACTTCAGAGCCTCGGACGGGACGCGGCGCCAACGGCCCGCCTCACTGAAGGAGCCGGTGACGGCGGCGGACTTGCTTGCGACGGATTGAAAGGAACGACTGCGCGTGTCTTCTGCCCGCCCCCAGATCCGTGTCACCCAGATCGGAGAGTACATCCGACACCACTCGTGTGAGCGTCGCTTCAAGCTCGACCACGACGACCGGCGTTTGACCAAGAAACTCCCGTTCTTTTACACGCTGTCCGGCGCGATGGACCCCGTGCTGGAAGAGGCGGGCCGGAAGCGTGAGCGCGAGTGGGAAGGCCGCTTGCGGGAAGGCGGATTGGCGGACCTGTGCCGCTATGAGGAG
>CAZZVX010000342.1:314-5450 GCA_964657535.1 Armatimonadota bacterium | reverse complement strand
AAAAGATCACGAAGTGTCCCTACGGACACTCGGAATCTGAGTCCGCGATGGCGGACTTTGTGTTCTTGTTGCCGCGACTTCAGTCGCCGGGTAACGGGCCTACGCCCCCGCCGCGAGCTGCCGAGTCACCGTGTCGTAGTCGAACGACGCCTGGAATAAGGCCCGGTCGCCCCAGCCGTAGCCGACGGCCAATGCGCGGTCGTAGCGGTACAGCGAGATCGGGAACGCGACGCGCTTGCTGTCGAACAGTTCTCCGGCGCCGCCGTAGCCGCGCGGGATGTCGTCGGGCGTGATGGCGCGGACGCAGGATTTGATGACGGGCTGGCCCTCGTCGTCGAAGCCCAGCCAGACCACCCAGCCTTCGTACTGCTCGCTGATGCCCGGATGCGCCAGGTCGAGCGTCTGCGGGTGCGCCGGGTTGTTCTTTTCCAGCACGACGTGGATGAAGCCGATGTAGCCGTCGAGTTCCGGGCAGTGTACGAAGTTGCTGCCCAGGCCGACCCGATGCACCCGGTCCCACAACTCCATACCGATGGCGCGGTGCAGGCCGTCAATGCGCCCCGCCAGCCGAAATCCGCTCAGGCCGTCCGGCGTCGCGCTCTCGAAATACGTCAGCGCCTTGGTCTCGCTCATCGAGCGTGCCCCGATCAGCACCCGGCCTCCGTCGGCGCAGGGCAGGCGGACGGAGTTTTTATACGACTCGACGCGCATCTCGTCGGCGTTCGGCCCGGCGATGCCCCGCACCCAGACGTCTTCGCCGAGTTCAATCAGGCCCGCGTCCTTCTCGGCGTCGCCCGTCCTCGTCACAAACTCGATGCCGCCGAAAAGATGAGTCAGTTCCAGCTGCGCCGGGCGCTCCTTCGGGTCCAGGTAGCCGCCGTAGACGCCGACATCGTGAATAAACCGCCCGTCGGGAAAGACGACTTTGCCCCGGTAGCCCTGGCCGGTGACGAAAAAGCCGGGCCGCCCGTCGGGCAGGTCCACGGACACCAAGCGTAAGTCCTCCATGATGACGCCTTCGGGGTTGGCGTCGTACCAAAGTTTTCCGGCGCGCGGCGGGCAGGCGGGGGCGGGCGTGCGCGGCCCCCGGATGCGCGTGAACGGGAACTGCCGCGCCATGTCGTAGACATTGTGCATCCCGAACATCTGGTCCGCCGTCATGTGGAACAGCAGGTTGGTGGAGTACAGCTCGCGCGTGACCGGATCTTTCATCCGCGACAGGCGCACCGTGACGACGTAAGCGGTCTGCTCCGTCTGCGCGTCGGTCCACGACTGGATCGGGCCGTTGAACGCCGCCTCCCACGCCTTGCCTGCTTTGCGGGCCTCGACGCCGAATTCGCGGACGGTGTGCGGGATCACTTCCATCCCGCGCGGGCAAGTTAAATCAGACAAAATTTCTGTTTGAACGCCAGTGTTCAAGACATTCACCTTTTTCTACCGGGACGCTTATTCGTCGGGGGCCGCTGGGGCCGTGATTTCCCGACCTGGGTTACAGTATAGACGATTGCGCACGGAAAACGGTTCCAATGCGTGCTTTCGTTGTCTTTTGTTAACAAAAACTGTTTGCACCTTCAGTGCCTTTGCTAAACACTCTTATTATGGCGGTCGTTTCGTCGCTTCTGCAGTGTAAGACAAACGTATTTCAGGAATGTTTCCGCCCAGTTCGCTTCGGATTTTTGTCGCTCACGGGCCGCCGTCGGGTACAATGGGGACAACATCTCAAAACCTGCGAGGTACTCTGTGGCATCTTTTCCCCCCGCCAAAGTCGGCATCGTCGGCTGCGGCAACATCAGCGGCATCTATTTCCAGGCCGGCAAGACTTTCGACATCTTAGACATCGTCGCCTGCGCCGATCTGGACGTGGCGCGCGCCCAGGCCAAAGCCGAGGAACACGGTATCGCCAATTCCGGCAGCGTGGACGACATCCTCAGCGACCCAGACATTGACATCATCATCAACCTGACCATTCCCGGCGCGCATTATGACATCTGCCGCCGCGCATTGGAAGCCGGAAAGCACGTCCACACGGAAAAGCCGCTCTCGCTGACCCGCGAGGAGGGCAAAGCACTTCTTGACCTCGCCGCCTCCAAAAACCTGCGCGTCGGCGCGGCTCCAGACACGTTCCTCGGCGCGGGCCTGCAAACCTGCCGCCAGATCATTGACGAGGGGCAGATCGGGACGCCGCTGGGTTCCACAGCCTTCATGCTCGGACGCGGCCCTGAAGGCTGGCATCCCGACCCCGAATTCTTCTACAAAGCCGGCGGCGGCCCGATGTTCGACATGGGTCCGTATTATCTGACGGCCTTAACCACACTGCTCGGTCCCATTACCCAAGTGACCGGCTCGGCCCGCATCTCCTTCCCGGAGCGCACCGTCGGCAGTGGGGCCAAAAAAGGCCAGACCATCACGGTTGACGTTCCCACCCACATTGCGGGCGTCGTCGACTTCGCCGGGGGCGTGGTCGGCACATTGATTATGTCCTTTGACGTTTGGGCGCACCAACTGCCGCGCATTGAGATTTACGGCACGGAAGGCACCCTCAGCGTCCCCGACCCGAATGGCTTCGGCGGCCCCGTCCAGATCCGGCGCGGCGGCGAGAATGAGTGGGTGGACGTGCCGCTGACGCACGGCTACGCCCAGAACAGCCGGGGCATCGGCGTCGCCGACATGGCCTACGCCATTCAGGAAGGCCGCCCGCACCGCGCGTCCGGCGCTTTGGGCTACCACGTTTTGGAAGCCATGCACGGCTTCCACGATGCTTCCGCCCAGCAGAAGCACTACCAGATGACCAGCACTATAGAGCGCCCCGCCCCGCTGCCCGCCGTCTGGCCGTAGGGAGTCATAGTGACACAATTCTCTTTGCCTGGCGATTAAAATCGCGGCTAAAAGATCACGAAGCCCGCCTGCGCGGGCTAAGAGCAGGGGCATGACGTGTCATGCCCTCCTCTTTTCCTGTTGCTACTCGTATGGAAACTCAAGATGATCTCGATCAACTCCTGAATGCCATAGCTACCCACGACCTGCGCAAAGGGCGAAAACTGCTGGAAGTTAGGCCCAATCTTACTACACTCCCAGACGAAGATGGAGATACTCCTTTACTTCTGGCGACCCTCTGGAAAGAACCTAACTTCGTTCGCCTTTTCTTGGAGTTTGGCGCGGACATCAACGTGAAAGACGGTATTGGTCAGACCCCACTGCACAAGGTGGCGCGGTGGCACATAGTGGATATGATGGCGTTGTTACTACAGAACGGGGCATCGGTCAGATCCCGCGATGACGAGGGATATACACCTTTACATTTGGCGGGATCGGATTCATCGGACGCTGTCAAGGTAATTCAATTTTTGTTAGAGCATGGGGCCGATCCCAACGCAGAGGCCGATGATGGAAGCGCTCCACTGCACCTCGTTGACAATAACGCGCCGGCGGCCAGAGTGCTGCTGGAACAGGGCGCAGATGTCAATCACCATGACCGCGACGGGCGGACGCCGCTCCACTACGCCGCCGAGCGGACGGTGGAACTGGTCTCCGTTCTGCTGGAACATGGGGCCGACGCTCACGCCAGGGACAATGACGGCCAGACGCCGCTGTTCTTTGCGGTGACGCTCATCAATACCGACCGCGCTCAACGTCTGATTGAAGCGGGGGCGGACATCAACGCCCGCGACGCCCGGCAGCAGACGCCGCTTCACGTCGCGGCCCGGCACGGCAGCACGGACGGAGTGAGTTTTGTAATCACCGCAGGCGCGGACATCAACGTCCGGGACAGCCAGGGAAAGACCCCGCTGTACCGAGCCGAACACGGACCGTACATCGTCACGGACCCGGATTACACCCCGCGCTCCGTCGCCTTCAAGATGGCGCGAATGGAAATGGCCGACCTCCTGCGAGACAGCGGCGCGACGCATTAGCAGGACGACATCACTCGTCCTGCGCCTGTGCGCCTCGTTCACTAAACCGACACAGGCACCCCTTCCCGCTTCGGGGAGGGGATGGGGGAGAGGCCTTCTTTATAATCATGCCCATTCTAGACATCACCGAACTGGACTTTGCCGACGGTGCGCCGGGGCAGAACACGGCCCTGCGGCGCGCGGCAACCGTGCGCAACGGAGATGCGCGGGCGGTGCTGCACGTCGGCGTGAAGTCGCCGGTTCCCTGGCTGGAACTGTACCCGACGGAGTTCGCGCTCGCGCCGCAGGGGGCGCAGACGTTGACCGTGGAAATGCACCCCGAACGGGCGCGCGACCAGACGCTGGCCCCGGCAGAGATCGCCCTGTTCGGACAGTACATCGCCGTGGACGCCGCCGAAGCCGAACAACTGCCGCCGGACGTGGAGGCGCATATTCGGGTGCTGCCGCCCGTGGCGACCTGCCCGCACTGCGGCGCGGACCTGTCCGAAGGGGCGCGCGAGTGCCGACGCTGTGGCGAGCGCATCCGACTCTGTCCCGTCTGCGGCGCACCCAACACCTGGCTCGCCCGCGTCTGCCGCCGCAGCGAGACGCACATCCTGCGGACCGAATCTGATTGGCGCATGACCCCCGGCGGCAACGCCACCCACGCCCTGGCGCTCCGACAGCCGCTGGGGATTCATCTCGCCCGCCGGTGGTCGTCGCCCTCCTTTGCGCCGGGTCGGGACGCCCACCCGCTGGAATGGAGCGCGCCATTGACGGCGTTCGGCCTGGTCGTCGCGAGCGCGATTGACACGGCATCGGCCAAAGCGACCGTGACGGCCTTCGACATCGCCAACGGGGCGCTGCTCTGGGAGTTCGACCTGCCGGACCCGAAGGGCCTGTACCCCGACCGGGGCGCGATGGCGCTGTCCGAAGACGGCACTCTGTATCTCGCGACACTGGGCGGGCAGGCGCTGGCGCTGGACGTGATTCGCGGCACGCGCCGCTGGGCGAGTTTTGTCGAGGGCGCGGTCTACGGCGGCGTCACCGTCGCCGACAGATTTCTGCTGGTCCCGGCGGGCAGCGCCATCGCCGTGCTGAGCCGGGACACGGGAGCGACGGTGCGGACGCTGCTCATGGGCGGGCGTCTGGACACCGCGCCCGCGTTCGCCGACGGCCTGGCCTACGCGACCTGCGACGACGGGCAGATCTACGCCTGGGATGTTGTGACCGGCGCAAAGGCGTG
>CAZZVX010000342.1:0-304 GCA_964657535.1 Armatimonadota bacterium | reverse complement strand
GGACGGCCCGTTCGACGCCGCGCCGCTCGTCCGGGACGACGTCGTTTACGCGGCGAGCATGACTGGGACCGTTTTTGCCTTGAATTCCAAAACGGGCGAAACGCGCTGGCGCACATCGGTTTCGTCCAAAGGCGTCAGCGTGTCGCCCGCGCTGTCCGCCGACGGCCTGCTCTTTGTCGCCGCCGATGACGGGTTCGTCCACGTCGTCGCCGCGTCGTCCGGCAATCTCATCCGCTCCCGGCGGGTCAGCGCCGCGCCCCTGCGCGCCGCCCCCGTCTGCAGCGGCTCGACGGTCTTCGCCGGG
>CAZZVX010000341.1:0-5477 GCA_964657535.1 Armatimonadota bacterium | reverse complement strand
CAAAGATTGTCAATCTTTGTTATTAAGCGGGCAGCGCTTCGCCCGTTAATCGCTGGTAGGCGTCGCGGTACTTTTCGGCGGTTTTCTCCACGATGTCCGGGGGCAAGGCGGGGCCGGGGGCGGTTTTGTTCCAATCCAGCGTTTCCAGGTAGTCCCGGACGAACTGCTTGTCGAACGAGGGCTGCGAACGGCCCGGCTTGTAAGCGCTTGCTTCCCAATAGCGGGAGGAGTCGGGCGTGAGGGCTTCGTCAATAAGGATGCCGCGGTCACCATGCAGGCCGAACTCAAACTTGGTGTCGGCCAGAATCAATCCTTTGGCGGCGGCGTATTCATGGGCAAATTTGTAAAGGGCGAGGCTTTTGTCTGCCAGTTCTTGGGCGCGATCTTCGCCGACAATGGATTCGGCCTGTGACTGCGAGATGTTCATGTCGTGGCCCGAATGGGCTTTGGTGGCGGGCGTGAACAGGGGCGTCGGGAACGGGTCGGCTTCGCGCAGGCCGACGGGGACGGGCAGGCCGTACAGGTTGACCTCGCCGCCGTGTGCGAACAGCGTCTGATAGTCTTTCCAGGCGGAGCCGGCCAGGTAGCCGCGCACGACGCACTCTAAGGGCAAAGCGTCGCACTTCTGAACGAGCAGGGAGCGGCCCTGAAGCATCGTGACAAGGTCAGCCGTCACGGTCGCGCCCGCGTCGTGCAGGCGCTGGCCGATGGTGTCCATGTCGGAGGCGATCAAGTGGTTCGGCACCAGATGGGCCGTCTTCTCGAACCAGAAGCGGGACAATTGCGTGAGGACGCGGCCCTTGTCGGGGATGCCGGTCGGCAGGACCACATCGAACGCCGAGATGCGGTCGGTGGCGACCAGCAGCAGCGCGTCCCCCAGGTCGTAGACATCGCGCACCTTGCCGGTGATGAACGACGGAATGCCTGGGATGGCGGTGTGGAGAACTGGCTCTGTCATGGCAGCACCTTTCCCAGAATCTGGCTGGGGCTGATCGGGCCGAAGTCGCGGCTGTCGTTGGAGTGCAGCACGTTGTCCCCCATCACATAGATCGTGTTCTGAGGCGGCGGCGCGGCGAGACGGCCCGTTTCGACAGCGCCGAAGTAGCCCTCGAAGGTCATCTCCGGCGGGGCGTCCGGGAGGATGCGCACCCCGGCGGGCGTGGTCAGCACGCGCGGGAAGCCCGGCGGCGGAAACTGCGCTTTCCCCTGGGCATTGCCGACAAAGACGATGCGCTTGATCAGTTCGTCGCCGTCACTGCTCTTGAAAACAATCACATCGCCGGGCTTGAGCGCCTGACGCGGCGCGGTCTTCCAGACGATCACGGTGTCGCCGTTCAGATAGGCCGGCTCCATCGAAATGCCGTTGACCTCGACGCGCTTGATGTTGAAAGCGACGAGCAGGGCGAGCGCCAGGAAAACGGACAGCACCACCCATTCCCGCTTGCGCAGGGCGAGGAGTGCGGCTTTCTCCCGCTGACGGGTCGCGCTGATGTCATCCATGCCTATCACTCAAAATCCTAAAACGCGCAGGACCGCGTCCAAAGTCGCCGGAACCGTGACGGGATGGGGCGCGGACTTGATCGCCCGGTCCGGGTCTTTGAGACCGTGGCCGGTCAATGTCACGGCGACCGACGCGCCTTCCCTGCCCGCGAAGTAGCCTTCCTGGGCGAGTTTCTTCAAGCCCGCAATCGGCGCGGCGCAGGCGGGTTCCGTGAAGATGCCTTCCAGCGCGGGCATCATCCGATAGGCTTCCAATATCTCGTCGTCCGTGACCTTGCCGATCAGGCCGCCGGACTCGTCGCGGGCGGCGAGGGCGCTTTGCCAGGACGCCGGATTGCCGATCCGAATGGCGGTGGCAATGGTCTGCGGGCGCTCCACGGGAGCGCCGTCCACGATGGGGGCCGCGCCCGCCGCCTGGAAGCCGATCATCTTCGGCAGTTTTTTCGACTTCCCGGCGGCCTGGTACTCTTTGTAGCCTTTCCAGTAGGCGGTGATGTTGCCGGCATTCCCGACGGGCAGGGCGTGGAAATCGGGGGCGCCGCCGAGGACGTCGCAGACTTCAAACGCACCGGTCTTCTGGCCTTCGATCCGATAGGGGTTGACGTGGTTGACAATCGTGATCGGATACTTTGCCGTGATTTCACGCACCAGTCGCAAGGCGTCGTCGAACGTGCCTTCGATGGCGACGACTTTCGCGCCGTGTATAAGTGCCTGGGAGAGTTTGCCCAAGGCGACATCGGTGTTGGGCAGTAAAACAACACATTCCAGACCGGCGCGGGCGGCATACGCGGCGGCTGCCGCGCTGGTGTTGCCCGTCGAGGCGCACATGATGGCCAGCGCGCCTTCCTCGACGGCTTTGGTCACGGCCAGCGTCATGCCCCGGTCCTTGAACGACCCGGTCGGGTTCATGCCCTCGAACTTCAGGTACAAGTTCAGGCCCGGCACAATCGCCGCCGCGAGGCGAGGCGCGGCGATCAGCGGCGTGTCGCCCTCGCAGAGCGTGACAATGGGCGTCGCTTCGGAGACGGGCAGAAACTGCCGGTAGTGTTCGATGATGCCTTGTTTCATAGTTTCACGGTCAGCCCCACGTCTTCGGCAGGAACAGCGGCTCGCCGTTGAGGGACAGATAATCCTCGGCGCCGATGCTGCCGAGCAGGTCGGCGGCCATCGGGTCGAAGCCCTGGTCGCTGGACACGAACTCGTCGCGGATGAAGACGCCGACGATCTCGGCGACGACGAACTCGCATTTACTGGGCGGCAACGGGAAGATGCTGGCGACGCGGCACTCCAGGGACGCCGGGCTGTCGGCGACGCGCGGGCAGTTCACCGTTTGGCCTTCGGCGCGGGCCAGGCCCAGGCGCGCGAAGTCGTCTTCTTTGTCGGTCCCTTCGGCGGATTTGTTCATCAGGTCGGCCAGAAAGCGCGGCACGAGGTTGATGATAAACTCGTTTGTCGCCCTGATGTTGGCGAGCGTGTTCTTCGGCCCGCCGTCGCGCTGAGAGAACGAGACGCCCAATAAAGGCGGGTGCGTTGCCAGGCCCGTGTACGAGTTGTACGGGGCCAGGTTCGGCACGCCGTCGGCGCTGAGTGTCGAGATCAATGCGATGGGCCGGGGCGCAATCAAGCACGCCCAGATTTTGCCGCTGATGTTGCGCGGGATTTGGTCTACTGTCAAATGCATAAAATTACTCTTCCACGCGAATCCAGTTCTGAACACTCGTGACGATGTGGAGGCGGCTCATCACGTCGAGGGCGGAGCGCAGGTTGGCCTCTTTACACCGGTGCGTGATCCAGACGATCTCGGCGTCGCCGTCGGGCAGGGCGCGCTGGACGACGCTTTCGATGCTCACGTCGAAGTCGCCGAAGACGGAGGCGAGCGACGCCAGCACTTTAGGCCGGTCGTGGGCGAGCAGGCGGACGTAGTAGTTGGTCTCAAGCGCTTCGATGCCGAGCGCGGGCCGACGGTCATAACACGTACAGCTGAGGCGGCCCGTCGCGCCCAGGAGGATGTTGCGGGCGGTGCCGATGATGTCGCCGACGACGGCGCTGCCCGTGGGCAGGCTGCCCGCGCCGCGCCCGTAGAACATGGCGTTTCCGACGGCGTCGCCGCGCAGGTAGACTGCGTTGTACACGTCGTTGACAGACGCGAGCGGGTGCGACTGCGGCAGCAGGGCGGGGTGGACGCGCACCTGCACACTGTCGCCGACGGCCTGGCCGATGCCCAAGAGTTTGATGACGTAGCCGAGTTCCTTCGCCACTTCCATGTCGCGCTTGGCGATCTTGGTGATGCCCTCGACGTAGACATCGGAGACTTCGACGCGGGTGGTGAAGGCGATGGAGGCGAGGATGGCCGTCTTGAACTGGGCGTCGTAGCCCTCGATGTCGTTGGTGGGGTCGGGTTCGGCGTAGCCGTGCGCCTGCGCCTCGGCGAGCACGTCGGAGAAGTCGGCGTCCTCGCTCGCCATCTTGGACAGGATGTAGTTGGTGGTGCCGTTGACGATGCCGAGTATCTCGGTGAAGCGGTTGGCGGCGAGGCTTTCTTTGAGCGGCTGTATGATCGGGATGCCGCCGCCGACGCTGCCCTCGAAACTGAAGTCCAAACGGCGCGTCTCGGCCTCGTGCAGGAGGTCGTGACCGGCCTTCGCCATCATCTCTTTGTTGGCGGTGACGATGTTCTTGCCCGACTGCAGGGCGCGCAGGACGTAGCCGTGCGCCGGTTCGACGCCGCCGATCAGTTCACACAAAATGTCTATGTCGGGGTCGTCGGTCACGTCTTCGGGGCGCGTAGTGAGCAGGCCGGGGGACACCTGAACGTCGCGCGCCTTGCTCAAATCGCGGACGGCGATCCTCTTGACGACGATGGGGACGCCGACCTTGCGGGCGATGCCGTCGGCGTTGTCTTGGAGGACGCGCACGGTGCCGCTGCCGACGACGCCGAGGCCGAGTATGCCGACGTTGATCTGGGACTTGGGCATCAGACCGGCTCCACGTAATAGAGCGCCTGGCCCTGCCGGACGAGTTTGCCGTTGTCGGCGGTGATCTCGACGATGCGGCCCGCCACCTCCGTCGGCAGTTCGCTGTAGACCTTCATGGCTTCAATAAGGCCGACGGTCTGGCCGACGGAGATCACGTCGCCGACGTTGACGAACGGCGGGTCCTCCGGGGACGGCGAGCGGTAGAAGACGCCCACCATCGGGGACTCGACGGCGACGCGGTTGGCGGGCCGGGCGGGGGCGGCGGGCGCGGGGTTGGCGGTCACGGCGGTCTGCGAGTAGGCAGGGGCCAGCGACGCCGGGAGCAGGTGAGCCTGCGCCTGGACGTGGGCGATGGCGGCGGGCGCGGGCGCCGCTTCGGCGATGCCCTTGACGCGGACGGTCAGCCCGTCCTCTTCGACGGTGAGTTCGGCCAGGTTGTGCTGGGCGACCAGAGCCAGCAGTCGTCGCAGGGTCTCGGTCGTGGGTTCTTCGGGCAAGTCGCTCTCCGGGGGCGGCGCGGGTTCGGGGTGCGCCGCCGGAAACGTGTCCGCTATTGTAGCACGACCGGGCGGGGTGAAGTCAAGCGCAGGGAAGGACTACCTCCAGATGCCCACCTCCCCCTTCGCTGGGGTCCTCCCACAGTGGGAGGATTCGGAGTGTGAACATCGTGTGATACTTCTGCCATGCTTGCCGTTGGGGGTATAATTCCCATACCACAGGATAACACCGAGGAAGTCGCCATGTCAACACATACCTCTGGAAGAGCGTGTTGCCACTCTGGAAAACGAAGTCAGCCGCTTGAAGCGAGAACGCGCCGACGTAACTCCGCAGAATAGTCTCCCCTGGTGGGAGCGCTTTCGCGGGCAGTTCAAAGACGACCCGGCCTATGACGAAGCGAGGCGCCTGGGGCGCGAGTACCGAGAGCCGCTGCGCCCACAGGATACCAGGTCGTTCAGTTTTCGGCCCCGGCGAATAAATTCGCGGCAACAAAAGCACAAAGCC
>CAZZVX010000340.1:0-5503 GCA_964657535.1 Armatimonadota bacterium | reverse complement strand
GCGCCGGCCAGGCTGCGGCCGCCCAGGGCCCGAACGGCTCGTCGGCCAGGGCGACCAGCCCCAGCAGCCACGGGTTGACCCGGCGCGCGCCGGATGTCTGCGCCGAACGCGCGTCGGCCATCGGCAGTTGATACCGGGGCAGGTTCAGCCGCCCGAATCGCCCGTCATGGTAATAGATCTGGTAAGTGTAGGTCGCCCCGCGCTGGGCCAGCGAGATCTTGATATGATTGTCGGCGTAATCGCGCAATCCCTGGAATGCGAACCCGCTGCCGACCAGATACGTCAGCGTCACGTGGTGGTAAGCCCGGAGTGAGGAGACGAACGGCTCGACCGGCAGCGTGTGCGACTGCGGCGCGACGACGCCCGGCGCCACGAAGTCTATGCCGGTCATCTTGCCGGCGGCCTTCTGGATGGGCGCCGGCAGGTCGGTGACCTGTATCCCGGAGACGTTCCACCCGGTCGCCGCCTGCAGGGCGCGCACGTCGCGCAGGGCCTGGGCGTGCGGCACCATGCCCGAATAGGTCAGCCCGACCTGGTCCGGCCCGCCCGGCACGGCGAACACCAGCACCAGCACGTCCGGCGGGCTGCTCACGGGGTGGGGGGCCTGCGCGGACGAAGGCGCAGCGCCCGGTGCGCCGAGCATTGCCCACAGTCCCAGCATCATCCCGATCTTCAGTGACCGTTTCATTCGGTGTCCTTTTCGGCGGCCTGGCCGTAGAGCGCGAGCGCCCGCGCCCGCTGCGCGCCGTGGTCTACAATCGGCAGGGGGTAATCGGCGCATCCCAAATGCTCCCGCTCCGCCGGGGAGAGTTTCCAGGGCGTGTGAATCTGCGCCAACGGCACCTTCACCAGTTCCGGCACCCAGCGGCGGACATACGCGCCGTCCGGGTCGAATTTCTCGCCCTGGTTGGTGGGGTTGAAGATGCGGAAATACGGCTGCGCGTCCGTCCCCGTCCCGGCGGCCCACTGCCAGCCGCCGTTGTTAGCGGCCTGGTCGCCGTCCACGAGCTGCTGCATGAAGTATCTTTCGCCCCAGCGCCAGTCTATCAGCAGGTCTTTGGTCAGGAACGACGCGACGACCATGCGGCCCCGGTTGTGCATCCAGGCCTCCGCGTTCATCTGCCGCATCGCCGCGTCCACGACCGGATAGCCCGTCCGCCCTTCCTTCCAGGCCGCGAACAGCGCCTCGTCGTTCTCCCAGCGCAGGCTGTCGAACTTCGGGCGGAACGCGCCCTCGGTCACGTGCGGGAAGGCGTGCAGAATCTGCAGGTAGAAATCGTGCCAGGCCAGCTCGTTGAGAAAGCCCGCCGCGCCGCCCTGCGCCGTCTGGTGCTCGCGCCGCGCTTCGCCGTCGGCGGGCGCGGGGTCGGAGGGCGACGACCCGGCGCGACGGACGGCGTCCACGACGGTCCGCATGCCCAGCGTGCCGAGGTGCAGGTGGCGCGACAGGCGGGAGGTGGCGTTTTCGGCCAGACGGTCGCGCCCCGCGCTGTAGCCACCGAGTTTGTTTTCGCAAAATTCACGCAGCATCTGCCGCGCCCGGTCCTCGCCGCCGCACTCAAATTCCTGCGCCGTCCGAACGCCCAGCGCGTCCGCCGTCGGCAGCGGGTCGCCGTGCGCCGAGGCGGGGACGCGCACCTGGGCGGGGGCGGGCAGCGGCGCGTCGGCGGGCCGATCGAACCAGCGCCGCTTGTAGGGGCCGAAGACCGTGTACGGGTGTCCGTCGGCGGACAGCACTTCGCCCGGCTCGAAAAGCGCGATGTCCTTGAACGTCTCGACGCTTTTGCCCAATCTGCCGAGCGCGTCGGCCACCTGTTCATCGCGCCTGCGCCCGTGCGGCTCGAACTCCCGGTGGTGGAACACACCGTCGGCGTCGAAATCCTGCACGGCCTGTAGCAACGCCTCCGGCGTCCTGCCTTTGCGGACGATCAACCGGCCCGTTCGTTTTTGCAAATTCGCGTCCAGCACGCGGAGCGCGTCCAGCAGAAACGTCACGCGGGCCGGGCCGGTGTCCGGGCGGCGCAGGATGACGTCGTCGAGGATGAACAGCGGCACGACCTGTTCGGCCTGCGCGCAGGCGTGGTGGAGGGAGGCGTTGTCGGCCACGCGCAAGTCCCGCCGGAACCAGACGATGAGGGTCTTGTATTTTTTTGCCGCCGGCATGGTGTCACAGTCCCGTCAAACTACGGTGTTCCTTCTCATTATACTGGGTTTCAGGGGCCGTTGCAAGCGGTCCGCCAGGGAAAACACAAAGCAGGCCTAGCAAGCCAAGTCCCTCCGTCCTGTTTAACATCTCCTTGGTACACCTCGTCTCGGTAGCCTCCCAGACATTCCTCCGCATCTCCCCTTGAGAAGGAGACTCCGGGAAGCAGGGAAGAGAGATCCTCCGACGCAGAAAACATCTGGCTTCGTCCCCAAATCGGGTAGAATGACTGCGGAGCCGTCTGTGCCGCTCTTACGCCGCAGATATGCGCGTCAAGGCCAGTGCGTTGGGACTCTACACTTACCCGGATAAAAAATTTGCAAAAGCGAACCGCGTGGTTTGCAGCAGTGCGAATTTTGCAAAAGCGAACTTGTGAGTATTGATAGATAATTATGTTTGTTGATGAAGTGACTGTTGAAGTCAAGGGCGGAGACGGCGGCAATGGGGCCGTTGCGTTCCGCAAAGAAAAATACGTCCCGTTCGGCGGCCCCAGCGGCGGCGACGGCGGCAAGGGCGGCGACGTCGTCCTCGAAGCCGACTCGAACCTGTCCACGCTGCTCGACTTCCGCTACCAGCGTAAGTACGACGCCAAGCCCGGCGGCCACGGCATCGGCAAGGATATGCACGGCCAGGGGGCGGCGGACGTCGTGCTGAAAGTCCCTCTCGGCACCACGGCCAGCGACGCCGCGACGGGCCGCGTGCTGGCCGACCTGACCCGGCACGGCCAGCGGGCGACGGTGGCGCGCGGCGGGCAGGGCGGGCGCGGCAACACGCACTTCAAGTCGTCCACCCATCAGGCGCCGAAATTCGCCGAGAACGGGGAGCCGGGGGAGGAACGCTCGCTCAAACTGGAACTGAAACTGCTCGCCGATGTCGGGCTGGTCGGCTACCCGAACGTCGGCAAAAGTACGCTGATTGCCGCCATCTCCGCCGCCCGGCCCAAGATCGCCGACTACCCGTTCACGACGCTCGTCCCAAACCTCGGCGTCGTCGCCGTTGAGCAGGAGCGGACGTTCGTGGTCGCGGACATCCCCGGCCTCATCGAAGGCGCGAGCGAAGGCGTCGGCCTGGGACACCAGTTCCTGCGGCACGTCGAGCGCACGCGGCTGCTCGCCCACGTCATAGACGTCAGCGGCATGACGGGCCGCGACCCTTTAGACGACTACGCCGTGATCAACCGCGAGCTGGCCGCCTACAATCCCGTGCTCGCGCAGTTGCCCCAGACCGTGGTGCTGAACAAGACCGATGTGGCCGACCCGGAGACCGTCGAGACGCTCCGGCGCGAGTTCGAAGCCGAGGGCCACCCCGTCTTCACCGTCTCCGCCGCCACCCGCTCCGGCCTGGAAGCCCTGGTCTATCACTTCGCCGAGCAACTCGAAGGGCTGCCCAAAGCCGCGCCCGCCGATGACGAAATCATTCGGATCACCGCCGATTCCGTCCCGCGCCGCCACCCCGACCGTCGCTGGGAGGCTCGTTATGAGGCCGGCGAACAGGTCTATATCATCTCCGGGCCGGGCATTGAGCGCGTCGTCGCTATGACGAATCTCTCCAACGAGGCCTCCGTCAGCCGCCTGCAGCGCATTTTGGAAAAGACCGGCATCATCGCCAAACTGCGCACGCTCGGCGCCGGGCAGGGCGACACCGTCCGCATCGGCAAGACCGAGTTTGATTTCTTTGACGAGGACGCCGACCGCGCGCAGGAGGCCGTCGTATAGCGCGCTACGTCATCAAACTCGGCACCAGCACCCTCACCCGCGACGGCGGCCCGCCGGACACGGCGTATATCACCGGCCTCGCCGCCCAGGTCGCCGCCCAGATGGACGTGGGCCATTCAGTCATTCTGGTCTCCTCCGGCGCGATCCGTGCGGGCATGGTGCGCCTGAACCTCGCGGGACGCCCGCGCACGATCCCGCAGAAGCAGGCCGCCGCCGCCGTCGGCCAGGGCCTGCTCATGCACACTTATGCCGAGGCGTTCGACGCTCACCATCTGCCCGTTGCCCAGGTTCTGCTGACCCGCGAAGACCTGCATGACCGCGCCCGCTACCTGAACGCCCGCAACACGTTTGCCGCCCTGCTCCATGCCCGCGCCGTCCCCATCGTCAACGAGAACGACACCGTCGCCGTGGACGAGATCAAGTTCGGCGACAACGACACGCTCGCCGCCCTCGTAGCCTCGCTCGTGGAGGCCGACGCCCTGCTCCTGCTGTCCGACGTGGACGGTCTGTACGAACGCGACCCGACGGCCTTCCCCGAAGCCAAGTTGATTCCCACGGTTGAGACCATTGACCGCGCCCTGGAACAGCGGGCGGGCGGCGCGCGCACGTCGCTCGGAACCGGCGGCATGACCACCAAACTCCAGGCCGCCAAGATCTGCGTCCGCACCGGCGTCCGCATGGTCATCGCGCATGGCCGACGGGCCGACGTCGTCGCCGACGCACTGGGCGGCCACTGCGGCACCCAGTTCCTGCCCTCCCCGCAGCGCCTGCGCTCCCGCCAGCGCTGGATCGCCTACGGCGTCACCCCCAGCGGCAGCGTCACCGTCAACGACGGCGCGCGGCTCCGCCTCGTGGACGAAGGCAAGAGCCTGCTCCCGGCGGGCGTGATCGCCGTTGCCGGCCCCTTCGCCGCCGGAGAACTCGTTCGCCTCGTGGACGCCTCCGGGCAGCCCTTCGCCCAGGGCTTCGTCAACTACGGCCACCACGACGTGCAGAAGATCATGGGCCGCCGCACCGCCGACATCGCCGCCCTGCTCGGCCACAAGCCCGCCGACGAGATCATCCACCGCGACAACCTCGTGCTGAACCTCTAGCGTCTCTTTCTTTTTCTCCCCTCCTCTGTTCTTGGGGGAGGGGCCGGGGGTGGGGGCAACGAGGCTGGGGCCAATGTGCTATAATAGCCCCATGAGTACCCTGGCGATTGAAGAAGTCGAAGACAAGGCCCGCGCCGCCAAAGCCGCCGCCGGAACGCTGGCGACCGCCGGCACGGACGCGAAAAACGCCGCGCTTGCCGCCCTCTCCAACGCACTGGGCGCAAATCAGGACGCGCTGCTGGCCGCCAATGCCCGCGACACCGCCGCCGCCCGCGAACGCGGCCTGAGCGAAGCGATGGTCGAGCGCCTGACCCTCACCCCCAAGCGCATCGGCGAAATGCAGACCGGGCTGGCCCAGGTGATTGCCCTGCCGGACCCCGTCGGCGACGTGCTTTCGGGGTGGCGTCGACCCAACGGCCTGCAGATCACCAAAACGCGCGTTCCCCTCGGCGTCATCGGCATCATCTACGAAAGCCGCCCCAACGTTACCA
>CAZZVX010000339.1:0-5519 GCA_964657535.1 Armatimonadota bacterium | reverse complement strand
CCACTCGGGCGCGGGAGTTTCAGGCTTCCACAGGTGTCTCAGGTTTCATCTCGTAGCACTTCTGAAGATTGGCGGGCCGGGTTCCCAGACCTTCCCGCGTCTTCTTCGTCCAGGGCGCTTCGATGTTCTTCTTGGTCTCCTCGATCATTGACTTGGGTTCGAGGTTGCGGTAATCATCAATCTCGCCTGCGACCACGGCGGTCATCGTTTTGATCATAATTCCCGGGTCGTACTGCGCTCTTGGAAACGCAAGTTTGGAGTAGTCGAACAGCCGCTCGGACGGATCATCCTCCCAGCCCTGCCAGGTTTGAAAGCCGCGGTCGTTGAAGCCCGTCAGGAACGGCCCCGGATTGATGGTTGCCACCTCAATCCCAAACTCCTGAAGCTCCGCGCTCATCGTCTCGGCAATGGCTTCGACAGCGTGCTTCGAGGCGGAGTAAATCCCGGTGAAGGGGTTGACGTTGATCCCTTCCCGCGAAGAAACCCACACAATCCTGCCCTGACCGCGCTTGACCATCTGCTTTGCAATCCCCTGGGTCAGCAGCAGCGGCCCGATCACGTTGACCTCAAACTCATGGCGCATATTGGAAGCGGGTACGTCCACAACCGATCCGCCTTCCAGGACACCCGCGTTGTTCACCAGGATTTCAATGTTCCACGCCAGGGCCTTCTTGCGATCCCCGGCCACCGTGACATCCAGCTTCTCCACTTGGAGGCTGACGCCTCGCGCCGCCGCTTCCCGTTTCAGCGGCTGGACCTGAGCGTAGATCTCGACGGCGGCAATCACATCAAAGCCTTTCTCCGCGAGCTGCATCGCCACACCATGTCCTAAACCAGTCCCTGCGCCGGTAATCAAAACTTTCTTCATCTCGTTCTCCTATTTCCTCAGTCGTGTCTGCTATCGCGATGTTTCGGCTTAAGCCAGGCTGCCAGTCTGCTTCAGCACGGCACTGGCCGCTGCTTCGGCAGAGGCGGGGTTTTGTCCCGTAATGAGGTTGCCGTCCGTGACGACACAGATGCTCCCTGCCGGGCCGGCTTCGTAGTGAGCCCCGGCCAGGCGCAGCCGGTCTTCCAGGAGCCAGGGCGCGTTGCCGGCGAACGTCGCCTGCGTTTCTTCCTCGTTGCTGAACCCGGTCAGCGCGCGGCCCTTGAACAGCCAGGTTCCGTCTGCGCGATGCGCGGGCAGAAAACCAGCCGGGCCATGACAAACGGCGGCCACGATTTTTTCGGGGGCATCCAGCATCACGGCCAGAAGGTCGCCGAAGGAAGGATGCACCGCCAGGTCCTGCATCGGCCCGTGTCCTCCGACAACGAACACCGCGTCGTAGGAACCGGCCTGCACGTCTTCCAGCGTCACCGTCGTTGCCAGCACGGCTTCCATCTGCTTGAGGTACGCCTGCTGGCCGGCCACATTGCCCGCGTCATTGTTGTTAAGGCTGAGCGAGAGGCTGAGGGCATCCACAGTGGGCGTGACGCCGCCGGGGGTTGCGATGGTGACTCTCATCCCCGCGTCGGTGAAAACCTTGTGCGGCTTGATGAACTCCTCGGCCCAGAACCCCGTCGGATGCGCTGTTCCGTTCTTCATGGTCCAGATTTTAGCGCCCGTAAGCACCATCAGTATTGATTTCATTGCAGTCTCCTCGTGTCGTCAACTTGTTTTGACAAACCTGATTATGACGCATCAGGAAGATGCTTTCGTTGGATAATCCGGGAAAGATATTGTATAATTCTCTTAATTGCGGCGACTCACCGTGAGACCGGAGCAGGACAGGAGGAGCCGAAAAATGACAGAGCAAGAGGAGCAGCGGATACAAGCCAGCAAAGAGGAACTTGTAGAATGTGTCGGGCAAGCCATTCGTGAGGACGGGGCGACTCATCCCCTGCCAGGACTTCACTTGCAGCGTAATTCTTCGCCGAAGGTGTCGGTTCATGGTCTGTATGGTCCTGCTTTCTGCCTGGTCGCGCAGCGCAGCAAGGAAGTCCTCGTCGGCGAGGACCGCTACCGCCATGACCCTGCTCATTATCTTTTGATCACGGTCGAGCTGCCCATCGTGAGCTGGGTGCTGGAAGCGAGCAAGGAAAAGCCGTACCTCAGTTTGCATCTGGATCTTGACATGACCCTGGTTCGTTCGGTGGCCGCCGACGCGGAACTTTCTTCGCGCCAGGAGCCTGCCCAAGTGAGGGCTTTGAACACAGGGTCACTGGACGCGGGCCTGCTGGACGCTGTGGTGCGGCTCGTGAGACTCCTTGAGGCGCCGGGCGAAGCAAAAGTTCTCGCGCCGCTGATCACACGGGAAATCATTTACCGTCTGCTCCTGGGAGAGCGGGGCAGCCAGCTCCGCCGCATGGCGGACCAAGACGGCGACAGTCATTACATCGCACGAGCCGCCGAACAGTTGCGAAAAAATCTTGATCAGCCTCTGCGGGTTGAGGAGGTTGCCAGAGGCTTGGGGATGAGCGTTTCCAGCTTCCACTACCACTTCAAGGCCGTCATCGGCCTGAGTCCGCTACAGTTCCAGAAGCGGATGCGGCTCCAGGAGGCCCGCCGCTTGATGCTCTACGAGGCGCTCGACGCCGCAGGGGCCGGTTACCAGGTGGGCTACGACGACGCGGCGTATTTCAGCCGGGAATACAAAAGTTTATTCGGCGTACCGCCAAAGAAAGACGTGGAGCGGCTGAGGGAAGCGGCTCAGACAATCGTGGGCTAGGCGGTCGTCCAGAACCCGGCGCAGGCGGCTCAGGGCCAGCCAGACCCACCTGCGCCCGCTGTTGCTCGTTGGCCGCAGTGACCAACAGGGCCAGCAGATGGCCGAGCGTGTCTACTGCGATGTGAACTTTGCTGCCTTTGCGCTGTTTGGCTCCGTTAGTCGGCATACAGAGAATGAAAATCTGTGATCTCTGAGGGAACTTGTTAGGAGTGCGATGCTGTTGATAAAGCAGCAAGCGTCCGAAAGAAAAGTCTCTTGTCAAGATAGAGGAGGTCTTGCTGACAGAAGTGGAGGCTGTGGCGCTGAAATGGTACAATAATTTCAGTTTCAGCACACGATGGAGCGTCGTATGCGGGAACAGGCCGCGTGGGCGCTGGGGAAGATGCTGAAAGTGGAGTTGGCTTAAACTTGGAACGATTTGCGTTTATTATTCACCCGATTGATGCCAAGCGCGATGTAGCGCGGAAGGGCGGCATCTACACGGCGGCGAAGTACCTGCCGGAGCCGGCGGTCGAGTGGGTCATCAAGTTCAAAGAGCCGATTGTTGCCTCGCACATCACGGGCATTCGGTCCGTTACCGGGGCGGAGGCCGAGGGCTGGTTCATCGCCTGCCCGCTCACGCCGCGTCAACTGCTGGAACTGCCGCTGGAGTTTGTTTACAAGCGATTGATACAGTGCGGGAAATTGGCCGAGTCGCTGGGCGCGAAGATCATCGGCCTGGGCGCGTTCACGTCGGTCGTCGGCGACGGCGGCGAGACAGTGGCGAAGAGCTTGAACATCGCCGTCACGACAGGCAACTCCTACACGGTCGCCACGGCGGTGGAAGGCGCGACGGACGCCGCGCAGCGTCTCGGTATCTCGCTGGAGAACGCCAAAGTCGCGATTGTCGGCGCGACCGGCTCCATCGGCAAGACCTGCGCCCAACTGCTCGCGCCCCGTGCCGCCGAGATCGCGCTGATCGGGCGCGACCTGGCGAAACTGGAAGGTGTGGCACAGGACCTCGCTGGCCGGCCAGTGACGATCTACGACAGCGTCCACGCGGGGCTGCGTGACGCGGAGATCGTGATTACCGTGACCAGCGCCAAAGACGCGGTGATCCTACCCGAAGACCTGAGGCCCGGCTGCGTCGTCTGCGACGTGGCCCGGCCCCGCGACGTGTCCGTCCGCGTCGCCAAAGAGCGCGACGACGTGCTGGTCATCGAGGGCGGCGTGGTCGCCGTGCCGGGGCCGAACGCCGACTTCCATTTCAACTTCGGCTTCCCGCCCGGAACGGCCTATGCGTGTATGTCCGAGACCATGATGCTGGCGCTGGAAGGCCGCTATGAGTCGTTCACGCTGGGCAAGACCGTCTCGCGTGAGCAGGTCACGGAGATCGGCCGCCTTGCCGTCAGGCACGGCTTCAAACTGGCCGGCTATCGGAGTTTCGAGAAGGCCGTGACGGAAGAAACCATCGAGACGGTGCGCCGCAACGCGAAAAAAAAGATCGCTAACGTGAGCGTTCCACGGGCAACGGTCAGCGTGTCGGCGTGAGAGGCTGTGCCAGCGCCATCTCCATCACCCGCTGAAGCAGCCGTGTCCGGTCGAAGCCGACCGGGTCGGTCTTGCGGCCCGGCGGGTAGGCGCACTCGGAGTGAAAAACCACGTGGTCGTTCGGCACCCGATGCCGTGAACGGATGTCGAACAGCAGGCGCGCGACGGCCTCGACTTGGGCGGGCGGCCAGTCGTCGTGCGGGTCCTGGTCCCGATGCACCATCTCGATGCCGATGGAGCAGGAGTTGACATCCGTGCGCCCCTGCCAGCGGCAGGCTCCGGCGTGCCAGGCCCGGTCACTCTCCGACACCATCTGCACCACCTGCCCGTCTTTCCCCACCACATAATGGCTGCTGACCTTGCTCGCCGGATCTTGAAACAGGCGCACCGTTTCACCGGTCTCATTCGTCGAGGTGCAGGTCGAGTGCAGCACGACGGTGTCCACGGGAACGCCGGACGGGACGCGGGCGTTGAAGTTCGGCGAGGGCGTCCACTGCGCCCCGGACGCGCCGACGGGGGCGGGCGCCGTCAAGGCCGGAACCGGCGGCTCGGCACGCGACACGGCGCACAGGCCCGCGAGGGCCAGCATGAGCGCAATGGTATCAACTTTTTTCATTCTCCCCTGCACATTTTTAGCACTCTCTTGACAGGAGTGCCAATTTTCCTGTATACTATTCGACGGAAGTTTTCCAAAACCCTTTTCAAGATAACACCCAATGCAGGAGGTTCACACGATGTTGAAACCATTAGGCGACCGGATCGTCGTCAAGGCGCTGGAAGCCGAGCAGCAGTCGGCGGGCGGCATCATTCTGCCCGACACCGCCAAAGAAAAGCCCCAGCAGGGCGAAGTGCTGGCCGTCGGGCCGGGCAAAACGCTCGACAACGGCAAGATCAGCGCCGTGGACGTGAAGGTGGGCGACAAAGTCGTCTACTCGAAATACGGCGGCACCGAGATCAAGGTGGGCGGCGAGGATGTGATCATCCTGCGCGCCGACGATGTGCTGGGCGTTCTGAACGCCTAATTTTCAGAGGAGAGACACACACTAATGGCAGCCAAAGATTTGTTGTTCGATGAAGCGGCGCGACGCGCCCTGGAGCGCGGCGTCAACATCCTGGCCGATGCGGTCAAAGTGACCCTGGGGCCGCGCGGGCGCTACGTCGTCCTGGAAAAGAAATTCGGTTCCCCCTCGCTCGTGGACGACGGTGTGACCATCGCCAAAGAGATCGAAGTCGAGGACAAGTTCGAGAACATGGGCGCACAGCTCGTCCGCGAAGTCGCCT
>CAZZVX010000338.1:0-5525 GCA_964657535.1 Armatimonadota bacterium | reverse complement strand
GCGCAGCAGGTCCACGGCGGCCAGGGTCTCCAGCGTCGGCACGTCCCCGGCGCAGGCCATGACCACGTCCGGCTCGCCCCCGGCGTCATTGCTCGCCCACTCCCAGATGCCCAGGCCCGCCGCGCAGTGCCTCACGGCGGCGTCTTTGTCCAGGAATTGCAGGGCGGGCTGCTTGCCGGCGACGATCACGTTGACGTAGTTGCGGGAGCGCAGGCAGTGGTCGGCGACGGACAGCAGGCAATTGGCGTCGGGCGGCAGGTAGACGCGCACGACGCTGGCCTTTTTGTTCAGGACGTGGTCAATGAAGCCGGGGTCCTGGTGCGAGAAGCCGTTGTGGTCCTGCCGCCAGACGTGCGAGGTCAGCAGATAATTCAGTGACGCGATGGGCCGCCGCCAGGGGATATGCTGCGACTCCTCCAGCCACTTGGCGTGCTGGTTGAACATGGAGTCTATGATCTGGATGAACGCCTCATAGCACGAGAAGAACCCGTGCCGCCCTGTCAGCAAGTAGCCTTCGAGCCAGCCCTGGCAGGTGTGTTCGCTCAGAATCTCCATCACCCGCCCGTCGGGCGCCAACTGCTCGTCATCGTCAGCGTTGGTTTCGGCGTCCCACGCGCGGCCCGTCACCTGCAGCACGGCTTCCAGGCGGTTGGACGCCGTCTCGTCCGGCCCCCACAGGCGGAAGTTGCGCCGGTCTGCGCTTTGCGCCATCACGTCGCGCAGGTAGCCGCCGAGCGTCCGAGTGGCCTCGCCGACGGTCGCGCCCGGCTTGTCCACCGTGAGCGCGTAGTCGCGGAAGTTTGGCAGGTTCAGGTCGCGGAGCCGCAGGCCGCCGTTGGCGTTCGGGTTCGCCCCCAGACGTCGCTCGCCCTGGGGGGCGAGTGCGGCGAGTTCGGGAACGAGTTTCCCGCTCTCGTCAAAGAGTTCTTCGGGCTTGTAGGACTTCATCCAGTCTTCAAGCAACTGGATGTGTTCCGGCGTCTTCATGTCGGCAATCGGCACCTGATGCGAGCGCCAGGAGCCTTCCGTCTTCAGGCCGTCCACGGTCTTCGGGCCGGTCCAGCCTTTGGGCGTCTTCATCACGATCATGGGCCACTGCGGGCGCTCCGTCACGCCGTCCTCGCGCGCCCGGCGCTGTATCTCGCGTATCTCGGCGATGATGGTATCCAGTGTCGCGGCCATCTGCGGATGCATTGTGAGCGGGTCGTCTCCTTCGACGAAATAGGGCTTGTAGCCGTAGCCGACGAACAGGCTTTCCATCTGCTCCTGCGGGATGCGCGCCAGCACGGTCGGGTTGGCGATCTTGAAGCCGTTCAGGTGCAGGATCGGCAGCACCGCGCCGTCGGTTTTGGCGTCGAGGAACTTGTTGGAGTGCCAGCTTGCCGCCAGCGGGCCGGTCTCTGCCTCGCCGTCACCGACGACGCAGCAGACGAACAGGCTGGGATTATCGAACGCCGCGCCGTAGGCGTGGGACAGCGAATAACCGAGTTCGCCTCCTTCGTTGATCGAGCCGGGCGTCTCCGGCGCGGCGTGGCTGGGGATGCCGCCGGGGAACGAGAACTGCTTGAATAAGTGCTTGATGCCCGCCTCGTCCTGGGTGATGTTCGGGTAGAACTCGCTGTAGGTGCCTTCCAGATAGGTGTTGGCGACCATGCCCGGCCCGCCGTGGCCCGGCCCGCAGACGTAGATCGCGTTCAGGTCGTACTTGTTGATCAGCCGGTTTAGGTGGACGTAGATGAAGTTAAGGCCGGGCGTCGTCCCCCAGTGGCCGAGCAGGCGGGGCTTGATGTGTTCTTTGCGGAGCGGCTCCCGGAGCAGCGGGTTGTCCAGAAGATAGATCTGGCCGACGGACAAATAGTTGGCCGCGTGCCAGTAGGCGTTCAGCCTGCGAAGTTCGTCGTCGCTCATGGGTTCCTGCTCCTCTGGGCCGCCTGATCTGATCGGGGCGCCACAGCCGAGATTACCCGCTATTGCGAGAACGTAATCCCAGGCATTCCAATATTACAACGCGCGAACAAGAAAGGGGAGTGTGGAGAATTGAGGACGAGTCATTTGTGTCTGCGCCCGGCGGCGATCTCGGCCTCGATGACGGCTTTGCCTTCGGCGTGCAGCAGGGCGTACACCTCCGAACGCAGGCGGAAGAATTCGGGGGAGTGGCGCAGGTCCTCGCTCCGCTCGTGGCCGAACGGCACGGCGATCTCGGCCTTGAACCGTCCGGGGCGGGCGGTCATGACGAAGACGCGGTCGCTGAGAAAGACGGCCTCGTCAATGTCGTGGGTGATGAACAGCGTCGTCGTGCGCTCTTTGCGCCGGATGTCCAGCAGCAGTTCCTGCATGACGGTGCGCGTCTGGGCGTCGAGCGCGCCGAACGGCTCGTCCATCAGCATGATGCGCGGGTTGTTGGCGAGCGCGCGGGCGATGGCGACCCGCTGGCGCATCCCGCCCGACAGCTGCTTGGGGTAGTGGTCGCGGAAGCCGGTCAGGCCCACCGCGTCCAAAAAGTATTCCGCGAGCGACTCACGCTCGCTCTTCTTCAGGCCGCGCATCTTCGGGCCGAACTGCACGTTCTTGCGCACGGTCAGCCAGGGGAAGAGCGTGTACGCCTGGAAGACCATGCCTCGCTCCGCCCCGGCGTCGGCCACTTCGACGCCGTCCAGAAAGACGTGTCCGGCGGTCTGCGGCGTCAGGCCGCCGACGATGTGCAGGAGCGTGGACTTGCCGCAGCCGGACGGGCCGACGATGCTGACGAGCTCCGTCACGCCCATCGTCATCGAGGTCGGCTCCAGCACGGTCAGCGGGCAGCCCTTGGTCGGGTACTGCTTGGTCACGCCGTCAAGACGCAGGATGGGTTCGGGGGTTGTCACAGAGTCACCAGAGGGGTGGGGGAGCGTCCCGGCAAAGGACTGAATGGTGGTCAACGCTTCTGCGCCTCCGCCCAGGGCAGCAGGCGCGGCTGCGCGAGTTTGAAGAGCATGTCCGTCGCCAGGCCGAGCAGGCCCAGGATGATGATGCCCACAAATATCTCGTCCGAACGCGAAAAGCGCTGCGCCTTCATGATGCTGTAGCCCAGGCCGGAACTCGTCGCGACGACCTCGGCGATGACCAGATACGTCCACGCCCAGCCGATCATCGTGCGGCAGGTGTCCATCAGGCCCGGCAGGGTGGCGGGCAGCAGGACGTTGAACAGCAACTGTAGCCTATTCGCGCCCAGCGTCCGCGCCGCGCTCAACAGGTCGCGCGGCACCTGCCGGGTCACGTCGGCGACCACCAGCACCATCTGGAAGTAGGTCCCGATGAAGATCAGGAGGATCTTGGCCGGCTCGTCAATGCCAGCGATCACCATGACGAGCGGGATCAGCGCCGGCACGGGGACGTAGCGGATGAACCCCACGAACGGCTCGTGCGCGGCCTCGGCGGTCTTGTACGCGCCCATCAGAATGCCCAGGGGGATCGCCAGCACGGCGGACAGCAGGAACCCCATGCCGATGCGGTAGACGCTGATCTTGATGTCCGGCATCAGCGTCCCGTCCTGGTACTGCTCCACGGCGGCCTTGAACATCGCGGTCGGGGTCGGCAGGATCAGCGAGTTCGCCCGGCCCGTGTAGGTGAAGAAGCACCAGAGGGCGATGGGGATGATGAACGAGGCCGCCGCGATGCCCATGTAGACGCCGTTGGGGATGTCCTCGCCGATGCGGAACAGGCCCGGCCCGTGACTTTCGCCGTCTCGGTCTGCAGGCTGGTCGCCATAGTCGTGCTTTCCTTCACTGGCCGCATGAGACGGGGCATTCTACTGCCCCGTCTCGGAGGCGTCCTTCGGACGAAGAACAGGGGATAAGGGGCAAATCCTTCCGCGTCCGCAGGACGTTTCTTGCCAGGCATTCCACTGCCCAGGCACGGGCCGAAGTCTAATCCACCTTCAGCGCGTAGTCGTAGGGCGGCTGCTTGCCTTCGCCTTTGGCGACGGCGGCCTTGACGAACGTCGGGTCAATCGCCGAGGTGAAGTCCGGGACCTTGGGGATCTGCTTCTGCGCCAGCAGGAACTGCGTGATGGAAGGGCCGCTGGCGTAGAGCGAGGTCGGCTTGCTGCTCTGCGTGAACGCCGCCACGGCCTCCGGGCCGTCGAAGATGCGCGTCCCCTTGATGAAGCTCTTGTAGAAGGCGATCTGCTCGGCGGGAGTGCCGGGGTCTTTGGCGGTGTCGGCCATGATCTTGACGGCGGCATCGGGGTTCGCGCGCCACCAGGCCATCGCGTCGTACCAGGCGTCCACCACGCCCTGAATGTCCTGCGGGCGGGCCTGCACGACTTTGGACTGCACCACGAGCAGGTCGGGAATCTGGCCGGGCAGCGAGCGGCTGTCGAAGATCACATGGGAGCCGGGCAGCTTCGACAGGAGCTGGCTCTTGTTCGGCTCCCACACGGCGACGGCGTCCACTTTGTGGGCGATCATCGCGCCGGGGCAGTCCTGGACTTTGATGTTGACGTACTGGATATCCTTCTCGGACATCCCGTTGGCGTCCAGGGCCTTGTCTAAAAGAAATTGCTCGACCGTCCCAAGTTCGGTCGCGACCTTTTTGCCCTTCAGGTCTTTGATGGAGTTGATGCCCGGCCCGGCGACCACGGCGTCGTTGCCCGCCGAGTTGTCGTTGATCAGCACGGCCTTCGCCGCCTGCCCCTGCGCGAGCGGCCCCATCGAGTCGCTCCAGGTCTGACAGTTCGCGTCTACTTGGTTGGCGGCGAACGCATTGAGCGAGTCGGTGTAGTTGGGGAACCAGACGAGTTTGACGTTGACGTTGTGCTTCTTGAAAAAGCCCTGCTTGTCGGCGATGGCCCAGGCGGTCCAGCCGGGCCAGTCCGAGTACCCGATGCTGAGGGCGTTGTCGGCGCCCCCCGTGCCTGCCGTAGGGGCCGTGGAACTGTTCGCCCCCTGCTTGCCGCAGCCGGCGGTCAGGGCCACGGCGAGGCACGTCAGGGCGACGGGCAGGACTTTGAAAGACAATCGCATAAACGGGTGCTCCTTTTCAGCGCGGACAGGTGCGTGTTGAAAATGAGCGCCATGCTCGTGGTCTTCGTCGGTGAAGGGACGCCGCGCGGCGGCGGGTCGGTGTGAGAGTTGGAAGGCGTCAGCGCCGTGCGGGAAACGGTCAAATCTCGTCAGTGAGGTGAACTGAGTATACTGCCTCCGCCTGCGATTGTCAAGCCCGCCAGCGATTTTCTCTGGGGCGAGTGACGAAAAACCACGCGCTTGCGGCTATAATGAGAAATATCGTCAAACCACAAACACCTGTTGACGCAAATCGTCATCCTTACACAGAAAGTCCCTATGCTTCACCTGGACGAACTCGACCACAAGATCATCGCTGTCCTGCAGGAGAACGCGCGCCTGCCGAACGCGGAAGTCGCGGCGCAGGTCGGCAGCAGCGAGCCGACCGTGCGCCGCCGCGTGGACCGCCTGCTGCGTCACGAAGTCATCAAGATCGTGGCCGTGGCGCCGCCGCTCCAGCTCGGCTACCAGGTGGTCGCCATT
>CAZZVX010000337.1:0-5542 GCA_964657535.1 Armatimonadota bacterium | reverse complement strand
CTTCTGGTCGTCGCTGAGGAGGCTGCTGACGACGCCGACGGCGCGGGAGGCGTCCAGAACGTGGACGACGGGGTTTTCGTAGTGGGGCGCGATCTTGACGGCGGTGTGGGTGCGGCTGGTGGTCGCGCCGCCGATGAGCAGGGGGACGCCGAAGCCTTCGCGCTGCATTTCGCGGGCGACGTGGGCCATCTCGTCCAGAGAAGGCGTGATGAGGCCGGACAGGCCGATGACGTCCACGTTCTCTTCGCGGGCCATTTTGAGGATGCGGTCCGCCGAGACCATCACGCCCATGTCTAAGACGTTGTAGTTGTTGCAGCCCAGGACGACGCCGACGATGTTCTTGCCGATGTCGTGGACATCGCCTTTGACGGTGGCGAGCAGGACTTTGCCCTGCGCCTGATAGTTGCCGGAGGCGGCTTTCTCGGCCTCCATGTAGGGCAGCAGGACGGCGACGGCTTTCTTCATCACGCGGGCGGATTTGACGACTTGGGGCAGAAACATCTTGCCGGAGCCGAACAGGTCGCCGACGATGTTCATGCCGGCCATGAGCGGCCCTTCAATCACGTCCAGGGGCTTGGAAAACTTCTGGCGGGCTTCCTCGGTGTCGGCTTCAATGTAGTCGGTGAGGCCCTTGATCAAGGCGTGGGACAGGCGTTCCTCCACGCTGCCTCCGCGCCAGGCTTCATCGGCGACGAGGGTTTTGCCCCGGTCGCCCTTGACGGTGTCGGCGTAGGCCAGCAGCCGCTCGGTGGCGTCCGGGCGGCGGTTGAGGATGGCGTCTTCCACGAGTTCTTTCAGGTCGGCGGGGATCTCTTCGTAGACGGCGAGCATACCCGCGTTGACGATGCCCATGTCCAGGCCTGCTTTGATGGCATGGTACAGGAAGACGGAGTGCATCGCTTCGCGGACGACGTTGTTGCCCCGGAACGAGAACGAGATGTTGCTGACGCCGCCGGAGACTTTGCAGCCAGGCAAAGTGTGTTTAATCTCGCGCGTGGCTTCAATGAAGTTGACGGCGTAAGGGTTATGTTCTTCTATGCCGGTGGCGATAGTCAGGATGTTCGGGTCAAAGATGATGTCTTCGGGGGGGAAGCCAACTTCTTTGGTCAGAATGTTGTAGGCGCGGGTGCAGATTTCCACCTTGCGCTCAATGGTATCGGCCTGGCCTTGTTCGTCAAAGGCCATGACGACTGCGCCTGCGCCGTAGCGCCGAACAAGGTTGGCTTGGCGTTTGAACTCTGCTTCGCCAGCCTTCAGGCTAAGAGAATTGACGATGCCTTTGCCTTGAATGCATTGCAGGCCCGCTTCCAGGATGTCCCAGCGGGAACTGTCAACCATGATGGGGACGCGGGAGATGGCGTCATCGGGGCCGACCAGGTTGAGGAACGTCTGCATGGCGGCGACGCCGTCCAGCATTCCCTCGTCCATGTTGATGTCAATGATCTGGGCGCCGTTTTCCACCTGCTGGCGGGCGATGGTCAGGGCGTCTTCATAGTTGCCGTTGAGGATTAACTTCTTGAACTGCGGGGAGCCGGTGATGTTGGTGCGCTCGCCGATGTTGACGAAGTTGGAGTCGGGCCGGATGGTCAAGGCTTCCAGGCCGCTGAACCGGGAATAGGGAGCAACAGAGGGGATGACGCGGGGCGGCAGGCCGTCCACGGCGGCGGCGATGGCCTTGATGTGGGCGGGGGTGGTGCCGCAGCAGCCGCCGACGATGTTGAGCCAGCCGTTCTCGGCCCAGTCGCGCAGGTAGGGCGGCATGGTTTTGGGCGTCTCCGGGAAGCCGGTCTCGGAAAGCGGGTCGGGCAGGCCGGCGTTGGGGTAGGCGCTGACATAGACCGGAGCAATGCGGGCGAACTCTTCAATGAAGGGGCGCATCTCCTTCGGCCCCAGGGAGCAGTTGAGGCCGACGGCGAGCAGGTCGGCGTGCGCGATGGAGTTCCAGAAGGCTTCAATGGTCTGGCCGGATTGGGTGCGCCCACTCATGTCTACGAACAGGGAGGCGATGATGGGGACGCGCCGCCCGCCTTCGTCAAAGAACTTCTGGATGGCGAACAGGGCGGCTTTGGCGACCAGCGTGTCAAAGATGGTTTCCACGAGCAGCAGGTCTACCCCGCCCTCCACCAGGGCCTTGACCTGCTCGGCGTAGGTGTCCACGAACTGCTCGAAGCGCATCTCCCGGTAAGCGGCGTTTTCGGGGTCGAGGGCGAGCGAGAGGGTCTTGTTGGTGGGGCCGAGCGCCCCGGCGACGAAGCGGGGCTTGTCCGGCGTGGAGTAGCGGTCGGCGGCGCGGCGGGCGATGCGGGCGGCTTCGCGGTTCATTTCGCCGGCGAACGATTGGAGGCCGTAGTCGGTCTGCGAGATGGAGGTGGCCGTGAAGGTGTTGGTCTCAATAATGTCGGCCCCGGCTTCCAAGTAGGCGGCATGGATGTCTTCCACGAGTTCGGGGCGTGTGAGGTTGAGCAGGTCCGGGTTGTTCTTGACGTCGCGGGGGTGGTCGCGGAAGCGTTCGCCCCGGTAGTCGGCCTCGGTCAGCCCCCGGCTCTGGACGAGGACGCCCATGGAGCCGTCGAGGACAAGAATGCGCTGCGCCAGGAGTGTGCGGATGTCGTGCATGATGGCTTATTATAGCACATCGGAGGCCCACCTCCTTGTTCCCTCGTTCCTCGGTCACAGGGTCCTCCCGAAGCGGGAGGATTCGGAATGTGGCGGCAGGTGTAGTCGTGGAACTCGGAATCGGATACAGGACTGCTCAGGCTAACTCACCACTTGATGACTTCAGCAGGTACGCCCGAATAACGCACCGCGCTCTCGCACATCTCGCGGACGATACATTCCTCCTGCTCAGGCGAGATGTTATCTGAATGGAAATCAACCTGAATACCCGGTTCCTCATTTGCCAATGAGACGTCAGTGTTCAGTATCCGCAGACGGAGATTGCCCCAGCCTCTGATGGCTTCGGTTGGTATGGACGAAGGACGGAATGCCGTCACCCAATCCGCAATGTGGAGCGCCAAATCGTCCTCCTGGCCTATGGCACGGATGATGTAAGTGTTTGACAATGAGAAATCACCTAGAAAGGAAAAGTGGAACAGCCGGCATTGTACCGTTTATGCGCCATTGATGGACTGTTGTTGGCTTGGTTTTGGTTAGTCGTCGGCCCAGTTCTCGCAGGGAAGGCCGGGGATGCACTGGGAGTCGCGCAGGTTGCGGGTAATGACGGTGGCGCTTTCTTCCAGAGCGATGGCGGCGATGCGCAGGTCGTTGGTGCCGACGCCGAGTCTGAGGGCGCGCAGGGCGTGATATCGGTTGACGACGCTCATGCGGTTCCACGTCAGGTGGGTGAGGGTGTCTGTGTCAGGAGGTTCATCAGAAGTCAGGTTTTCGTCGGCCTGCCGCCGTCAGGCGCAGGGCTTGTGGTTGGGCTGGCCTTTGTGGATTACATGGTGTTTGATTATAGCACACGGCGACGGGAGGCGGCGACGGGCTGAGGCGGCTGATTGGGCGGCGGCCAAGCGCGCAGGACGGTGAGGGAATACGCGGGGGCGAAGCCGTGGAGGCCGTTTGCGCGCTAGGCGTACTGGACGGGCGAGTGTTGGGTGAGGGTGAGACGGCCACGGCCTGGGGTGAGTTGGTCGGTCTGAGTGTTGTGGAGGCGCAGGCGGACGGCACGAGAGCGCTTGGGGTCTTCGTTGAGGAGCAGGACGCCCATTAACTGAGGGCGGATTTAGAAGGGCCTGATGAACTTCAGCGTCAGTTTGCCGCGCGTCTTGGGGCTGTTGGGGTCGCCGAACAACAGATAAATGTCGTTGCCGGCGCGGACGTGCTGGCCGAACGAGAAGTAGATGTTGGTGCCGAGGCCTCCACCCTGGTCCACGCCGCTCTGGTTGACGATGCGCGCGCCGAGGGTGCGTTCAGCGGTCAAGCGATAGGTTCCGGTGAGGATGGTCTGTGTGGAACTTGCGCCGCCTAGTAGGAGGCGGTTGTAGTTGACTTGCACGTTGAAGGGGCGGGCGACGAAGATGCCCTGCGAGAAGGACAGGAAGTTGTAGTTCTGGCCTTCCTGACGCCCGAACGAGTCGCTGAGACTGCCCCCTTGGTAGAGCGTCTTGCCGCCCCAGCCGAAGGTCCCGGTGGCGACGTGGTCGTAGTATTTGTCCGTGAGACTGGTCACGGAGTCGGGCTGGTTGCGGGCGCCCAGTCCGTAGTCGAGTTCGTAGTTGAGGCCGTCGCGGGTGTTGATGCCGTAGTAGCCGGACTGCTGGTTGTGGAAGAAGCCGCCGCTATGGTACTGGTAGGTGTCTACGGTGAGGCCCGTGTAGTATTGCTGGAGCCAGCCCTTGTCGTACTGGTTCTCCTGGGAGATTTTGGCCTGCTCGCCGCGACGGTTGATCTCCGGGTTGTAGCCTAAATTGCTGATGAAGTCGGGGCCGGTGTCTTCGTAGTTGAGGTAGAAGTGCGGCTTGCCGTTGATGTGGGAGTTGGCGATCTGGTAGAAGTCTTTGCTGTCCTGGGCGCGCCCGCCTTCCCATGTCGGGACATGGTCGAATTGGAGGCCGAGGATGTCCTGGCCGTACTGCCGACCGTAGAAGCCTTCGAGCTTGGCGGTCTGGTTGGAGGGGAGGCCGCGCTGCACGTCGTCCACGGCGTCTACGAGGACGTGGCTGAACTGGCCGATGTCCTGCTGGACGTTGAGGACGGCGGTGCTTTGGGAGTCGTCGCCGCGCGCGCCGGTGCTGAGGAAGCCGACGGTGGTGTCGTTCTGCTTGCCGGCGACCTTGAGGCCGCCGTCGAACGTGGTGATGCGGCGCGAGTAGAACAGGTCTTGCGCGGGGAAGAAGTTGCTGCCTTCGGCGAAGAAAGGGCGGCGGTCGGTCAACAACTTCTCGTTGTAGGAGAAGTTGATGTTGGTGACGTCCTGCTCGATGGTCTGGAAGTCGGGGAACAGGGTGGCGACGCCCGTCAGGGTGGTGGTGAGGGGGTACTTGATGTCCAGGCCTTCGCGCGCGGCGCTGCCCTGCCCGGCGGTGACGAGGGTGTAGGGCAGGAAGATGGGGCGCGGGGGGAAGAAAGACGGGGCCAGCCCTGTGAATTCGTGGATGTACTGGCCCTCGCCGCTGCCCGCGCCCTGGGGCGGGAGGTAGGGCCAGTTTTGGAACGTCGAGTTGCGGCTGAGGTATCGGTAGAAGTCCAGGCCGAAGGCTTTCGCGCCGCGCGGGTAGCGCAGCAGGGCGAAGGGGATGGACAGTTCGGCGGTCCAGCCGTTGGGGAGGCGGCGGGCGGCGGCCTTCCAGTCGCCGGCCCAGGTGATGTTGTCGGCGGTGCCGCCTTCGATCTGCTCGGTCTGGGTGCCGCGCGCGTTGACGTAGAAGCTGGAGTAGTTGTGGCGGCTGTTCTGGCTGTCTATGTCTATGGCGACGAAATCATCCTGGAAGACGCCGTTGCTGTCGCGGACGGTCTCGGCGGCGTGGATGCGCCCCGGCTGGCTGTCGAGGCAGTGGAAGCCGACGTAGAGGTGGGTCTTGTCGGCGCAGACCCAGGC
>CAZZVX010000336.1:0-5560 GCA_964657535.1 Armatimonadota bacterium | reverse complement strand
CAAGGGGGCGGAGTGGGAGGGTGTCTGACCCGTTGCGGGGGTGTGGGGGCGGGTCAAATGTGGGGCAAAGGGGACACCGAGCGGGCGTTCGTCTCACGGGGACGCGGTTGACACGAGGCGGCGGGGTTCGGTAGCGCGGAGGGTGAGCAGGAGGCTGAGGAAGGCGAGGGCGGCGCTGAGGGCGAAGACGGCATGGTAGCCGCCCGCGTGGTCGGCGAGCAGGCCGCCGAGCAGCGGGGCGAGGGCGCGCGGCAGGGCGCAGGCGGCGTTGTAGAGGGCCGTGTAGCGCGGGATGTCGCGGGACGCGCCCGCGTACTCCATGACCATGTTGTTGGCGGCGATGCCGACGCCCGCCGTCGCGAGGGCGGTCAGGGCGAACACGGCGTAGAACAGGGCCGCCGAGGACGCCAGCGGGGCGAAGACGGCGGGCAGCACGGCGCAGGCCGCGCAGGCGGTCAGGACGACCTTGTTGCCGGAGCGGTCGCCCCACGCGCCCCAGAGCAGGCCGCCGAAGGAGCCGGCCAGGATGAGTGTCGCGGTGTAGCCGGCGACCGCGCCCGGCCCCGCGTGGAGGCGTCGCCCGGCTTCCAGGATGTAGAACGGCGCGGCCAGCGTGGACGCGAAGAAGGCCATCTGGGCGATCAGGAAGCGGCGGAAGCCGTGGTCGGAGCGCCAGACGGCGACGTAGGACTGCCAGGCGGGGAGGGCCGACGGCGCGTTCCCCGCCGGGGACTGCGAAGGCTCGCGGACGATGCCCAGGGGCAGGAAGCTGACCGTCATCAGGGCGAAGCCGGTCCAGAAGCAGCGGCTGAAGCCGAGCGGGAAACCGCCCTGGGGGCCGGACAGGAAGTGGTTCAGCACGCGGTCCAGGCCGAGGCCGAGGACGCCCGCGATGCCGCCCGCGTAGCCGAACAAGCGCCCGCGCCAGTGGGCGGGGACGCATTTGCCGATGACGACCCAGTAGGCGGGCTGGTTCAGGCCCATGAACCCGGCGTGGAACGCGAAGCAGCCGAAGACGGCGGCGATGAGCCAGTCGGGGTGAGTCCGCGCCCAGAGCGGCGTCAGGGCGGCGAGCGGGACCAGGGACAGGCGCTCCAGCAGGGCGACCCAGAAGAGGTAGCCGCGCGCCCGGCGTCGGCGGTCCAGGTGGCCGACCACGAGCAGGCCGGGCAGGAAGATGAGCAGGTTGAACAGGGCGGGCAATGCGCCGATGGCGGTGTTGCTCGCGCCGAGGCGGCCTAAAAAGAGGGGCAGCAGCGTGGTCTGCGACAGGAACGCCGCGCCGAGCGGCCAGCCGACGGCGTCGGTGAGGCAGGCGGCGAAGTTGAAGCGTTTGTCGGCGCGGGAAAGCGTGGTCTCGGCGTGCGAGGCGGTGGTCACGACGCCTGTTGTTGGACGCGGAGGAGGCGCATTCCTGCTCCACGCGGAAAAGAGGGGTGACACGGACGCCAACTGCGTCCGGCGGGGGCGCTCCGCGACATAACCCGTGTCAGGCTATGAGTGTGGCAGACAGGGGACATCCGTTTCAACACTCTAAAAGGGTATATTTGTCGGTATGTTCACGCACCGGCCTGTTATTGAGGCGGATTTCCCGCAGTGCCTGGCGCTGCTCCGGGACGATCACGGCTTCGGGGAGGCGGAACTGGCCCGGCTGCCGGAGTTGTGGCGGGTCATCCTGCGCGATAACGTCGGCCACAGCGCCGTCGTGGAGGACTCAGGGCGCCCTGCCGGGGCGCGGATCGTCGCGTTCGGCATCAGCCTGTTCGGCGACGACACATTCGTGCGAGAGGTGTATGCGCGTCCTCGGCCTTACCTGGGGCGGCGCGTTTTGGACTGCTGGCTGGCCGGGGATCGACCCTTCCTGACGACGGACAAAGTCCGGGCGGCCAACGCGGGGGACGGCCTGACGCTGGTCGCCCTACACGCGCCGTACTCGCCGGAGATCACCGACGGCGAGACCTATCACCGGATGGCGCGGACGATGATGGGGTCGTTCCTGGAGTGGCACAGCGGCTACCGGCTGAAGGCGCTGCTCACCGAGGCCATCGGGGCACGTCGCTTGCAGGTCCACCTGGGCGGCGGCTGGACGGTGCGCTCGGACTACGCCGATTTTTACCAAAGCAACCCCGCGCCGCCGGAGGCCGTCCGTCCCTGTCTGGTCGGACTGACGCGGGAGGAGGCGCTCGCCAACCCCGGCCTGGCGGTCTCGACATTGTTCTCGTACACGCCGCCGTGCCTGGGGCTGCGTCCGGGGGAGCAGGCGCTGCTGCTGGAAGCCCTCGACGGCAAGACCGACGAGGAGTTGGCCGCCGCGCTCGGCCTGTCGCTGTGGACGGTCAAGAAGCGGTGGCAGGCGGTCTATGACCGGGTGGCGGACGCGCTGCCGGGCCTGCTGCCGCCGCCGGGGGATGTCCTGGCGGCCCCGGCGCGGGGCGCGGAAAAGCGGCGGCATCTGCTCGGCTACCTGCGGGATCACCGGGAGGAACTCCGGCCCGGCGCGCTCACGTCAGTCTCGCGGGGCAGCGGGCGGCAGAGGAAGGCGTGATGGTCGGCCCCCCGGCGGGTGAGGATGACGGTCATCTCTGCCGCCCCGGTGAGTTTGAGCGACCTCCGCACGTCATCGGGTTCCTGCGGGAAGCCGCGCTTTTTGATGACGACGCGCCCCACCCCATTGGCTTTCAGGGCGTTCTCCAATCTGCGGCGGCTGTACGGAAAGTCATCGAAGACTTCGTAACCGACGGCCCAGGGGGTGGCGACACGCTCCCTGCCGAGGAGATAGGCGACCTGCGGGGCGACGGGGGCGGCGTCCAGCGCGCGGCCCAGCGTCTGCACGAGGTGGGCGCGGATGACCGCCGGGTCCGGCTCGTAGAGAAAACAACCCGTGCCGACGGCGGCCAGGCGTTCGTCGTCAGGCGTGCCGGTGAGGGAGAGCGGGCCGTCGGGGGTCAGGCGCGTGGCGCGCAGGGATGCCCCCGCTCGCAGGGCGCCGCGCCAGAGCAGGCCCTCCTTGCACTCGCCGTGGTCGGAGAGGAACTCCAGTTCGGCCCCGTACTGGGCGGCGACGGCGTGTTCGACGGCGGGCGCGACTTTGACGCCGACGTGTTCGAGGCCCCGCGCCTCCAGAGTGTTGAGAAAGGACAGCGGGGGCGCGTAGTCGTCCGGGTCGGCGATGCGGCGCTTGTCCCGGCGGCGGGCGGGGTCGAACCAAGCGGCCTGGGCGTCAGTGGGGACGGTCGTGAAGTCGGCCTGAACCACGGTGAGGGCGTCCTGAAGGCCGTGGACGCGGGCGTTTTCCTCCCCGAACAGGGCGCGGACGGGGTCGGTCTCGTAGAGCGTGACGCGCAGGCCGCGCCGGGCGAAGGCCAGGGCGTCGCCGCCGATGCCGCCGCCCAGGTCGGCCACCGAGGCCAGTCCGGCGTCGGCGAAGCGCCGGGCGTGGTAGTCGGCGGCGCGGGCGCCGGAGGCCTGTTCGAGCGCCTCGCGGGTGAAATACATCTGGGCGGCGTGCGGGCCGAACTTGGCCTCGCCGCGCCGGCGCAGGTCGCTCAGCTCCCAGGCCGCCGCCGCCCGGTCGGGGTCGGCGCTGCGGCGCAGGCGCGTCAGGGCCGCGAGCGTGTCCGCGCCGCCGTCGCGCAGGCCGTCGGCCTGGGCAAGTAGTTTGCGTCCGTCAGGAGTCATCAAGAAGCGGGCGGTATCTTCGCTCAATTCGGGCATGGGTCCCTCGGAATCCCGCCACCTTGCTTCGCAGGGTCCTCCCAAAGTGGGAGGATTTGGAGTGTGGCGGGGCGCAAGTATATTTCTTTATCAGCCTGCAGATTTCATGCCTGCGTCAAGAATCGGGTATACTCCTGTCGGGGTATTGGGCGGATGTTTTCCGATTTTTGGACGCTGGTGGTTGGCGTGCCGGTCATCGCCGCGCTGCTCGTGGTCACGGTCCGCCGGGTCCGGCGTCTGCGCCGCCACATCGCGGAGGTGCGCGCGGAGATCGCGCGCAGTCCCCTGCCCCCGTTCGCCCAACTCTCAGAACTTCTCGAAGAACAGAAAAACCAGGAGCGCACCCGTGGCAAAAGGCCTCACTGACCGTCAGCAGGAAGTCTTCAACTTTATCGTCACCTACATCGAGGAGAAGGGCTACCCGCCCACCATCCGCGAGATGCAGGAGGGCCTGGGCATCGGGTCCCTGCGCGGCGTGACCATTCATTTAGACGCCCTGCACAAGAAGGGCTACATCGAGCGCCTGTCGAGCAAGAACGGGCCGCGCACCTCGCGGGGCATCCGCATCCTCGCGCGCCTGGAAGGGCGCGCCAAAGACGAGGAGAAGGGCGTGCTGCGCCTGCCGCTCATCGGCACCATCGCCGCCGGCACCCCCCTGCTGGCGACCCAGAATATTGAAGACATCGTCCCCGTCCCCACCGCCCTGCTGCGCGCGGGCGGCCAGAACTACTTCCTGCTGCGCGTCCAGGGCGAGAGCATGACTGGCGCGCATATTCTACCCGGCGACCTCGTGATTATCCAGCCCCAGCAGACGGCGGAGAACGGCGAGATCATCGCGGCGCGTCTGGGCGAGGAGGCGACCGTCAAGCGCTTCTGGCGTCACGGCAACCGGATCGAACTCCAGCCCCAGAACCCCAACTTTGCCCCCATCCCCCTGCGGAAAGCCGACAACGCAGCGATCATCGGCAAAGTGGTCGGTCTCCTGCGCGGCTACTAGGCGGGGGGTCACACCCCCGCCGACCGTCCACGACTCGCGCCAACTCGCAACGCCTGTCAACAACTCCCGGTGCATCAGAGACCCCCCACAGACGCATAAACGAACCTCCCCCCTCCCACAAGCCCGCCGCGCCCCTCGCACGCCCCTCCCCTGTGCGGTATAATGACCTCACGCATCGGGAGGAAACAAAGCACTTATGATGACGCTTGAAACCCTGGAAAACGCCGTGTCAAGCCTTGACCCAGCCGAACTCACACGGTTCCGGCAATGGTTCGCCCAGTTCGACAGCGACGCCTGGGACGCACAGATCGAAGCCGACGCGGCGGCAGGCAGACTGGACGCGCTCGCGGCGGAGGCGCTGGCTGAGTATCACGCAGGCGCGTCACGCTCCAATTGTGGCACGGGCGAAAGAGGGCCGGAATGATTGGCAAGGTTTTCCCCTGGCTGTTAGTGTGGCTTGTGATGACGGTGCTCTTTTACGTCGTCTGCGGCCTGCTCTCGCTGGCAATCTTTCACTATCGGCCTAGCCCTACGCGGCTTGTATCGTGGCAGACGCCTGCTCTGGTCGCCCTGATTGCCTCACTACCGACTAAACAGTGGGGCGAGCGACGGCTACGGCGCGTCCAAAGGCCATAGGCTTCTAAGCCATCGGCCCAACACGCTCTGCAACCGACGCCCGCCCTTGCGGTATAATCTTCTCTGCCGGGCGACCGTCCGGCGACGCCGGTGACGGCGCGGTAGAATCGCGCCCCCTGCCGGAAACTAGACTGGATTTTAGCGGTATTTAGCCATAGTTCTGCGCGCTATGCCGCATCTGTGGTTGAGGGTGCGGTAAAAGTCCGCATTTCC
>CAZZVX010000335.1:0-5568 GCA_964657535.1 Armatimonadota bacterium | reverse complement strand
CGTCAAAGCCGCGACCGGGGAGATCGTGACGGCGGAAGAACTCGGCGGCGCGGACGTTCACGCCCGCGTCAGCGGCGTCGCCGACTACGAGGCCGAGGACGAGGCGGACGCACTCAAAATCGTCCGAGACATCGTGGAGAACCTGAATCGGCGCAAATCCGTCGTCGCCGACCTTCGTCCGCCGGAAGAGCCGCTGTACGACCCGAATGAGATTTACGGGATTCTCCCCAGCGACCTGCGCCGGCCGTTCGACGTGCGCGAGATCATCGCCCGCTTGGTAGACGGGAGTCACTTCGGCGAATTCAAGCCGCTGTTCGGCCCAACCTTAGTCTGCGGCTGGGCGTATTGGCTGGGCTACACTGTCGGTATCGTCGCCAACAACGGCGTCCTGTTCTCCGAAAGCGCGCTCAAAGGGGCGCATTTTATCGAACTCTGCTGCCAGCGGCGCATTCCCCTCGTCTTTTTGCAGAACATTACGGGCTTCATGGTCGGCAAGCAATACGAGCAGGAAGGTATTGCCAAACACGGGGCAAAATTGGTCATGGCGATTGCCAATGCCGAGGTGCCGAAGTTCACCGTCATTATCGGCGGCTCGTTCGGCGCGGGCAACTACGGGATGTGCGGGCGGGCGTTCGGCCCGCGCCAATTGTGGATGTGGCCGAACGCGCGCATCTCGGTCATGGGCGGTGAACAGGCGGCCAATGTGCTGCTGACCGTAAAGCAGGATCAGTTGGCGTTGCGCGGCGAAACCATGATGCCCGACGCGCAGGCCGAGTTCAAGCGCCCGACCGTGGAAACCTATGAGCGCGATGGCAGTCCCTATTACAGCACCGCCCGCCTGTGGGATGACGGCATTTTAGACCCGCTGGACACGCGCATGGCGATTGGCCTGGGCATCTCGGCGGCCTACAACGCGCCGATCCCGGAAACGAAGTTCGGGGTTTTTCGGATGTGAATGCCGACGCCGAGGGTGAAAAACTGATGACACATCTGCTCTCCGACATTAGCGGCCCTGTCGCAAGGGTGACGTTGAACCGGCCAAACGTGCATAATGCCTTTGATAACGCGCTCGTTGCGGAGTTGACCGAGGCGTTCACGCGGCTGTCTGAAGAATGCAACGTCCGGGTCGTCGTAATCACCGGCGCGGGCGCGTCATTCTGCGCCGGGGCGGATTTGGCGTGGATGGGACGCACGGCGGAATATTCGCGGGAGGAGAATGTCGCGGACGCGCGGCGGCTGCAACAGATGTTTGCCGCGCTTGCGGAGTGTCCGAAAGTGACGATTGCGCGGGTCAACGGGTCGGCGATGGGCGGCGGCGGCGGCCTGGTCGCGGCGTGTGATATTGCCATTGCCGCCGAAGACGCGGCATTCGCGTTCAGCGAGGTGCGTCTGGGGCTGGCGCCCGGCGTCATTGCGCCTTATGTCGTGCAGAAGATCGGGACGGGCGCGGCGTGGGCGTTGTTCGTGACGGGCGAAAAATTTGACGCGGCGGAGGCGCGGCGTTTAGGCCTGGTGCAGCAAGTCGTTCCGACGGCGGGACTCGATGCCGCCGTCAGCAAGACGGTCCAGCGCGCCCTGGGAGCCGGGCCGGAGGCGGTGGCGGCGGTCAAGCGGCTGCTGCGGGAGATAGACGGCAGGCCGCCGGGCGCGGTCGCGGGCATCACGGCGGAGTGTATCGCTGATCTGCGGGTCAGCGCGGAGGGGCAGGAAGGCATACAAGCCTTTCTGGAAAAGCGGAAGCCGGGATGGACGCCATGAAGCGAGTGCTGATCGCCAATCGGGGGGAGATCGCGGTCCGGGTCATCCGGGCCTGCCGGGAGGCGGGACTGTCGCCGGTGGCCGTGTATTCGGACGCCGACCGCGACGCGCTTCATGTCGCGCTGGCCGATGCGGCGTACTTCTTGGGGCCGGGAGCGGCAGCGGAAAGCTATCTGTGTCAGGAAAAGGTGATCGCGGCGGCGCGGCAGGCGGGGGCAGACGCCGTCCATCCGGGGTACGGGTTTCTGTCGGAGAATACCGACTTTGCGCAAGCCTGCCTTGACGCCGGGCTGACCTGGATCGGACCGCCGCCGGACGTGATTCGGACGCTGGGCGACAAGGGCGAGGCCAAGCGACTCATGGCCTCGGCGGGCGTCCCCGTCGTGCCGGGCTACAACGGCGAGGACCAGTCGGACGCGCGGCTTGGGCAGGAAGCGCAGCAAGTCGGCGTCCCCTTGCTGATCAAAGCGGCGGCGGGCGGCGGCGGGCGCGGGATGCGGGTCGTGCGCGAACTGGGCGAGTTTTTCCCTCTGTTGACGGAGGCGCGGCGGGAGGCGGAGGCGGCGTTCGGCGACGGGCGCGTGCTGCTGGAAAAGTTGATCGAGCGGCCCCATCATGTGGAGTTTCAGATCTTCGGATACGCGCAGGGGAATGTGGTGCATCTGTTCGAGCGGGAGTGTTCCATTCAGCGGCGTCACCAAAAGATCATCGAGGAAAGCCCGTCGCCGATACTGACACCGCGCCTGCGGGAACGGATGGCGGCGGCGGCGGTAGAGGCAGGACGGGCGGCAGGGTATGTCGGCGCGGGAACCGTGGAGTTCTTGGTGTCGGACGAAGAGTTTTATTTTCTGGAAGTCAACACGCGCTTGCAGGTCGAGCATCCCGTGACGGAGATGGTGACGGGACTGGACTTGGTGCAGTGGCAGTTCCAGGTCGCCGACGGTGAGGCGCTGCCGCTGCGGCAGGAGGAAGTCACGGCGCGGGGCCACGCGCTGGAAGCGCGTATCTATGCCGAAGACCCGGCAAACGGGTTTCTGCCGTCACTGGGGCGCTTGGCCCAGTGGCTCACGCCGTCGGGGCCGGGCGTGCGCGTGGATTCGGGCATTGAGCGCGGGAGCGAAGTCTCGCCGTTCTATGACCCGATGCTGGCAAAGTTGATCGTGCAGGGCGCGACGCGCGCCGAGGCCGTCGCGCGCATGGAGCGGGCGCTGAGGACGTTCGCCGTGCTGGGCGTCCAGACCAATATCGCGTACTTGCTGGCGATTGTCCGTCACCCGCAGTTCCGGGCGGGCGAAACGACGACGGGCTTTTTGACGGAACATTTCGCCCACTGGCGAGCGCCTTCTGTCCCGCCGAACGACGTGCTGCTGGCGCTGGCGGCGGAGGCCATGACGCGCGAGGAACGTCGTCCGGCGGCAACCCACCCGATGGACGCGGACCGTTACTCGCCCTGGCGGGAGTCGAAGGGATGGCGGAACTGATGCGGCTGGACGTTCTGCACAACGAGGCACTGATTGTCATAGACGTTGAGCCGGAGGGCGACCATTGGCGGGTACGGCTGCCGGACGGCACAGAGCATCGGATCGGCGTGTCACGAACGGCGGAGGGTCTGCTGCGGATTCACGACGGGGAGCGCGTGTTTTCGGTGCCGACAGCGCGGACGAAACGAGGGGTGGAAGCGGCGCTGGACGGCCAGACGTACCTGTTCCAATCGGCGACGGGACGCAGCGCCCGGCGGCAAAAGCGCGCACCGGGGGCGCTGACCGCGCCGATGGCGGGGATCGTCGCCGACGTGCTGGTGACGGTGGGGCAGACAGTGGCGGCGTATCAACCGCTCGCGGCGGTGGAAGCCATGAAAGTTTATGCGACCGTAGAAGCCCCGTCGCCGGGAACGGTGACGGCAGTCCATGTCCAGAAAGGCCGGCGGGTGGAGCAAGGCACGCCCGTCGTAGACATCGCCCCGACCGAGGAGGCGACGCCGTGAGGGGACAGATGCCGACACGAGTCCGGGTGGTGGAAGTCGGGCCGCGCGACGGGCTGCAGAACGAGCGGGTTATTCTCGCGACCGAAGACAAAGTGCGGTTCGTCGAGATGCTGGCCGATTCGGGGCTGCGGGAGATCGAGGTGTCGTCGTTCGTCAGTCCGCAACGGGTGCCGCAGTTGGCGGACGCAGACGCCGTGTTCGCGCGACTGACGCAGCGGCCTGAAGTCCGCTACTCGGCGCTGGTGCCAAATGCGCGGGGGCTGGAACGGGCGCTGAGTGCCGGGGTCCGCGCGGTCGCCGTCTTCACCGCCGCGAGCGAGACGTTCACGCAGCGCAACGTCGGCATGAGCATAGAACAGTCGCTGGGGGTGTTCCGGGGGTTGATGCCGCAGGCACGCGCGCATGGCCTATGGGTGCGGGCGTATGTCTCGATGGCGTTTTTCTGTCCCTATGAAGGCGTGATTTCGCCCGCGCAAGTGCTGCCGGTCGTGGGGGCGTTAGTGGACATGGGCGTGAACGAGGTTTCGCTGGGGGACACCATCGGCCATGCGACGCCCGCGATGGTGGCGGACTTGACGGAAGCGCTGTCACCCGTCTTGCCGCTGGAACAAACGGCGTATCATTTTCACGACACCCAGGGCATGGCCCTGAAGAATGTGCGGGCGGCGCTGAGGTACGGAGTCTCGGTCTTCGACGCGGCGGCGGGCGGCACGGGCGGCTGCCCGTTCGCGCCGGGAGCGCCGGGCAACCTGGCGACGGAGTCGCTGCTCGGACTGCTGGCAAGCCTCGGCATCAAGACGGGCGTGGCCGAGGCCAACGTCGCCGAGGCGGCGCGGTTCCTGCGGGCGCGGCTGTCCGACTCCTCTCACACGTCCGGGGAGATGTAGCCGGGGGCGTAGGGGGCTAGGCGTCCGGCGAGGTCTTTGGCGATGTCGGCGCGGACGACGATCTTATCCGGGGCGTAGTCTACCGAGTGTACCTTGCCCATCTCGTAGCACAGGGCGACTAAATCGCTGCGGTCATACGGCAGGTGCAGCGTGACCGAGGCCAGCAGGGAGCGCAGGGTGGCTTCCAGGCGGTCCATCAGGAACGGGATGCCGTCACGCTGGGTCGCGGACAGGTAACAGGAGTTCGGCGTGTCCGCGACCAGTTCGCGTAAGGCGTAGGCGTCCCGGACGGTGTCGGCCTTGTTGAAGGCCGTCACGGTCGGCTTGCCCGCCGCGCCGAGTTCCTGCAGGACTTCCTCGACGGCCCGCATCTGCCGCTCGCGCTCCGGGTGGCCGGCGTCCACCACGTGGATGAGGAAGTCGGCCTGCGTGACTTCTTCCAGCGTGGCCCGGAAGGCGGCGACCAGGTGGTGCGGCAGGTTGCGGATGAAGCCGACGGTATCCGTCATCAGCACCGACCAGGAGCCGCCGGGCAGGACGACGCGGCGCGTGGTCGGGTCGAGCGTCGAGAACAGCATCCGGTCGGCAACGACTTCCGCGCCGGTGAGCAGGTTCAGCAGCGTGCTTTTGCCCGCCGACGTGTACCCGACCAGGGCGCAGGTCGGGAAAGGCAGTTTGTGGCGCAGTGTCCGCTGCTGCGCCCGCTGTTCCTTGATCTCCTCGATCTCACGGCCCAGCGACGCGATACGTTCCTTGACGCGCCGCCGGTCGCTTTCCAATTTGGTCTCGCCGGGGCCGCGCCCGCCGATGCCGCCCTGCTGGCGCTCGAACTTGGTGTAGAGCGACGACAGGCGCGGCAGCAGGTAGTTGAGTTGGGCGAGTTCGACCTGAAGCTTGCCTTCACGGGTGCGGGCGCGCTGGGCGAAGATGTCGAGAATC
>CAZZVX010000334.1:0-5585 GCA_964657535.1 Armatimonadota bacterium | reverse complement strand
CTTTCATATACCAACTCCGGTACGCGGCCCGCAGGTCGCTCGTGCCGAGCGGGTGGGCGTACTGCGGCATATAGGCGTAGATCAAGAACTTGTCCGGCGGGAACGTGTCGCCCATCACGCCGCGCAGGGCGGTCAGGTTGTGAAAGCCGTCGGTCTGGAAGACGAATCGGCCCGTGTCTTTGGCCTTCAGCGAGCGCAGCCCGACGCGGCCCGCCCAGGGGCCGTCTGCAATCAGCGTCCAGTTGATCTCCAGCACGGACACGCCGACCGCCAGCGCGTCCAGAACGTCGTAGCAGGCGTCGAGCGGCGAGCCGTCCATCGCACGGAGGCAGCCGCGCACAAAGTCCGCCGTCCGCGCGTATTCGGGCGAGGCGCTCGCCGGGTGGACTTCCCAGCCCCGCGACAGCACGGCGAACTTTTTCGTGTTCAGACAGGCTTTCACCTGCGGGTCGTGCTGCATTCTTCGATAAACGCCGTCGCCGCCCGGCGGCGGGTCCGTCGGCACGGCGAACGTCGCCAGCGTCCCCAGCAGCGAGTTCAGCCCCTGCGCCGGCGCGAGTTCTTCTAAGGACGGCGGCGGCGGAGTTCGTTTGGGTAAAAAAGAGTGTGTCAAAAACGCGGGCAGTTTCAGTGGTCTCATGGGTTTTCCTTTCAAGGGCGTCCTATCCCGGCGGCGTCAGCACGAACACGGCGGTCGTCGTCAGGTGCAGCGCGTGGGTCAGCCAGGAACGCGAACCGGGGCCGTGGCCGCCCCAGGATTCGAGGGTCCGCCCGTTGCGGCACAGATAGACGTGGCCGACCGGGTGACGCGCATTGGGAACAATGAACGCGATCCGCAGCGCGCCGTCGTCGCGGCCCAGCGCGAACGGCGCGCTCACTTTCAGGCCCTGCGCGGCGCACCAGTCGCGCTGGTTCACCGAGCCGTCGGGCAGGACCACGCCGCCGCGCGTGGCATACGCCAGGGCCGCGCGCACCCAGCCCGAACAGTCCACCTGCGCGTAGCGGGGCGGGAACTCGGTCAGCGAGCGCCCGGCGTCGTCCGCCTTCGCGCCCAGCCGGTAGCCGACGCCGTCGGCCTCGCAGACGGCCAGATAGCGGTTCAGGGCCGCGCCGTCCAGCGGCAGCGTCGGCCAGGCGAACAGCGGCGTCGGCGGCGCCAGTGTGTTGTGAAGCGTGTCGGTCATGGTCGTTCGGTTCCTTTCAGGGAGGCTGAAAAGCCCCCTATCCGCCCTCATCGGGCACCTTTCCCCCGTCGGAACGGGAGAAAGGCCAGTAATTACCGCGCTGTGCCTCTTGACAGTTGGGCCAGTGGCAGCAGCGATTGCGGCTTCGCACGGAGGCAATATCGCCAAGAGGCACAAGAGTCGCAGTGACTGGCCTTTCTCCCCGTCTCTGGGGGGAAAGGTGGCGAAGCCGGATAGGGGGCTTCTGCCGCCTCAACTCAGCAGCACGAGAGCGGCGACCGGGACGCCGGCCAGGCGCGGGATGTCCACGGCGCGGACCGTCAGGGTGCGCCCGTCGCGGGCGAGCGTGTCGCCGACGGCGGGCGGCGCCTGGCCGCCGTCCAGCGTCAGAATGAAGACGGGGCGGGCCAGTCCCGTCGCCGTCGCCGGGTCGAAGTAGGCGGCGACGGTGTCCGGGTCGGTGACGCGGAAGATGCCGAGCAGCGTCCGCGTCCCGCCGCCGTGGGACAGCGTGACGCTCTCGCCGTCGCGGGCCAGCAGCGCCGCGATCCGCCGCTGGGAGGTCAAGGCGCGGCTCATGGGCGGCCTCCTTCCCCGGAGTCCGCGCCGTCCGACTCGCGCAGCTCGCGGGGCGGGTCGCTCGCCGGGGCGTCGAACAAGGACGGCTCGCGCGTGTTTTGGGCGGACGCGCCCGAATCGCCGTCGTCGCTGCCGGGGACCGTCGCCGGGTCCAGGCTGCCGGACGCCGCCGTGTCGCGCAGGCCGAACGTCGCGGCCAGCGGCATCGCGGACGCCCCCCGCCTGACATAGGGCGACAGGCGTGCCGCCCCCTGCCCCGCCAGCAGGTCGCCCAGCTGGGCCGGGTTGTGCGTCCGCGACAGCGTGATCTGCAGCGGCCCCAGCGCCACGTCGTCGGTCGCGCCCGCCGCCCGCGCCGTCTGCTGCAAGTAGCTCCCGGCCAGCAATTGCGCCACGCCCAGCGTCAGCACGGCCCGCAGCCCCGCGTCGCCCCCCGCCGACGCCAGCGCGTCCGGGTCCAGCCCGTACTCGTGCGCCGGCTGTTCCGCCGCCTGCACCGCGAGCAGCGCCGCGTCCTGCGACGTGTCGCCCGCGTCTACCCCCGCCAATCGCCGCAGCTCGGCGACCGGGACCGTCAAGAGTGTCATGGTGGGTGTCTCCAAGCCCCCCTATCCTTAACTCACGTGCGCCCCGAAGGCCGCGCGCCAGTCGCCGAAGCCGACGTTGTAGCGGGCGCGGACGCCGTACAGGTACTGGTCGCGCATGAAGCCGTTCTCCGTGTTCATCTCCAGCGCGTCGAACTCGAAGTCCTTGCGCATCTGCAGCACGATGGCCCGGACGATGCGCTTGGTGTCCAGCAGGAACCAGTTCGTCGTGTTGGCGAGGTACGGCGACGTGACCTGCGTCAGCATCCCGCGCAGGGGGTTCGCCCCCAGCTGCTGGCTGGCCGTGAAGATCGGGTCCGGGTAGAACGCCGAGTTGAGCAGCGTCTGCGCCTCCCAGGTCAGTTCGGGCGGCACGACCAGCAGATCGGGCATGACGCCGGCGGGCTTGCCCTGGTCGTCCTTGAAGCGCATCATCGCCGTGATCGCGTCCTGCACGCCCTGGGCCGAAAGCGCCTCGGTGCCGGCGTTGGACTGCGTCCCGCCCTGCGCGTGCGCCCCGAAGAACGGCACGCCGTCGTAGCCGTTGGTCGTGAAGCCCGCGCCCAGAAGCCCAAAGATCAGAATGTCCAGATGCTGTTTGCTGACGGCGGCCATCTGCTTGACGCGCAGGGCGATCTGCCCGTACAGGTCGTCCTCCAGCGCCGCCCGGTCCACGGCGATGGTGGACTCCCACGTCTTGTTCTTGATCGCGTAGGAGTACGGGGCCATGTCGCCCGGCTGCCGCTCGTCCAGAAACTCGCGCATCCCCGGCAGCGCGCCGAGCCAGCCGTAGTTCTCCGTGTCTTTGTCCGACGGGATCACCGTCGCCACCTGCGGCCAGAGCGCTTTGGTCTCGCCGAAGGTCTCAAAGAACGCCGTCTTCAGGCCCGGCGTGAGCAGCGGCCCGATGTCCGATTTCGTGATTGCCATGTGTGTCGTTCTCCGTTGTGTGAAAGAGGCCCCTATCCGCCTTCGGCACCTTTCCCCCATCGGAATGGGAGAAAGGCTTGTGGCAGCGGGCTGTGCCTCTGGGTGATGTTGTGCGTTGCCGGTTTCCTGTACCGGCCCAGTGTTAAGTTGTCATCGTCACGCCCCTGCCTCCACCGTGCGAAGCAGAATCTGCAATTGCCACTGGCCTTTCTCCCATTCCGATGGGGGAAAGGTGCCGAAGGCGGATAGGGGGCCGTTCTGTTACGCCCCCCGCCGCAGTTGCCCCAGAATGGCGTCGAGTTTGCGCTCGACGGCTTCCAGGCGCGCCCGCTGCGCCTCGCTCTGGACGAAGTGCCGGATGACCGACCCGATCAGGTGCAGCACCACGCCCGCGAGAATGAGCGTCTGCGAGTCGAACGGTGCGCCGTCAGTGCCGTGCATGGGACGCCTCCTGTTCCCGGCCCATCAGGGCGCGCACTTTGGCCGGGTCCACGCCCAGGACGCGCCGCAGGAAGTCTTCCTGGTCGGGCGTCAGGGCCGAGGCGCCGCCATACAGCGCGTCCTGGCCGTCGTCTTGACTCGGCGCGGTCTCGGCGAAGATCAGGCGCGGCGGCAGGGCGTCCAGGAACTGCCGGAACACGGCGGCCACCGACTGCGCCTCGCCGCCCTCGGACAGCGTGACGCGGTTGGCGTCGCCGTCCGCCAGCAGGAGCAAGGCCCGCGCCGCGTCTTCGCACGCTGGCACGACGCGCCCCTGCGCCTTGAGTTGCGCGATCTGCGCGTTGACCGTCGCCAGCAGCAGTTCGCGCCGCAAGCGCAGCATCTCCGCTTCCGGGCCGGGCGCGTCCTGCGACAGCAGGGCCGCCGACGCGATGCGCGGCTTCAGCACCAGCGAGACTTCGGACAGCTGCAGCGGGTCGCGGGTCAGCCCGACCGAGAGCCGCGCGATGCCGCGCCGCTGCAGGAAGCCCGACAGGTCGGACGGAAAAAGCAGCGTCCCCATCAGCTGCGCCCCGTCCCGCCAGACCTTCTGGACCAGCCCCAGCGGGTCCAGCGGCGAGTCCACGTGTTCCACCTTCACCGGCACCGTCCCCGGCGAGAAGCGCTCCACCAGCGCGTCCAGGTCTTCGGGTTTCAGCCGCAGGTCCTTGTCCGGGAACGTCCCGGCGACCAGCAGCCGCGCCGTGCGCTCGGCGGCGAACTCCGCCGACACGCACGGATGTTCGCTGCCAAATTCCGTCGCCAACGCCGCGTCCTGCGGCACCTCCAGCGTCACGATTTTGTCTTGATGTGTCATCAGCGTCTCCTTCAACTCACCTTGCCGTCAATGCGGATGACCAGGTGACTCGAATCGGTCATGCCCACGGCGACCCCCACCGCGAGGTTGTTGGTCGTGGCCGCCGTCGCCACCGTGTTGTCGTCCACGGCCAGGGCCGTCTTGCCGATGTCCGTGAGCGCCGCGCCCGACTTGGCGTAGACGTACTCGCCCGTCTTCTGCACCCGGACGCTCCTGGCGCCCGCCGCGCCGCCGCTGTTGTCGCACGTCTCGTAGGCGACGCCCACGAACGCCGTGCCGGACACGTCGCCCGCCGGGGCCGCGTAGCCGGTGCCGGTGGTCACGGCCACCAGCGCGCCCTTGTAGATCTTCGTGCTTGCGGCGACGGAGTACAAAATCAACTTGCCGTCCTTCCGCTTGGCGTCATACGCCGCCGTCAGTGCCGTCATCGTCGTCCCCTTTCGCGCCCCAACGCCTGTTCCTGCGTCCGTGTCCCCGACCGGCGGCGGTTGGGGCAACGAGGATTGCCGCCGGCCAGGGACGAATGTATTATAGCACGACTTCTACATATTTTGTCTACTATTACAAGAAAATATAGCAGACTTTTTTCTACTACTAAATTTGCGCTCACAGCCGGGCGCCGCCGCGCCCCCGGAACGATTCGCGGCGGACGCCCGTTGAAGACCCTGACGGGGACCGCCCCGATCACCCCCGACCGCGAAGGAGAACGAACCCGATGGCAGATGTGACCGTGGAAGTCTTGAAGAACGGCCCCCTCTGGGTGGAACCCGCGACGGCGATCTCCCTGGTGGACCACGACGGCAACGCAATCGCCGTCCCCGAAGGCCGCAAGGGAGTCGCCCTGTGCCGCTGCGGCGCGTCCGTCAACAAGCCGTTCTGCGACGGCGCCCACAGCAAGGTCGGCTTCGACGCCGCCGCGCAGGCCGTCCCCGCCAGCGCCGAGTAGCCCGCGCGAGGCGGACGACAAAAAGGGCCGGCCAGAGATCACTCTGGCCGGCCCTCCGTCCGTGC
>CAZZVX010000333.1:0-5608 GCA_964657535.1 Armatimonadota bacterium | reverse complement strand
CAGACTCTGCGCGAAGCAGAATCTGCAACTGCCACCGGCCTTTCTCCCATTCCAATGGGGGAAAGGTGGCGAAGCCGGATAGGGGGCTTACTCGATCTTCACGTCGGCGGCGCCCAGGGCGACGGGGGAGATACGCCCGTCCAGCAGGGACAGGACTTGCAGGGTCGGCTTGACGCCGGCGGGCGGATGGGCGCGCAGGCGGATGGCCGTGCCGATGATGCTGATGACCAGGTTGTGATGCTCGCGCTCGTAGGCCGGGTCTTCGCCGGGGCCGGACAAGCGCACCTCGTCCATCTTGCGGGCAATGCGGACGCCCGCGACGCCCGTCGCGCGGCTTTGGCGGGCCTGCCGGACGATGCTGCCCATCGCAATCCGCCGAGCGGTGCTGAGGGCCTGACTCCAATGAGTGAGTTCGCTGTTGAGGCCGCCGCGCAGGGTCCATTCGTCCTGCTGGGTGGTTAAGATAAACCAGGTGCAGTGGCCCCAGACAAGGGCGGCAGGCTCGTATCCGGCCCGGTGCAGCGCCCACCATTCCTGGCCGGACAGGTCGCACATCCAGGGTTCGGCGGGCGGGCGGCCCGGTTCGTCCACGGCGGTGCCGATCACCTGCACTTCCATGGTCTTGTCAGCCCATTCGTGCCGAACAACCGAAAGGCGGACGCCGACGACCCCATGCGCGCCCAGCAGTTTGAGTTCCTGGCGCATTCGCCCGACGGCAAGTTCTGTCGCCTTGTCATAGGCTTTGGAAAGCACGTCTACCTCGCAGTCGCCCTGCGAAGAGGCATAAGCTTGGCCGACATGGTACATGGCGCTGCCCGTCACCAATCCGCGCACCCGGAAGCCTTCGCGGCGCAAGAGTCCGGCTTCTTCGGGGGTCAGGTCGCTGGTAAAGAGCATTGTTTCGGGATTGTCGCCGCTGCTTTCCTGCAAACGCTCCACGGCCTGCGTCGGCAGCCGACCCTGCGCGAGCGCGGCCAGATCACTGGTCTGGCGCTTCTGCTCGGCGTCGCGGACATCTATGATGCGCTGGGCCAATAACACGCGCTGGCGCTCCCGTTCGGCCCGCGCTTCCTCGGCTTCGGGATGGCGGTGCAGCCAGGGCAGGTGAAAGCCGGGCTTGGGTGTCGGCGCGCCGGGCGCGGCGGCGGCTTCCTGACGAGGCAGCGGCACGGGAAGGAGCAGTTGATGGCCGTAGCCGCCCGCGTCTTGAAACTGCAGGGCGATGGGAAGCGTGTCCGGGTGCTGGGGCGCATATTCGCAGCCGAGCAGGGCGCGGCGGGGCAGGAAACCGAGCGCGCCGACGCCGCCGTCCCAGGTGCGGCGCGTGGCGGCATCGGTGGTGTGCGTGATACTTGCCTCGGCGACCGCTGATTGTCCCGGCGCGGGCATCTGCGACAGGTCGCCGAAGCGGGCGTTGTAACCGACGCCGAGAAAGGCTTTGTCTATCTCGTCCAGAATGCTGGCGTGGCTGTGGCTGAGGTGGGCGTGGTGGTGCTGCGTGACCAGGGGAACGCCCTGCCCGGCGGCTTCGGCTTCAATCTGGCGCAGGAACGCATGGTCCACGCCTTCGCCCGCGCCGACAAAGTGCAGACGGAACGCATAAGGGTCGTCGGGCGTAACCTGCGGCAGCAGTTCTTTGATGACCAGGTTTTGCACCTGGACTTTATCGGCAAACTCGCCGTCGGTGATGACGATGACGTAGAAGCCGGGGCGCGTTTTGTACTTTCGGATCGTCTGCCGCAGGGCTTCAGTGACGTAGGTCGAGCCGCGTGGGCCGTTGTTGGCGACCGCCGCGCGGACATCCGCCAGGCTGCGCATGGGGCCGGCGTCGGAGATTAAATTGTCGTAGAAAACGAGGTCGTAGCCGACGCCCGCCGCCGCGACATGGTTGAAGATCGCCGAGGCGACGTTCAAGACGTGGCCCTCGCGAAAGGCCTCACTCATGGAGCCGCTGCGGTCGAGCAGCACAGCCAGCGTCATGTCCGGGTTGGCGACGACGGGGATGTCGCGCCGAAACTGCAGGTCTACCTGCGCCATCGGCAGGCCGCGCGCACTCGGCACAATCTGATAGCGCGCCGCCGAAAGCAGTCCTGGGCTTGGATTGGGCAGCCCCCGGTCACGGCTCATATAGGGGCCGTTGCCTTGACCAAAGAAACGCATGAGTGAATTGCTCCTCTTAGCAGTATAGCAGCCCCAGGCGCTCCGCCTCAGCGATCTTCTCCGGCGGCAATGAAGCAAGGATAGCGTCCCCTTCCCTTTCAAGTTCTTCGATTGAAAGGTGCAAGCCGTCGGGGATACTGTGCTTGCGGCGGAACGCGGCATCGGCCCATGAGTGGCGGGGGCCGTTGAGGATGGCGCTGGCCTCGGCGCGGGCGGCGGCCTCGCGCTCCCAGCGTCGGGCGGTTTCGGTGAGGGCGGTTTCGATGACCTGGCTGAAGTCCTCGCCCTTGTCTCTCAAGGCGCGCAGGCGGGCCGCGAGTTCGTCGTTAATCGTTACGGTCGTCATAGACAAGCCTCCGTTTCTCAACACCAAGAAGAGTATACCACAGGCGTTCACCGAGTCGCAGGGGGCGGCGAAGCAGGTATAATAGCCGAGTAGTACCCGCACTATCAGGAAGGTTTCACCCCGCATGGACGCTGTTGTTGACCGTTTCTCCGACGCCATTCTCAAGATTGGCAGCGCGGCCGCCCTGCGCCGCCTGGCCGAAAAGGAGACCGCACCTCCAGTACGTCCGCGCGTGAATGCGCACATTCACCTGCCGCCGAACTTCTCGGCGTTTGCAACCACGGCGCAGGCGGTGGAGTTGGCCGACGCGCAGGGCGTGGGTGTGCTGGGCGCGAGCAACTATTACGACTATTCCGTGTATACGGCATTTGCGGCGGAGGCGGTGCGGCACGTGATATTTCCGCTGTTCGGGCTGGAGATCATCTCGCTGATTGACGGCCTTGTGGCGGCGGGCGTCCGTATCAACGACCCCGGCAATCCGGGCAAGATGTACCTCTGCGGCAAGGGCATTACGCACTTCGCGCCGATGACGGACGAGGCGGCGTCACTGCTGCAGACGATCCGGGACCAGGACGGGAGGCGCATGGAGGCCGTCACGGACCGGCTGGCCGTCGTTTTTGCGGAGGCGGGGCTGGAAACGGGGCTGGACGCCGAAGTCATCAAGGGCCGGGTGGCGCAGAGGTACGGTTGCCGCCGGGAGACGGTCTTTTTGCAGGAGCGGCATCTGGCGCAGGCGTTCCAGGAGGCGCTGTTCAGCGCGGTCCCCGAAGCGGTGCGGGCGGCGGTGCTGGCGCGCGCCTTCGGCGCGGCGTCCAGAGCGCGGCCCGATGACGCCGCAGGCGTCCAGAACGAGATCCGGTCGCATCTGATGAAGGCGGGCAAGCGGGCGTTCGCGCCGGACACGTTTGTGGGGTTCGACCATGCGCGCCGCCTGATTCTGGCGCTGGGCGGCATTCCGTGTTATCCGACGCTCGCCGACGGGGTCGCGCCCATCACCCAGTACGAAGCGGACGAGGCGCGGCTGATCGCCGACCTGAAGGCGCGCGGGGTCTTCTGCGTCGAGTTCATCCCCAGCCGCAACACGCCCGAAGTGCTGGGCCAATACGTCCACGCGATGCGGAACGCCGGGCTGTTCGTGACGGCGGGGACGGAGCATAACACACTGGACTTGCTGCCGATTGCGCCGACGTGCCTGAACGGGGTCCCAATCCCGGAGGACGTGCAGGCGGTCTTCTGGGAGGGCGCGTGCGTCGTCGCCGCCCATCAATTTCTGGGGATGCAGGGCGAGGCGGGCTTTGTGGACGCCGAGGGCGGACTGAACGCGGCCTACACGTCCGACGACGCCCGCATCCGGGACTTCGCGAGCCTCGGCGCGGCGGTGATCGCGCGCTACCAGGCATTCTGTGCGTGAGGAAATATTCTCCGCCGCAAACGGGAAAGCCCGGCCACTCCTCGGAATGGCCGGGCTTTTTTCGGGACGCGGCTCAGTGGGCGGTCACGGGAAGAAGCTCGTAGGTATGGGTCTGCGGCTGGGCCGCGTCGCGGGCCTGGACGCGCTGGGGGTCCAGGGCAGCGTCTCCAGCGCGCAGTCGGCTCAGTTCGTCGTCGGTCGGGACGTCGGTGAGCTGGGCGACGCCCGGCTTGCCGCCCACGCCGCGCCAGAACAGGTGCCACTGGTCTACGCGCGTCTGGACCAGGCCGTACACCTCCTGCGCCTGCCGGTTCTGCGGAAGGGCGGGGAAGGTCGTCAGGTCGGCGTCCACCGCGCCCGCGCCGTCGGCGGTGACGGTGCCGTAGGCATGGCCGTCCACCAGCACTTGGTACTGCGCCCCGGCGCCAGCGTGGGCGGCGGGGGAGAGACGCAGGCGGAACACGTCGAGCGCGCCGGGCAGGGGCGAGACGCGGAAGGCGGCGCGCGCGCCGTTCGGGACGGGCCACGGCAGCGGGGCGGCGGCGGTGACGGGCTTGCCGGGCGTCACGACCAGGTCCGCGACGGTCGCGGGCGCGTGCCAGGCCTGGAGGACGGCGGCGGCCATGATGAGATGCCCGACCTCGTTGGGGTGGACGCCTTCCGGGGACAGCGCGAACTTCGGGTCGGCCGCGCGGCCTTCCGTGGTGGCCGCCTCCAGCGGGGCGTTCAGGTCCGCCACCGGCATCTGCCGCTGGGCGGCGAGCTGTTTGAGGAACGTCCCGTATTTCACGAGGGTGTCGTTGTAGTCCGGGGACGGGTTTCCGAGGCCGATGTGTGTGGACGGGTCGAACGCGGGCCGCACTTTGGCGTTGTAGTCGAAGAACGACGGCGTGAGCAGCGTGATGCGGACGCCGGGCAAAGCCTTCGTCAAAGTGTCGAGGATGTGCGTCATCCCCGCCGAGTAGGTCTGGAAGTCTGGGTCGTCGTAGGAGCGGTAGCGGCCGTCGTTCATGCCCAGGAAGACGGTGACGACCGTGGGCTTGTAGTTGATGACGTCGCGCTTGAGGCGGACGTCAATGCCGCCGCCGGTGCCGCCCCGAATCTTGTCGCCGCTCCAGCCGGAGTTGATGAACTTGACGTGCATCTGCGGGAAACGGGTGGTGACGTAGGTCTCGATGTCGCGGGCGTACATCTGCTGCTCGGTGATGGAGTCGCCGTAAAAGACGACCGTGTCGCCGTCGTGCAGATAGAAAGGCGCTGTCGCCGCCGGAGTCGCCTGGCGGACGGGGGCCGCGCTTGTGACACGGGCCGCCCACAGGCCGCCCGTGAGCAGGACGGCGAAGAATGCCGCGCCGAGTTTGCGTCGCATGGTGTCTCAGTAATCCTTTCGTGGCTCGGTCTCAGACAGGTCCGTGCCGGGTATTGTTCCGCCCCAGCCGCTACTTCGCGGCGGGCGGGAGCGTGACGGCGGCGACCGCGCCGTTATTCTGGAACGTCGGGCGGAAGGACAGCCGGACGTTCGCCCGCGCGCCCGGTACGGACGGCACGCTGACAGTCGGCGGCGTGGTGTACCCGGACCCGCCGCTGGTGACGACGTACCCCGTGACGGCCCCGTTCGCGAGCAGCGCGTAGGCGACCGCCGGCTGCGCCGGCCACAGTTCGCCCCGGCTGCGGACGTAGCGATAGTAGTT
>CAZZVX010000332.1:0-5610 GCA_964657535.1 Armatimonadota bacterium | reverse complement strand
GGTGGGCGTGGCGACGCCTAAGATAATGTCGGCGGCGGCGGCGGTGTCGGCCAATCGGCAGCCGCAGGCGGCGATCTGGCCTTCGACGGTCTCGTGAATGGGGCGGTCTTCGTAGGGGGCGATCAACACGCGGTCGGAGTCAATGGCGTAGAGGGGGTGGACGCGGGGGGCGTGTCCGTCGCGTTCGTTCAAGAGTTTGGCGACCAGGGCGGAGCCGACTTCGTCCGCGCCGGGGTGCATCATCACGCGGCTTGACAGCGCCGCGCCGACCAGCGGGGGCCAGGCGCGCAGCCAGTCGCGCTCGCGGGTAGGGAGACCGAAGGCGCTGGTGTCGTCGGACGTGAGCAGCAGGGAGGCGAGTTGGGCGCGCGCGGCCATGTCCAGCAGGCCGAGGTTGACGGCGTGGTTGCGCAGGCGCCGGGTGAGCCAGTCGGCGCGGAGGTCGGGGGGCAGGGTGGTTTGGAGCGCGGCGAGTTCTCCCTGTTCGGCGTCGGAAAGTGCGCCGTGTTCGGACTGGTGCGTGAGCCGCGCGTAGCGGTAGAATTTCGTCCCCCAGTGCGCCCAGTAGAGGGGTTCTTCCACAGCGTCGTCGGCGTTGGACACGCGGGTGACGAGCGAGAAGGCGTGGACGGGGCAGTGTCCGTTGATTTCGGCGAGCAGGCGCAGGCGGGCGAGGGCGTCGGCGGCGCTGTCATCGGAGATGCGGGCGTTGATGAGGTTGCCGTAGGCCAGATAATCGCAGGAGACGAGGGCGGCGTCGGCACCCTCCGCCGCGTGCCAGAGCCACTCGGCGACGGCGTCGAGGTCGGCGGGTTCGCGCTGCCGTCCGCGTATGTCGGGGGGCGGCAGTTGTATGTTCGCGCCGCCGATGGCCCCCAGCATCTGCGGGTAGCGGGTGTTGACGGGGCGTTCGTCGAGGGGGACGAGTGCGAGTGTGAGCATAGTTGATGATACCGCAAGGGGGCTTTTGGCCCGGCGTCCGGCCTCTCCCCCGGCTCGCTGAGGCTCGCCTTCCCCTTCCCGCTTCGGGGAGGGGTGCCTGTGTCGGTTTGGTGAACGAGTCGCACCGGGGCAGTGTCAGACGTTGTCGGACCGGGCCGTGTTACTTGTCTTCCCGGATCAGGCGCAGCGAACGCTCGTTGAAGTCGTCGTCGGCAAGGAGGTCGGCGTCGTAAATGCAGACGGTGACTTCCTTCTGGTAGTCCTCCTGCGAGACGTGGACATGGTTCGTGACTGGCTCGGCGAGGAGGCTGTCCAGCGCATTGCGCATTGTGCCGGCCTCCGCCAGAGTGAAGTACAAAATCACATTGCTGAGGGATTGGTCGCTGCTCTCGTCAAGGATACGCATAGGCTGTTCTCCTGCCGTTCATCATCTCCGGCGGGGAGGAAAACGCTGCCAGGGGTCCGACGGCGCTTTTCGCTTGGCGCTCCACCCTGGCGGCAGGTCGGCGAGTTCCCGCAGGCTGGGGTCACGCTCAACCATGCTGCTCAGAGACACGACCATTGCGTTTTCTTCCTGGGCGTCACCACCATCTAGGAACTGCCAATCATCATCTTCGTCATCCAGCGCAACGTAGAGAATAGGCTTGCCCCCGCGCACGATGCTTTTCACCGTGATGACGGCGCAGTTTTGTGGCTGGTCAAAGGGCCATTCGTGAGGCTTGAAGTGTTCTTCCATAGGGCAAATCTACCACCGCAGTCCCGGATTAAAATCCGGGTCTAGGAATATGAAACCCGCCTTCGCGGTTTGGGAGAGGGTTGCGCGGGCGTGTGTCAGGCGGGACGTTTGGCGGCGGCGGGTGTTGGGCCGCACATCATTAGCATTAGTCCGGCGGCCCAAAGCTTATGGCGGCCAGGTACACAAACGCCATGAGTAGCAGAGCCATGACTACGGCAGTTGCGATAAATACAGTTGCGAATGTCCGTGAAAGCCGCCTCAGCCCTACAGCAAGCAGGGCGCTAGTCAGAACCGCCACAAGCCAGCAGCCGTACCAAAGGGGTGGCGGCAGCGGCCACGAATTGAGCGCCATTAGTTCGCGGATCCGCATTGAGGCACGGACGGCCAGCAGCAGCGCAGCGGGGACGAAAACGATCCCTGCCGCTCCCCCCGCCACTGGCACGAATTGGTTTCTCAACTGATCCCGTCGTGACGGGTGGGCGTCGCCTGCGATTGCTGTACCTGCTTGGTTTGCCACTCTCCCTCCTCCGACAATAGATGACGCTTTGTTGTGCGTTTCAACGCTTATTATACCGCAGGCAGGGTGAAAAGGGCGGCAGTAGTTTTCGCTGAGCGGGGATGAGAATAGGCGGTCTCAAGGGATGTTCTGCCAGAGGCGCGCATCTGCGAAGCGGCTCAGGTGTCCGACGTTGGCGGTCGCCACGACGACGCTTGCGCCGGGCATCTGCCAGGCGTTCGGGTCTAGACTGGCGGCTTGACCTGCCAATATCATGTCGGCGTCCAGGGCGAGTTGGTCTGCCGTCGGCATTCCCTGCTGCCGCGCCGTCGCCCAGAATTGGGCGGCCTGGGTTAAGGCTTGTTCGGTCAGGGGCAGGTAGCCGAAAAGTTTCAGGCGGTCCAGCAGGTGAAGCGCCATGAGATTGTTTCGCCGCAGGATTTCCCGGCGCGTCTCGTAGTCAATGATGCCGGGGATGAGCGGCAAGTGTCCGGCCTAGGGCAGCCCTTGAAGCCACTGCTTGCAGGCGTCGGCGTCGGGATTGGCCTTTGGGTGCGTGACGAGGCCGAGCGGCCCGCTGTCCAGTAAGATGATGAGACTCATGGGCCGAAGACGTTTCTCTGGCCGGGCCGGTCCTGTGCGAAGTCGGCTTTGAGTTGTTCCAAGTGTTCGCGCTGCTCCTCGGCGTCGCCTTGTTCCATGTCGTCGAAGAGGGATTGCCAGGCGGCGCGGCCTTCGGGTGTCAGCACATAGGGTGCTCGCGGCTGGTTGACGATCTCTGCAACGTATGCGCCAACTTCTTTTCCTTGAGCGGCGGCTTCGTCGCGCAGCCGGGCTTCCGCTTCCGAGGCGATGTCAAATGTAAGTGTCATGGTTGCATCCTCCTGAACAGATTATACCGCATTGGGGGCGGGCATGGCGAGGGAGGCGGCTCCGATGAGGGCGGCGTCGGGGCCGAGGGCGGCGGTGACGACGGGGCAGGTGGCGGGGCCGGGGAGGGCGCGGGTTTGGAGGACGTGGCGGGCGGGGGCGAGGAGGGCGTCGCCGAGGGCGGCGAGGCCGCCGCCGATGATGATGATGTCGGGGTCGAGGGCGTTGGCGAGGGTGACGAGGCCGAGGCCGAGGTATTCGCCGGTCTGGGTGATGGCGCGGGCGGCGGGGCCGTGTGGGTCGCGGGCGGCGTGGGCGGCGATGTCGGGGCCGGAAAGGTCGGAAGGGAAGTCGGGGGTGAGTTCGCGCCAGGTTTGCAGGAGGGCGGGGCCGCTGGCGTAGGCTTCCAGGGTGCCGAGGTGGCCGCCGGCGTCGCGGCGGGCGTCGGGATTGGGGGAAAGCAGGATGTGGCCGAACTCGGCTCCGGCTCCGTGCGCGCCGTGGTGCAGGCGGCCATGGAGGAGGAGCGCGCCGCCGATGCCGGTTCCGAGGGCGAGGAACAGGACGGTGGCCAGGCCGCGCGCCGCGCCGAAGCGGTATTCGCCGACGGCGAGGGCGTTGACGTCGTTTTCGGCGAAGGCGGGGACGGGGAAGGCGGACTGGAAGGCGTCGCGCAGGGGGGTTCCGGCCCAGCCGGGGAGCAGGTCGGTGGCGGACAGGACAAGGCCGCGCTCGGCGTCGATCTGGCCGCCGGCGCCGATGCCGATGCCCTGTACGTCGGGTGTCCAGAGGGTGCGGGCGAGGGCGAGAGCGGCTTGCAGGACGGCGGCCCCGCCGTCCGAGGCGGGGGTGGGGCAGGCGGCGCGCTGGAGGACGCGGCCTTCGGGGGTGACAAGTCCTGCGGCGATCTTGGTGCCGCCGATGTCTAGGCCGAGGTACATGGGTGTCAGTCTCGCAGGGCTTGGGCGAAGCGGGCGGTGATCTGCTGGGGGCGGGTGATGGCGCCGCCGACGATGACGGCCCAGGCTCCTAAGTCTAAGGCGGCGCGGGCCTGGTCGGGTGTGGCGATGCGGCCTTCGGCGATCAAGGGGACGCGGAGCTGGGGGACCAGGCGGCGAATCAAATCTAGGTCGGGGTCTTCGCGCTGGGGGCTGTAGGGGGTGTAGCCGGACATGGTGGTGGAGATGAAGTCGGCGCCGGCGTCCTGGGCGGCTAGGGCTTCGGTGTCGGTGGAGATGTCGGCGAGGATGGGTTTGCCGGTGGTTTCGCGGACGCGGCGGAGGAAGTCGTAGGAGTCGCCTTCAGGGTGGAGGCGATTGGTGGCGTCCAGGGCGATGATGTCGGCTCCGGCGTCGGCGACGGCTTGGGCGTCAGCGAAGGTGGGGGTGATGTAGATGTCATAGCCAGGGATGTCGCGTTTGGACAAGCCAATGAGGGGCAGCGCGACGGCGGCGCGGATGGCGGCGATGTCGGCGGGGCTGTTGGCGCGGATGCCGACGGCCCCGCCGTTTTGAGCGGCGACGGCGAGGCGGGCCATGATGTCGGGGCCGTGCAGGGGTTCGCCGGGGAGCGCCTGGCAGGAGACGATCAGGCCGCCATGCAGTCGATCTGTGTAGGGAACGGATGTCATGGGGGGAGTATACAAGGGCGGGAAGTGGGTTGTCAAGGCATTCCGTTTTCCTAGAATGTCAATCCTGGCCCTTTGCACCCAGGATTTCAATCCTGGGCTGCCCAGGAGAAGACTGTCCGTCTGCGCGGACGAAGATTAGGGCGCAGGCAAGGCCTGCTCCGCGCCCGCGAAGGCGGGCAGTCCGCTCTATCGCAGCCCAGGAATTTATTCCTGGGAACGCTGAATGGCCTAGTCAAGCGGTGACGGCGGCGAGTTCGCCGCCGGGAAGGATGGCGATAGTAGCGATGGCTTTGGCGATGAGGGTCTGGGTATGGCCTTGACGGCAGGTGACAGTGGCCTCGGTGACGGTGACGTTGCGGCCTGGTCTTAGCACTTCGCCCCGGCAAAGGAGGGTGCCGCCGAGGGCGGGGCGCAGGAAGTTGATTTTGAATTCAATGGTGACGACGCGCTGACCGGGGGCGATGAGGGTGAGGGCGGCGAGGGCGGCTCCGGTGTCGGCGAGGGCGGCGACGACGCCGCCGTGAACGATGCCGTCGTGCTGGGTGTGCTGGGGGGTGATCTGGAGGGCGACTTCGACCCAGCCGGGGCCGGCGTTTTGGGGGGTCATGCCGAGCAGGTGGGCGAAGGGCTGTTCGGCGATGGCGGCGAGCGTTTTTTGTCGGAAGTCGGGGTCCTGGGTGTGCATGGGGGGTGGTTCGGCGCGGGGCGGGGGTTTTCCTGCGGGGAAGGAAGTCCTCTCCCCCAACTCGCTAAGGCTCGTTCTCCCCTCAAGGGAAGGGGTGCCTGTCACGGTTTGGTGAACGAGGGGTACGGAGGGTTTTTTGGGCTGGAAGTGTAAGCGGGGCTACTGCTGGCCGTCGTGGGGTCGTCGTTGTAACGTCGTGGGGTCGTCATGTTGCCGTATTCGTACCGTAGTGTTGCCGTAATTGGGAGGGG
>CAZZVX010000331.1:0-5641 GCA_964657535.1 Armatimonadota bacterium | reverse complement strand
GTCCGCGAAGTCGCCTCCAAGACCAACGATGTCGCCGGCGACGGCACCACGACGGCGACCGTGCTGGCGCAGGCCATCGTCCGCGAAGGCCTGAAGAACGTCGCCGCCGGCTCCAACCCGCTCGCCGTCAAGAAGGGCATTGACAAGGCCGTCGAGGCCGCCGTCGCCGAGATCAAGAGCAAGGCCGTGCAGGTGCAGGGCAAAGAGTCGATCGCGCAGGTCGCCACCAACTCCGCCAAGAACACGCAGATCGGCGAACTGATCGCCGAGGCAATGGACAAGGTCGGCAAGGACGGCGTCATCACGGTCGAGGAGTCCAAAGGCACCCAGACCACGCTGGAACTGGTGGAAGGGATGCAGTTCGACAAGGGCTACATCTCGCCCTACTTCGTCACCGACACCGAGCGCCTGGAAGCGACACTCTCCGAGCCGCAGATCTTGCTTTTCGAGAAGAAGATCAGCAGCGTCCAGGACCTGCTCCCCGTCTTGGAAAAGGTCGTCCGTCAGGGCAAGCCCCTGCTCATTATCGCCGAGGATGTGGACGGGGAGGCGCTGGCGACTCTGGTGGTCAACAAACTGCGCGGCACGATCAACGTCGTCGCCGTCAAAGCCCCCGGCTTCGGCGACCGCCGCAAGGCCATCATGGAAGACATCGCCGTGCTGACCGCCGGCCGGTTCATCACCGAAGACCTGGGCATCAAGCTGGAGAACGTGGACGAGACGTTCCTGGGCAGCGCCAAGAGCGTCACCATCACCAAAGACGAGACCACTATCGTCGAGGGCAAGGGCAGCGCGTCGGCCATCCAGGGGCGTATTGCTCAGATCAAGGCCCAGATCGAGAAGTCGGACTCGGACTACGACCGTGAGAAGCTGCAGGAGCGGCTCGCGAAGTTGTCCGGCGGCGTCGCCGTCATCCAGGTCGGCGCGGCCACCGAGACCGAGTTGAAAGAGAAGAAGCACCGCATCGAGGACGCCCTCTCGGCGACCCGCGCGGCGGTCGAGGAGGGCATCGTCCCCGGCGGCGGCACCACCCTGATCACGGCCATCAAGGCGCTGGACAACCTGCACTTGGAGGGCGACGAACAGGTCGGCGTCAACATCATCCGGCGCGCCCTCGAAGAGCCGGCCCGCCAGATCGCCAACAACGCGGGCGTCGAAGGCTCGGTCATCGTGGAGCGCATCAAGAACAGCGGTCAGGGCTACAACGCCGCGACCGGCGAGTTCGGCGACCTGGTCGCCCAGGGCATCGTGGACCCGGCCAAAGTCACCCGGTCTGCCTTGCAGAATGCGGCCAGCATTGCCGGCCTGCTCCTGACGACCGAAGTGCTCGTCTCCGAGCGCCCGGAGAAGTCCTCGCCGATGCCCGCCGGTGGCGGCGGCGGCGGAATGCCCGGCATGGGCGGCATGGGCGGCTTCTAAGCCGTCATCTATGAGTGCAAACAAGAGGGCCGGGGGCAGATGCCTCCGGCCTTTCTTTGCGTGGTATAATGCGTATACAATGGCCTAAGGAGGGACTATGGCTGCATTCACCCCGTTCAATTACGACGAAGACATTGGAAAGCAAAATGTAATTGTCGTCTGCTCCTATGGGCCGGACAATATGAGTGCCATTCGTGAGATTGACGAGTGGGCGCGAGAACACGGTTACGTCCGCAGTCGTGAGGCGACGCTGAACGTGAAGTTGAACATGAACGGACAGCGGTACTTTTACAGTGCTTGCTATCTCCTTGACGCCGACGATATGCGGGCGGCGGAAGTTGACTTGGCCCGAATCGGGGACCGGCGGGAGCAGATGGCGCTGACGGCCTCCAGTGCAGATCTGTTGCGGGATGAAGACTGATGCCGACAATTCGCTACGTCGTCCCGGATACGTCTGCTCTGGCCGCTGCCTTTTACAATGAGACTGTCTCTGCCCATGCTATTCCGCTACTGCAAACAATTCGCTCCCAGACTGTTGAGGCCATCGCTCCGTCGCTCTTGCTGCCGGAGTTCCTGAACGTCTGCCGTAGAAAGAAGCAGGGGAACCCTTCCCAGGGATTTGCTCCTGTTCCAACACCGCTTGTCGAGGCTATTGTGAACGATATGTTGGCATTGCCCCTGGTTTTGGAAGAAACCCGTCCGTTGACCGTTGGTGCATGGAGACTCCATCAGAATCACGGCATCCAAACGGCAGATGCTTTTTTTGTGGAGGTGGCTCGGCAATGGCAGGCTGAACTTTGGACCGCCGACGAGCAACTTTTCAGGAGCGCGAGTCAAGTTTATGGTAGCGTCTTCAATCTGCGAACCATCCCATTTTCCTGATGGGAGTGTCTAGGGCATCATAAGCCTGGAATAATCGTAGCAGCCATCCCTTTTCTCTGTTGACAAGTGCGGCTTTTTGTTACATTTACCAGTGTCGCGTAACGGCGCCGTCTCCGATAATAGTAGCAGGATGAATGACCTGCTGACAGCCAAGCCTCGCATCTTAGTGGTGGACGACGAGCCGATGAGCCGGACGCTGATGGACGCCATCCTGCGGACCGAAGGCCGGTACGAGATCGTCACGGCCGGTAGCGGCGTGGAAGGACTGGACACGGCGAGGCGTCAGCGGCCTGATCTGCTGCTGCTGGACGCCATCTTGCCGGGGCCGATGGACGGCTTCACGGTCTGCAAGACGCTGAAAGACGAGCCGCGCACGGTTCGGATGCCGATTGTGCTGGTGACGCCCTCCGCGACGGCCCTGGATCGGACGCAGATTCTGGAGGCGGGCGCGGACGATTTCCTGGCGAAACCCTTCAATCGCGTCGAACTGCTGGCGCGTGTCCGCTCGCTCCTGCGTATCAAGGCCCTCAATGACCAGCTCGACGAAGTCGAGAACGTGATTTTCTCACTCAGTCGGGTCATCGAGGCGCGCGAGGGCGGGAACTACGAAGCGCAGGTCGAGCGAGTCATCTTCTACGCGCACGGACTCGGACGGGAACTGGGGCTGGGCGACGAAGCGCTGCGGGTGATCGGTCAGGCGGTCATGCTGCGCGACCTGGGCAAGATCGGTCTGCCCGACAAGATCCTCAACAAAGCCGGCGTTCTCAGCGACGACGAGAAGCAGCGGATGCAGAGCCATACGGTGCTTGGTGAGCAGATCATCGCGCCGCTGCGCTCCACCGCGCCCCTGATGCCGATTGTGCGCCACCACCACGAGCGGGTGGACGGCAAAGGGTACCCGGATGGCCTCGTCGGGGATCAGATTCCGCTGGGCGCACGGATCGTCGCGATTGCCGACGCTTACGCCGCGATGCAGTCCCCCCGCCCGTACCGGCCCGCGCTTTCGCCAGCCAAGGCGATCCACACGCTGCAAGCCGGGTCGGGCCGCCAGTGGGACAAGCGACTCGTGGGCCTCTTCGTCGCCTGGCTCCAGCGCCAGCCCCCCGTTCAGCATTCCCTCAAGTAGTTTGTGGGCGCAGAGGCCGGATTCCGCGTTTGGAATAAAGCCTATTCGGGTATTCCTGTCAGACGCTGAACTGATGAAAATAAATTTTATATAAACGTAATCTAGGTTACAGAAATAATACGGAAAATTTGAGAGAATAAAGGGCCTTCATCCGTATTGTATAACATCAGGCCAGTGTGAGTGGGTACGCAACGGTGCGGTTCAGGGAACCCTGGCGCCTGATTTCTTGTTGAATTGACTGGGTTTAGTGCGATCAGGAGAGTTGGCGAATTTTTGAGAAGAGGTGACTTAATGGGGAGCAGCACGGGATTAATGGACAAGCCGGACGTGACGATGTCGTTGCGGGGGCGTGACACTGCTGAAGACCGGCGTGGTCGCTCCGGGTTCTCCGGAGACGAGGAGATCGCCGGCGGCGCGCTGGATGACCCGGACGCGGTGCGCTTTCTGGCGCTGGCGACCAGTGGCGACGAAGACGTCGCCGCGCCGCTTCTGGACGCCTCGACCGGTGACGAAGAGACGGAGACGGATTCGGACGCCCTGACGCCGGAAGACGAAACGCCGGAGACTTACTCGCCGACCGTGGAAGAGAACCCGCGCGACGAGTCGCTCCAGATGTGGATGCGCAAGACCAAAAACACGAAACTGCTCAGTGCCGACGAAGAGATTGACCTGGCGCGGCGCGTGGCCGAAGGGGACCAGCGCGCGAAGGACATTCTCACCGAAGCCAACCTGCGCCTCGTGGTCAGCATCGCGCGGCGTTATTCGGTCCCCGGCATCAGCCTGGCCGACCTGATTCAAGAAGGCAACATTGGTCTGATTCGCGCCGTGGAGAAATTCGACTACACGAAGGGCTACCGGTTCAGCACCTACGCGACCTGGTGGATCCGCCGAGCGATTGCGCGCGCCGTCATCAACCAGGGCCGGACGATCCGCATCCCGGTCTATGTGGCCGAGACGATCCACAAGCTCGTCCGCACGTCGGGCCTGCTGCGGCAGCAGTTGTCCCGTGAGCCGACCCAGGAAGAGTTGGCGCACGAGATGGAAGTGCCGGTCGAGCGCGTCAACGAGATCATGCGGATCGCGTCCGAGCCGCTGTCGCTCGAAACGCCCGTCGGCGAGAAAGACTCGGCGCAGCTCGCGGACTTCATCCAGAGCAGCGCCAACCAGTCGCCGTCGGATGCCGCCGTGAACCTCATCCGGCGCGAACAGCTTGACGCCGTGCTGGACAAACTGACGCCGCGCGAACGGGACGTGGTGCGGATGCGCTTCGGCCTCGACGACGGCTACGCGCACACGCTGGAAGAAGTCGGCCAGCGCTTCGCCGTCACCCGCGAGCGCGTCCGCCAGATTGAACTGCGCGCGCTTAAGAAACTGCGCCGCATGGGGCCGGTAGACATACGCGCCTAATTGATTATAGAAAGCCCCAACCTATTCATAGGTTGGGGCTTTTTTGTGTGCTGTGACAGGATGTATGATACCTCATCTCACTATTTTCACTCAAGCCGAGACATCTCGTACAAATAGTGGTACAATTTCTAGCATTTTCAGACTTAAGGATTAATACTCTCCATGCCTGGTGCGCGAGCCCGTCGAGGCCGGCATCGGCGTACTGACGGGGCGCTTCCTCGCCGGCGTGCTACTTCTACCAGGTCCGCGACCTGGAGCCGATGAACAACGCTCGCCGGCGGTCTGACCAAAGAATGAACCAGCAAAACTCGTTCCCTGGCGATACAACGGTGTCACATCTACCTTGAAAGAATTGTTCCTGTTAAGAAAATCATGAATGAATTAGAAACTACAGATGAGACTCCGGCAGTGTCTGCTGCCGAGAAAAAACTGACGCGGCGGGCATTCGTCAAAGGCGTGTTCGTCGTCGCAGGCGGAACTGGGCTGGGTTTGACGGCGTTCCGTCTTCCCGGCGCGGGAGCGCAGGCGGTCATTACCAGCAGCACGGAAAAGCCGACGCTGTACATGGTCGCCACGGCGCACAATGACACGCAGTGGAACTGGACGGTGCAGCACACCATTGCCCACTGCATTCCGAACACGATGCGGCCTAACTGGGAACTGTTTGAAAAGTACCCTGCCTATACCTTCAATTACGAAGGCGTGATCCACTATATGTGGTTCAAAGAATATCATCCCGAAGATTGGGCGGAGCTTCAGGATTGGGTCAAAAAGGGACGATGGAAACTGTCCGGATCGTGGATCAAC
>CAZZVX010000330.1:0-5667 GCA_964657535.1 Armatimonadota bacterium | reverse complement strand
CAATTTTCCCAGCGTGGTATAATCCCCCCATGAGCGTACAGGAAATTGAACAGGCCATCACCACCCTCCCCGCCGACGATGTTAATCGCCTAGCCGACTGGCTGGACCAATACCGCGCCGACGCCTGGGACCGCCAAATTGAGCGCGACATCCTTGCCGGACGGCTTGACGCGCTGGGCGATCAGGCCGACCGCGAGTTTGAAGCGGGCCATTGCCGCCCGCTGCCGGGGTCTTAGTCCCACCGTGACACACTTCACCACGCCTCAGTTCTGGCAGATGTACAACGCGCTGCCCCAGGACGTGCGCGCCCTGGCCGACCGCATTCTGCCATAAGCCGTCGCGCGTGGTATAATCCCCTCAACACCCGCCCCGCCGCACTCCGAATCCTCCCTAACAGGGAGGACCCTGCGAAGCAAGGAGGTGGGTTCCTTTCAAACCCCAGCGAAGCGGGGAAGTGGGCCTCTTCAACATGGAAAAGGAGCCTCTCATAGACGCTTCCCCGCAGACAGTCTTTGTCACCGCGCACGTCAACGTCACCGGCGGGCGCGGCCCCCTTCTTGGCGGACGCGGCACGGCGCGCACGGCGACCGGCGTTTTGCAGGCCCCCCACCCCGGCCTCGTGCTTTGGCGCGTCATCGAGCGGGTGACGGTGGAAAAACAACTCACGGAGCGCGCCCTGACCCCCGCCCGCGACGGCCAATCCCTTTCCTACCGCTACACCGTCGCGGGCGGCGGCGGCGGCCTGTTCCCCATTGACGAGGCCGGGCAGTTTGAGGCGGAACTCGTCGCCGCGTTCGCCCCGCCGTCGTTCCTCACCGAAGTCGGGCAGGTGGAAATCATTTCCACGTCCGTCCCCATCAATCACGCCAAAGGCAGCCCTGCCGATGTTCGGCGCGGGCAGACATTCTCACCCGCTCAGTTGGAAGGCCGCCTCATCCGACGGCCCGACGACGACGCTTCCCCCATCTGGTTCGTGGAACACGGTGTCAAGCGCGCCTTAGCATCGCCGACCTGCGGGCGACTGCGCTTCGGCGACGGCTGGCGTCGCCTCATCCAGCCCCTCGCCTCCCCCTCCGACGCCCTCCAAGTCCCCGACGGCCCGCCCTTGACCCTCGCCGAATGCGCCGACGGCAAACTCATCTACTCCTGGCCCGCCCCCGAAACCTTCTGGGTGCAGGACGCCCGCAAGCGCCTGATCACCGACACCGCCCCCGTCGTCGCCCGCTTCGGCGACCACTGGCGCGTCAAACTCATCCACCTGCGCCGCCCCGAACTTGACGCCATTCCCAACGGCGACCCCATCGCCTGACGCCGCGCCGTGAGGTATACTCAGGGCAAGCCTATGAGCAATCCTAAAATTATCGGCGTCATCCCCGCCCGCCTCAACTCCACCCGGCTGCCCGGCAAAGCCCTCCGCGAGATCGCGGGCCGTCCCATGATTCACTGGGTCTATCAAAACGCCCGGCGCTCGCCCCTGCTCCAAGACCTGCTTGTCGCCACCGACAGCCCCGAAATCCAGGCCTCCTGCGAAGCCGCCGGTATCCCCGTCACGCTCACCGGCCAGCACCCCTCCGGCGGCGACCGTCTGCACGAAGTCATGGGCCGCACCGACGGCGACATCTACGTCAACATCCAGGGCGACGAACCCACCCTGCGCCCCGACCACCTAGAATTACTCTTGACGCCCTTCTTCAACAACAGCCACGCCCAGGTCACGACGCTCAAAGTCGCCATCCCTGCCGACGCCGCCCAGGACCCCAACAACGTCAAAGTCGTCACCGCCGACGATGGGCGCGCGCTGTATTTCTCCCGGTATCCCATTCCCTTTGACCGGGACGGCGCGGGCCGCGTTCAGCACTACAAGCACATCGGCCTGTACGCCTACACCCGCGACGCTTTGAGTTTATTTCACCGTCTGACCCAATCATCATTGGAACTCGCCGAAAAGCTGGAACAACTGCGCTACTTGCAAAGCGGCATCCCTGTTTACGTCACCGAGACAGTTTATGACACCGTCGGCGTAGACACCGAGGCCGACTTGCAGCGCGTCATCGCCCTGTTCGGGCAGAGTGCGTAAGCCTATGTATTCCCTTTACAGTTTCTTCTTCAGCGCGTGGATTGCGTTCATGGCCCCGTTCTTTCTCTTCAAGGCCTGGCGTCACCAAAAGTACCTGCCCGCGCTCCGTCAGCGCCTGGGCCGCCTGCCCGCCTCGTTGAAGTTTGACGGACGCCCCACCATCTGGATACACTCCTGCTCCGTCGGCGAGACCCTCAGCGTCCAGCCATTGGCGCAGGCGCTGTCCGAGCGGTTCCCGCAGGCCCGCTTCGTCTTTTCCACCATCACCAAAACGGGACAAGAGATCGCGCAGGACCGTTTCCGGCGCTACGGCAAAGGCTGCACGTTCTACTTCCCCATTGACCTCGCCCACATCGCCCGCCGCGTCCTGGACTGGATACAGCCCTCGCTGCTCCTCACCATAGACACGGAAATCTGGCCCAACACCCTCCACGAGTGCAAAAAGCGCGGTATCCCCGTCATCATGGTCAATGGCCGCCTGTCCCCCGAATCGTTCCCCTACTATCAACTCGCCTATCCGTTGATGGGAACCGTGTTCGCCAACTACGCCCTGCTCCTTATGAAGTCCCAGGACGACGCCAATCGCGCCCAGCGTCTCGGAGCGCCCCCCTCCAAACTCGCCGTCAGCGGCAACATCAAATACGACAAAGACACCGTGGAAAAGCACGTCTCCGACATCCAGGCCCGCGAACTGGACAAAGCGCTCGGCCTCACCCTGACCGACGTCCCCCTGATCGTCGCCGGCAGCACCCACGACCCCGAAGAGCAAACACTCCTCCAAGTCCTGCGCCGCATCCGCCAGACGCCCGGCCTGGAAAACACGCGCCTGCTCATCGTCCCGCGCCACCCGGAACGGTTCGGCATCGTCACCGCCCTTGCCGAGCGCACCGGCTTCCGCGTCAAGCGCCGCCGGGACACCGAGCGCTCCCCCGAAGGCGCGGATGTTCTCATTTTAGACACCATCGGCGAACTCGCCGCCGCCTACCAATTCGCCACCGTCGTCTTTGTCGGCGGCACGCTCATCCCGCACGGCGGCCAAAGCATCATGGAACCCGCCCTGTACGCCAAGCCCATCGTCATCGGCCCTTCCATGAAGAACTTCCCCGGCATCATAGACGACTTCCGCGCGCGCGGCGGCGTCGCCCAAATCACCGCCACGGAAACCGACAAAGACGCCCAGGCGCAGCAATTGACAACCGAGTTCGTCCATCTCCTCCAAGACGCCGACGCCCGCGTCCAAATGGGACAGGCAGGCCGCTCCGTCTTCCAGGGCAGCCAGGGCGCGACCCAGTTCACCGTTGACCGCATCGCCGCCATCTTCGAGGAGACCCTGAAACAGTGAAGACGTTGAAGAGGATTCGCGTCCGCGAGACGCACGGTATCAGGCGCTACCTTTATCCTCTGCGCGTCCAAGTTCCGCCTTCCCTGCTCACGAACCGCAAAGCACCGTGGGAAGAACTTCGAGTTGCGGAATTGGACGGTACGTTACTGCCTTCACAGGCCGGGACTGCCTGTTACACCCATCTGGACTTTGCCCTATCGCTGGCACCTCTGGAAGAACGGACACTTCTGCTGGTACGGACAGCAGAGGCGCCAATCATTCCAGACCCACTGGAAATTTTGCCGCCCGCCGCGCCGCGCTTCGGGGCTTATCGTGACGGCTTCCTTACCCGCCAGGAACGCTTCTCCCTGCGTATCTCTCCACATGGCTGGCTGGACTCCGTCGTCTACGACGGCATGGAGCATCTGGCAGGGGCTCTCCAAATTACACTCAATAATCAGGCGGCATCTTCAAAAATTGCGGACGACACTCTCGCCCCGCCAGACCTTCAGGGAGCATATTATCCAATGGGGACGCTCAGTGCAGCGGTGGAAACGCATGGACTATACAAGTCTCTTCTGCCGACAAGAGTAGCTGCTGAGACTCGGTATGACCTGACCGCCTGCAAGTCATGGGTGCAGATAACGCACAAAGTCAGTCATACCCAGCCGCACATGGTTGTTCGTTTTACCCTTCCTCTGCGGGTGCAGGGAGAGCATCAGTTCTGTGATTTCGGCGTCGGAGCTGGTGTTTACGCGAGGGTGGCGGGAAAACGTCTCGCTTGGACGATTAACTTCGACAAAACGCCGTTCGCGCGCTGGGAGATTGATCAAACAATTGGGAGTCAGGAGCGGTTGGATTATCAGGGCGAAGTCAAGACCGCCAAAGAGTTCGCCGGGCAAGCGTGGTTTCATTGGGTAGACGGAGCAAAATCTCTCGCTGTCGCTTTAACACGAGTTCCAAAAGGCTGTCAGCGTCTCATGGTTCGCATCGGCAGTGATGGCATGATTGACCTACGGTATGAGTTAGGCCCGGAACCTGCCAACCCCGCCGAGTTCGGCGTCTGCTATCACTTCCTCAACAACGTTCCGGCGATTGCCGCCGCGACGAACCCGCAGTCCATTCTGCTGCCGCCGACGGTGGAAGTGCTGCCGGTCTAAAGCCAAGAAAAGGCGGGGCATTCCACTGCCCCGCCAAACGTCAGTGCGTCTTCGCGGGGTTTTTGGCGTCGTTCTTCGCGTCGGCGGCGCTGATTTCGCCGCCCGCGCGCATCTTTTGAAGCTCGGCTTTGCGCTCCGCGCCGAGTTTCTTGAGCGTTTCTTCCCACTCTTTTTTGTAAGGGCGCAGAGTTTCCACAATCGCCTCGGCGATGGCGAGGTTGCGGAACCATTTGTGGTTCGCGGGGACGATGTACCAAGGGGCGTTCTTCGCGCTGGTCGCGCCCAGAGCGTCCTCGTAGGCACTGGTGTAGCTGTCCCAGAACTGGCGCTCTTCCCAGTCGCCGGGCGACAGTTTCCAGGCTTTTTCCTCGTCCTGCTCGCGGGCCAGAAGGCGCTCCTCCTGCTCCTTCTTGGTAATGTGCAGGAAGAACTTCAGGACGATGGTGTTGTTGTCCGTCAGCAGCGTCTCGAAGTTCTTGATCTGGCCGTAGCGCGCTTCCCAGGTCTCTTTCTTGATGAGTTTATGGACGCGGGTCACCAGCACGTCTTCGTAGTGGGAGCGATTAAAGATGGTCATCATCCCTTTGGGCGGAGTCTGCTGGTGCGCGCGCCACAGGAAATCGTGGGCGGCCTCAATCGGCGTCGGCACCTTGAACGAGGCCACGTCGCAGCCCTGCGGATTGATGCTGGACATGACATGGGCAATCGTGCCGTCTTTTCCCGACGTGTCCAGGCCCTGCAGGACGATCAGGACGCTGTGCGACTGGGCGGCGTAGAGCCATTCCTGCAAAGCGCAGAGTTCCGCGCCCAGCTCGGCCAGGACCGCGCGACTGGTCTCTTTCTTGGCCTTCCCCGTGTCTTCGGGGTCGTAGTCGCTCAACCTGATCTTCTGGTCTTTGTCCACTTTGATCGCATAACTCAATAGCTCAGTCCCCCTAGTTTAAGATCGCCTTCGCCGCCGCCGAGGGCATCCGCTCGACGATGCGCACGTCCCGGCCTACCCCCTGCCCGAACTGCTCTAAAGTCATATCGTCGAGGAAGATGTCGCGGTCGGGGTCGCGCAGCATGATGGACGGCACGACGATGCGCTCGCCCAACTCGTCGCCCAT
>CAZZVX010000329.1:0-5676 GCA_964657535.1 Armatimonadota bacterium | reverse complement strand
CCGGGCGGCCGGCGACAAAAAAGGCCGGGCCGACGAATCGGCCCGGCCCTTCGGACTCCCTCCCTCTCTACCGGTCGCGGAGCATTGCGGCCCGGATCAAACGGCGGATGAACGGCCCGCCCCCGCCCTTCTGCTTCTCGGCGAATTCCCAGAACTCCGCCGGCGCGATCACGGCGCGGCCCTGGCCCCGCGCGTCGTCGTCGGGCAGCTCCCCCGGCGACTCGCGGAACGCCGCGATGAGGCGGCGGATGAACGGCGACGCGCCGCCCGGCTGCCGGCGGCAGAACTCCCAGTCCTCGTCGCTCATCAGGACCAGTTTCTGGACGCGGTCCCGGTTCACGCCGGACGTGCGCCCCTGGACCTGTCTCAGCCGGGAGACCTCGCGCCGGAGCGTGCGGACCTCCTGCAGCGCGGCCCGGAGCCGCTCCTTGCGCTTGGCCTCCGCGCTCGGCGGTGGCCGCTGTCTGTCTGGGCTGGCGGATTCGTGGTCACTGGTCGGCAAAGTGTCGGACGCTGGAACGCGGTCGTCCTCGGCTCTTGCCATTCTTTTCTCCTTGTGGTATACTGTCCCCGTCTTTTCTTGGTCGGAAGGACAGCCGCCGCCCCCGTTCACACGGGGGCGGTTTTGGCTTCCGGCATACCGCATCCCACCCCGCCCGTCGGGACTGACCGGGCGACTCCCCGCTTTCACCAAAACGGCCGCCGATTCCTTCTCGCCCATCACAAGATACTTCCTTCCGCCTCAAAAGTCCAGAGGCCCAGCGCCCCGCGCGCCGGGATCGGCGTCGCCAAAGGCTTGACATTGTCCAGCCGCCACATGAATCGCCCCGGCGCGTAGTCTCCGAAGGCGCGTTCGTCAGTCCCCTCCGCCGGCTCCCAGTCCCAGAAGCCGCCTGTCGCCTGCACGTCCGCAAGGTCACAGGTGCAGAGGATCTGGCTCGTGGGCAACGCCCGCCACTCAGCCCCCCCAAGATAATCCTCGAAGCCCGGAATTCGCAGGAGTGAAAAAATAAACGGGGGTTGTCCGCACAGGTCCTTTGCCCACCCCGGAAACCCCTTCGCGGCGTGGATCGCCAGAGGCCCCCGGTACTTCGTGTCCCAGGAGCGCGTCTCAATCGTTTTCGCGCCGATTGCGACCAGTGTCGCCCAGGGCTGGGTGAGCGTGATGACTTTCACTCCCAATCTCCTTTCGCCGTCTTTGGGATTGGCGGCGGCCCTGCCTGCCGCACCCACTCCGCCATAAGTTGAAATGCCAATCTGTCAGGTAACTCCAACGCCCTGACGCGTAGTGATTCTGTCAATCCAAGTTTTTTGACAAGTCGCTTCTGCGCCGCAACTGTCGTAATGCGCCCGAAGGCCCACCAAAAAAGCCGTCTGTCTACGGTGTTGCCGTTCGGCAACGTATGTGTTCTCACGGATTACACCCCATCCGCTCGAAATAAGCGCGCCATGGCGTCCACCCTTCCGGCAGGTGGAAGCCCCACTCCCGGACGACGGGGCCGGCCCAGACCAGAGTCGTCGCCGGGCGCAAGTAGACGCCCTCCGGCCCCCAGTGTCCCAGTAGCGCCACCCGATGCGCGTGGTGGGCGGGCCTGAATCGCACCGCGCCCGGCGGCAGGAACTCGACGCCCCCCCTCAGTTACGTCGCAGTAGCCGCCGCCCAGCACCAGCGTCACGAAAGGCCAGGGATGGTCGTGCAAAGTGTCGTGGTCGCTGCGGTGGAACGTGTGCAAATTGACCTTGCCGAGCGGCCCCAGCGCCAGGAGCGTCCGCCGCGTTAGGTAAGGGTCGCCGCCATCGCCCCTACCCTCGCACCCGTAGATCACTTTCGCGGGCCGCAGGAACGAGCGGGCCAGCGCCGCCCCCAGCAGACCCGCCGCCGCCAGGCCGAAATAGCCGACAGGTTTCATCTCAGTCCTCCTCCCGCCGCAGGTCCAGCGGCTTCAAGTCCCACAGGAGCAACATCGCGAAGAACGCGAATAGCGTTGTCAGCCTCGCGACTCGCCTCCTCATTCCATGCCGAAGTCCATCTGGCTCTCGCCGTGCGTCAGCGAACGGTCCTCAATGACCTGGCCCGTGTCCGTGCGGACCACCCTGACCCGCCCCAGGTACCGGTCCGTGATCCGGTGGCACTCGACCATGCGCCACTCGACGCCGGTGTCCACCTTCTCGCTCAGCTCGTCAATCGTCTTACGGGCCGCCTTGAGGCGCGCGCCGAAGTCCGCGAGCGCCTGTTTTTTTTGCTCCTCGATCTCGCCATACGCCTTCACCTCGTGGGCGGCGAGGCGTCCGAGTGACGCGCGCTCCTCCTCGGTCAAAACGCACGCCAGATGGCGCTCGATGATCTTGGTCCCTGTCTCCGTCTCCATGCGTGTCTCATCCGCCTATTCGGCAACGATCATCATCAAATTCAGGTTGGGGTCGGTGGGGGCGTTCCAGATTCGCTCTAAGTCGTCCGGCGTCGCCTTCCTGAGACTGACCCACTGGCCGTCGGGGTGGCGGTAGCAGAGCCACCCCGCGAACGACTCGCCCTCGGCGACCAGGAGCATCTCCCGGCCCGACGCCCTGTCATGAAAACGTGTGCCTTTCGGCTCCCAGACTTCTTTCACCCTGTCTTCCTTCGCGCCTATTCGGCGTCAAATGTCGATCTGTGCGAACCGCGACTCGATGGGGCTAGGAGGCGTCGCACTCGCCTCCCTGCCGCGATTCCGCTACGTGAGCCGGCCGTACTCGACCGCCGCCCCGACCAGCCGGAGCATGTGCTCGTTGATGGCTTCTACCGCCCCGTCAGGGAGCAGGCCCTCGGCGATCTGGACTTTGAGGAAGAGCGTCCCGGTCTGTTCCAGTGTCCGAATCCGGCGCAGCGCCTCCTGCTCCGCGTTGCAGGCCAGGCACTCCGCGCGGCGGTCGTACCGGCAGGTGTGATCGAAGAGGCTGGGTGTCATGCGTCATATCCCCCGGTCCCAAAGAGGCTGAACTGCGTCGGGAGACTCAGGCGCTCCATAGTTACGGCGAAGCATTTTCCGCAAGTGCATCGCCCGTGCTGCCTCCGGTAGTGGTGAAGGTAGCCCATCAGTGCTACGTTCTCGTAAGGCTCAATCTCAAGTTCCGGGTCACATTCCAGCATCAGGAGCCACGCCTTGACGCGCGCCCGCTCCCGACGGTGGTACAGCCGACACCGAGAAAGAGCGACGACTGCTTCTTTCTGCTGAGTCGTCACCCCGCTGCCCTCGTCCCGCACACATGGGACCCGCTCAGCGCCTTCGCGACCGCCTTCTCGACGTGCTCTTCCAGGGTTTCCCGGTCCAGCACGACCAGGGCGAGGCCACGCAGCCGGCAGGCCCGGAACAGACGGCGCACGTCCTGGGTCGCCAGCACGCGCGCTTCCTGCATCCGGTTGGGCCGTCCGAAGCCCAGGGACGGCACCGGGGGCCGGCGCAGCATCTCCTCCTTCACGGCCTGAATGAGCATCTGCTCCTGCAGCGTCTCCGGCGACATCTCCGCCGTCAGCCCGTCAAAGACCTCGCCCGCCGCCCCCTCGATCATCGCGCTACACATCGGTCAGCCCCCCAATCTGCACGGCCAGCCCGACCGGCTGGCGGAATTCCGCCCCGAAGTCGTACTGGCCCAGCATCTCCAGCGCCGTGCCGTGGTCCGACGGGTGGGACTCCAGGAACGCCGCGTACTTCTCGCCGGTGATCCCCGCCGGGCGGTACACCCCCGCGAAGAAGTGGATCGTGTAGAGGCACTCCTGCCGCAGGTCCCCGTCCTCAACGTCCCGCCGGGTCAGCCCGAACGCGCCCTTGTAGACCCCGCCGTTGTCGAACACGACCTCGAACGTGACCTGGTCGCCGTCCGAACCGGACGGCTGCCCGCTGAGGTCCGGCGCCGACCGCGCCCACGCCCGAAGCGTGTCGTTGGCGGCGTCCCACACGCCCCGCCCGCGCCCAGAGTCCACCGCGTGGTGCAGGACCGACCCCACCTCCCGCGCCGGCCCCTCCGTCCGGTGCAGGTAGATCGAGAGCGCCCGGTGCCGCCGGGACAGCCCCGGCCATTTCCGATTCGTGTTCACGTCGCCCCTCCTTCCCCCGCCCCCCCCCAGAACCCAAGGCGCTTAGAACAGCGTCGGCTCGGCGACCGCCGCCCGCAGCGGCCAGGCCCGGACCTCGACCGTCTCGACGCCCAGCGCCGTCCGAAGCCACTCGGAAACCATCTGGCGGTGACAGAATTCGCCCGCCGGCCTCGTCTCCGCCAGGCGCTCCCAGCAGAGGAGGATCGGGACCGTCCCCGGCCCGTACCGGTCCTCGGCCAGCGCCGTCAGATCCCGGACCACCTCCAGCGGACTGAGCGGCGCCAGGATCTCCCCGAAGAACCGCCTCCGGTACTCCTGCTCCGGCACCGAGTTGAACCACGGCCCCGGCGCGAGCTGGGGGAAGGAGGGCAGCGCCTCCATCCCCTTCGGCGCGCGGCGGGCGATGCTGATCCGCCCCGGCGCCGCCTTCGCCACATGAAAACAGCCTGTGTAAATTGTCGTCATCGTCCGATTTCCGTTCTAGTGATGGGTAAATAGAGTATACCCGTTATATACGTATATGTCAAGCCATTTTCACGTCTTTGGCATGATTTGTCAACCCTTCGGTATTTCGGAAAACTCCGAAACCGGCGCGCAGCCGAGGCAGCCGGCGGCCCGATCCTGATCAAAGACGATGATGTGCTGGAGGAGGACATAGGCAGCCTGGGCATTCTTTCTGTAGCCCAGATTGATCGCTATCGCCCGTGGTACCAGGACCGACTGCGTGTTCAGGACCGCCTCCACCGTTTCGTAGCCGAGTTCTCTTTCGGCCTGGAAGCGGGACCTGTCCCGCCAGCGCAGCCCCGCCTCCGTGTCCTCACGGAACTGGATGAGGCAAAGACGGCTGAGAGCCACCAATATCTCGCGCCGGCGGTCCATCTCCTTCCGTGGACTCGTCTTCCGCTCCTTCCGATCCAGCAACTCTTTCCGTTCCAGTCGCTCCAGTTCCAGCGCCAGGGAGGCGACCTGCTTGGCGTCCATCATATCCAGAACTCCTTGATCACCGGGTCATCGTTCGCGTCCGGCTCGCAACGGACAGTCCCGACCGGCAGGAACTTCCGAATCTCCGTCAGCGTCGAGCGCACCTGGAACGGCTCCCTGCTCGTGTAGCGCCGTCCGTCGGTCCCCACTCTCCATACCCGCAGGACAAACAACCCCGGAAAGTCGCTCGGATTCTCCGTGATGACGTACATCATGCTTATGTCGTCGGTGATCTCGGCGACGACGTGGAAACAATGGCCGCTGCCGCCGGACGATTCGCCGCCGGTCCCGAACGCGCGCCCGGAAAGGCACTCCCGGCAGGACTCGAATCGGCAACCGCACTCGCACAGGCCGACCGGCTTTCCCTCGTCGCAGTGGGGACAGATCGCGTCCCGGACAAACAAGTTCCCTTCGCCGCCGCAGTGTTCGCACCGGGTCATCCACCGCGTGACCGTCGTGAAGCCCATAATCCCTCCTTCATTCCTCAAGGAATGTCACGCGGACTGCCGCAGGGCATGCCCGCTCTCGGTGTACTCGACGTGCCAGGCGTCGCCGCGCAGCCGGACGACGGCGAGGACGTCTTTCGCGTCAATGTGGACCGGTTCGTCACCGGTGCGCTCGAC
>CAZZVX010000328.1:0-5712 GCA_964657535.1 Armatimonadota bacterium | reverse complement strand
CTGCGACGGCGTCCGCGTCGGCGAACCGCTTGGCGTAACAACGGCCAGAGGTGGCGTCGGGGACGGGCAAAGACGGGCCGCTGTGGGGGAAGTGCCAGACGACGGCGAAGACGACAGTCTGCGGCTTGCCGGGCAGCAGGCGCAGGGAATGGGTGATGCCGCCGATCAGCGTGTCGTGTGGAGGCCGGGAGGCCGTCTCGGACGGCAGCGCGGAGAACAGCGTCTCCGGCGTGACCTCGGCCTTGCCGACGCCCGTGTTCAAAAGGAGCAGGGCCATCGTGCCGTCGTCGCCGCTTGGGTGCGGCGCGGGAGCCGGCGCCTGGAAGCGGGCGCTGAGAAGCGTCGCGCCGGGTCGTCGCGTGACCGTGTTGACGCGGCTGCCGTCCACGCTCTGCCCGGAATGGAGCCGGGCCGCGTTCTGGAGCCGCCCGCCGATCTCGGCGTCCACGTTGCCGGGGCCGGTGTTCTCCAGCGTGATCTCGCAGAGCGTGACCGGCAGCCCGGAGTCGTCGGCGTTCAGGGGGATAAAGGGTGAGTAGGCTGTCAGCAGGACCGTGACGGGACACGCGGGGTCCCGGTAGCGGACTCGGCCAATCGGGTACTGGCCCTCAAACGTGACCTCCGCCCAGTCGTTCGCGTCCAGACGGCGGACGGCGTCGCCGACTTTGAGCGCAAACCCCTGGTCCAGCGGCGCCGGTGCCGGCTGCGGATGGGCATAGTTGGCGCCGTCGCGCGCCCCAGCGTTGCCGGGGAAGACGCCCTCGTGGACCTCGTTGAAGACGTCCCAGACCCCGAGCCGGCCGTCACCGCCGAGGTAAACCGTCCCGCAGCCGATCCCGCCCACTGGCATCCCGATGTAGCGCAATTCGTCCCGCTGCTTGGTGTAGACGGTCGGTTCGCCGCGCGCAAAGAGCGATCTCACCCAGTCGGGCCGCAGCTTCTTGTCCGGTGGGACCAGGCGGGCGAAGTCAGACGACTCGAACGGGCCGGCCACGACGGGCGTCTGGCCCAGCGCCATGACCAGCGTCGCCAGGCCGAGGAATTCACGGCGGCTGACCTGATGGGCGCGGCACGCGCAGGACTTCCCGCACAGGCTGCCTGCCGCTTGGGCGTTCTTTGATGTCATTGGGCGTGGCCTGTCTGCACGGACTTCGCCTTCGCCGGGAGGCGCTCAAATATCCCGACGTCAATATACTGGCCGCCGCCGGTCTGGTGGCAGTGGACGGCGAGCGTGTTGGCGGCGTTCGGGAGGATGGCCTTTCGTGCGGCGGCGCTGAGGGGGCGGTACTCGTAGGACGAGATGTAGCCGGGGGCCGAGTACGCTGGGACGCCGTTGATGTAAACGTCAATGTCCTCGTCGTGGTAGTCGCGGACGACGAGTTGGCTGATCTGGGCGGCGGTCAAAGCGCCGGGGTTGAAGGTGCGGCGCAGCCAGATGTCGCCCGTCGTCCAGGGCGTGTCGACGGGGCCGGCGCCGGGCGTGTTGGCCGACCCGAAGCCGCCCGGCCCGGTCTGCCAGGTCGTGTCGTCAAAATTGGTTGCGTACCAGTCTGTCGGCGGGGCCGTCAAGGTGTATTTCCAGGTCTGGCCCGTCTTCTCCGACGTAGGAATGATTTCACGATAAGTCGGGACGGGGTACTGGAAGTGGTTCGCCAGAGCGATCTTGGCCGGATCGCACTTGAAAACACGGTCGTAGGTCATCAGGCCGTTGAGTTCGGTTTCCACGTCGGTGATCTGCGTGTAGACCGCCGCGCTCATGCCCTTCTGATCGCGGAAGGTCTTGAGGTCGTTGGCGAACTCGGCGTACAGCTCTTCCAGGTCAGCGGGGGTTTTGACGTTGGTGTAGCCGCCGCCGGTGGGCTTCCAAGTGTGGCCCTGGACCAGGAAGCCGATGCCGCCGTACTCGCCGCAGGCGAGGGCCTGGGTGGCGCTGGGGGGCGGGCAGTTCGGGGGCGGGTAGCTGTGAACATCGTACACGTCGCCGGCGTCGAAGTAGCCGCCGCCGCTGGCCTGGTTGACCAGGCGCGACGGGTCCAGAGTCTTGACCAACTTGACGAGGCGGGGCGTGTCGAACTGGCCCTGGCCCTCGTTGTAGGTGTCCCACATGATGATGGAGGGGACGTTCCAGTGTGTCGTGACCATGTCGCGCAGTTCGCGCTCGTATTCGGGCTTGTCCACGGGCGGCGGGTTGCCGATGTACGAGTCGGCGCTGGGCATATCCTGCCAGACCAGCAGGCCCAGGTGGTCGGTCCAGTAGTACCAGCGGGCGGGTTCCACTTTGATGTGCTTGCGCACCATGTTGAAGCCGTAGCGCTTCATGGCGGCGATGTCGGCTTTGAGGGCGGCCTCGTTGGGCTGGGTGTAGATGCCGTCGGGCCAGAAGCCTTGATCGAGTGGCCCGATCTCAAAGACGAACTTGTTGTTGAGCAGCATCTTTTTGATGCCGTGGTCCATGCCCAGAGAGATTTTGCGCATCCCGAAGTAGCTGCCGACGTGGTCGGTGACGGCGCTGCCCTGGGCCAGCGTCACGTCTAAGTCGTACAGGAACGGGTGGTCGGGCGACCAGAGCCGCTCGTTGGGGATCGGGACGGCGACGAGCGTGTTGGGCTTGGCAGTCACGGTCTTGACCACGGCCCCCGCCGCCGAGATTTTCAGCGTGACGCGCGTCTGCGCCGTCGCGCCGGGGGCATGGACCGTGATGTTGACCCGTTTGGCGTCAATGTCCGGGGTGATGCGCAGGTCTCGGATAGACAGCGGGGAGACCGGTTCGAGCCAGACCGTCTGCCAGATGCCCGTGGTCGGCGTGTACATGATGCCGCCGGGCTGGGTCGTCTGCTTGCCGCGCGGCTGGCCGCCGCTTTCGGTGGGGTCGTAGACGCGGACGATCAACTCCTGCGGCCCGCCGCCTTTCAGGTACGGCGTGACATCGTAACCGAACGGCGCGTAGCCGCCGTGATGGACGCCGACGCTTTTGCCGTTGATGTAGACTTCGGATTCGTAATCCACCGCGCCGAAGTTGAGGACGACGCGCTTGCCCTTCCAGGCCCCCGGGACGGTGAAATGGCGGCGGTACCAGAGCCGCTCGTGATGTTCCATCACACCCGACAGCGCCGACTCGACGGGGTAGGGGACGCAGATTTCACTTGTCAGCGTTTTGCCCGTCGGGACGGAGTCACCCTCTGCGCCGGGCTGGTACTGCCAAATGCCGTTCAAGTTCAGCCAGTCCGCGCGGACGAATTGGGGCCGGGGATAGTCCGGCCAGGGGTGGTTCGGGTTGACTTGTTTGGCCCACTTGGTCATCAGCGGGGCCGTCTTTGGCGCCCAGGCGTGTCCCACGCCCGTCAGGGCGAGCGTCAGCGCTCCGGCCAGGGCCAGTGCGTGCAAAAGGGAATGTTTCATGTGGCGCGTTTCGCCGCGTGTGGTTGTTTTTCCTGCTTGACAGTTAACGATACCCAAGTCTTCCCAGGAATTCATTCCTGGGCTTGAAAAGAGCGGACTGCCCGCCTTCGCGGGCGCGGAACAGGCCCTGCCTGTCTCCCTCTTCGTCCGCGCAGGCGGACAGTCTTCTCTGCGGCAGCCCAGGAATTCATTCCTGGGTGCAGCGGCGTGGAGTTCATTCCGGGGATGCAGGACTGACCGAGAAATCCCCAGTCTTGGTTTCGCCCTCGGCGACGACGCGCACGGCATCGGCGGCTTTCCAGTGGTCGTCGGCGATGTAGACGCGGCTCGTACCCGGCGCGACCCGCAGTTGATAGTGTCCGGCGGCGTCGGTTTGGGAGGAGATGATCATGGCGCTCGACGCGGGCCGCTCCGGGCCGTAGGAGCCGACAGAAACGCCTGCGACGGGCTTGCCCTGCGCGTCGGTGACGGTTCCCGTAATCAAGCCGCCGTGCGTCAGGACGAGGTCGGGCAGCGTGACGGCTTTGCCTTCCTGCCCCGTTGCGCCCTCAATCGCCGCCGCGACCCAGGGGCTTTGGTCGTTGTCGCCATGAACGAGGTCAAGCGGCAGGATGGCGATGTTATAGGGCAGGTCGCTCAAGCCGCTCAGGCGATACGAGCCGTCCGGGCCGGTGATGGCATCGGCCCAGGAAAGCCGCCGCATCTGGTCTTCAGACACCTCCGGGACGCTTGCAGGCAGCGGCGTTTCTATTCCATTGCGGACAAACACGCCGCGCTCGGCCTCAAAAAGAACCGACAGGACGGCATTCTGAATCTGTGCGCCGACCCGCATGCCTGCCGCCGGGCTGCCGTCGGCGTAGCGGACGCGGCCCGTGAACGATCCCGTGCCGGGGTGGTCGTGCAGGAGATACGTCGGCAGAATCGGCGCGGAAGCGAGATCGGCCCCGAACCGCTGCGGCTGGCCGTCGGGAACCCAGTGAACCCGCCCGTCGGCGAAGGCGTAGACCGTGCCGCCTTCGTGACGCCCCGGCGTCGGCACGGACTGGCCCGTGTCGGCGGCGTTGCGCCGGCCCGTCGTGCTTTCAAACAGCAGGACCGTGTGCGACGGGTCTTTGATCGCGTTGATGTCCTTGCCCGAAAGCGCCTTGTTGAACGCATAATCCGACGGGCGATGGCCGGGAACGATAGGATCATGCAGGAGTTGCGGCAGGATCATGTCTTTGGCCCAGAACGGCGTGATCTCGTCCGTCCATTGGTCGGCGTCGGGCAGATGGCCGTTGTGCTGCTGGGCGTAGACAATAATGCCGAGCGCAATCTGCCGCAGGTTGGACTCCGACGTGATACGGGTGGCGGCGGCGCGGGCGTGGTCGGCGGCGTTGTCCTGGGCGGCGAGGCGCAGGGCGGCCAGCGGGGTCAGCAGCAGGAGCGCCGCGCCCATCGTCCCCAGAATCCGGCGGCGGGTCAGCCCGCGCCGGTCCAAGCCTGCCGCCAGGATGGCGCGCAGGCGGCTTTCTACGTGGGGCCGCTGCGCCATCGCCACCGCCGCGCCCGGAACTTGGCCGTGATTGGACGCCAGGAGGCGGGCGATCTCCAGCAGATGCCCGGCGTACTCCGAGGGCCGCGCCCCCGATGCCAGCACGGCGTCGTCGCACGCCCGCTCGCTTTCCGCCCGCAGACGCCGGGCCGCGAGCCAGACCAGCGGATTCGGCCAGTACAGCGCGCAGTCCAGCGCCGCCAGGGTGTGCCACAGCCAGTCGCGCCGCCGGATGTGCGCCAGTTCATGCCGCAGGGCCGCTTCGCGCCGGCCCGGCGACCATTCCGCGCTGTCGGCGGGCAGCAGAATGACGGGCCGCAGCCAGCCGAACGTCATGGGGACGGGAACGCCGTCGCCCTGCCGCAGCACGACGGGGTCGCGCACCCCCGCCGCCGCGCACAGCCCGCGCAGCTCGCTCAAAGCCTCGGCATTGCCCAGTTGCAGGCAGCGCCGGGTCAGCCGCGCGGCGGCCAACGCGCCCCAGGCCAAGCGCACGAGCAGCAGAGTCGCGCCCACCAGCCAGATCATGGTGAGAGCGAAGGGCCAGAGCGGGGGCGTCGGCGCGGCGGGCGGTTCGCGCGGGGTTGACGCGGGCGGGTCAGTGGTTGTCGGCGTCGTCTGAGGGAAGGCGGCGACAGCCGCCGGGGCGCTCACAGTTGCGGCGCGGGACGGCAGACGCCAGCCGGGGGTGACGGCGGCCAGCATCGGCAGGAGAAGCAAACTCAGCACGGCCGGCAGCCAGATCGAGTTCGAGCCGTACCCCGCCTATCACGGCGGCG
>CAZZVX010000327.1:0-5746 GCA_964657535.1 Armatimonadota bacterium | reverse complement strand
TAGCGCACGAGCCACGACGCGGCGAGTCCGCCCGCATTGCGCACGTAGACGAAGCCGCCCGCGGCCACCACCCGCGCGTCGTCGAACGTCGCCGCCAGCGCGGCGAGTGCACCGGGCGCCAGGCGGGTGTCGGCGTCCAGGGTGATCGCGATTTCCTCGGTCGTCTCGGCCAACGCGACGTTGAGCACACCGCCCTTGCCGAGTTTGGGCAGAGCCAGCAGGCAGAGCGCGTCCGGGCCGGTGCTGACCCAGCGGACGTTGTGCGTCAGTGCGTTGCTGTTCGCGTTATCCTGGCGCCGGAGGCCGCGGCGGGCGATCAGCGCCTCGTTCATGCCGTCCGCCGCCGGCTTGGTGTACCAGAGGGACAGGCCGCCGGCGGGCGGCGGGAAGGGCGCGACCACCTTCATGCCGGGGGGCGGGGCGGCCAGCAGGTCGGCCTCTTCTGCCTGCATATCGGGACCTCCTGCGACGGTCGGAAAGAGGAGTTTGTAGGTCGTGTAGGACTTGGCGTTGGCGAACGACAGGCGCTGGTTCTGGTGGCGGTCCGTGAACGGGGGGATCGCCTGGCCGACGGCGACGGGCGCGAAGGTCTTGCCGCCGTCGTTCGAGCCGTACAGGCTGAACGAGCGTGGGTCGCGGTTGGGGAAGTCGTCGCCGGAGGTGACGGACAGGCCCGTGACGACGGTCGCCCCGACGGCCGGGGTGACGATGTAGCCGGAGCCGCTGTAATTCGCGGCGTACTGGGAGCGGTTGTAGTATTTCTCGCCCGTGGCGTCTATGGCCCGGTCCACGCCCTGCTTGACATCGCTCGCCGCGCCGCCGTCCGGCAGGGCCGGGTCGCCGACCGCCGTGACGGCGTCACCGGGCAAAGTCACCACCACAGCAGGCGGTTCGGCGGCGCGGCTGACGTCCAGGCAAAAGAACAAGGCGAGCAGAGTACAAAACAGCGTGAAGGGAGACATCATTTTTCCTTAAACCGAAAAACCGCGAAAGCAATCCGCGTTGAAACCCGGTCCTGGCGCGAAAGGGGCCGGCCTCGCCGCCCCGAGAGTTCCCCAGGTTTTTGGAGTCGCCTTAATCATCACTGGATCGGTTTGAGTGAGAGGCTCTGGGCTGCCTTAAATGTGTGCGTCACGACCTTGCCCTGGTAGCGGATTTTGCAGGACGCCGCTGTCAAACTGTGGATCACAGCGGACGACAGTTTGCCGCCCTTCCAGTCCAGGTCCACGGTGAAGCCGCCGCGCGCGCGCAGGCCGTGGACATGACCGGCTGGCCAGGCGCGCGGCAGCGCCGGCAAAAGGTCGAGTATGTAATGGTCCGTGTCGGGCGCGGCGGGGTCCTGATACATCTCATCGCTCTGCAGCAGCATCTCCGTCATTCCTGATGTGCCGCCGAAGTTGCCGTCAATCTGAAACGGGGGATGGGCATCGAAGAAGTCCGGGTAGGTGCCGCCGCCGTTGGACATCTCCAGGCCCGAACTCGTCACCAGCCGCAACTGATCGCCGAGCATTCGGTAAGCATGGTCGCCATCGCGAAGCCGCGCCCAGAGGTTAATTTTCCAGGCCTTGCTCCAGCCCGTCCCGTTGTCGCCGCGAATCTCCAAAGATTTCTGGGCCGCCGCCGCCAGTGTCGGCGAGCCGAGCGCCGTGATCTGGTGGCCGGGGAAGAGTGGGAACAACTGAGACACGTGCCGGTGGTGCAGGTCGCCCGCATTCATATCCCAGTCTCCCTCCCACTCCTGCAGCTGCCCGGCCTTGCCGATCTGCAAGGGTTTGAGTTTCGCCTGGGCATCGGCCAGTTGACGGCGAAAGTCGGCGTCCGTCCCCATAACTTTGCTCGCCTCTCTCGTGTCGTCAAACAGGTTCCAGATAATGGATTGAATGATCGTCGTCCCCGCGCAGACGAAGCCGGACTGCTTGTCGTCGGTGATGAAGCCGTTTTCCGGCGAAGTGGAGGGGGAAAAGACGAGCCGCCCGTTTTTGTCCGTGACGAGCGTGTGCAGATAAAACTGGGCCGCCTCTTTGATGACGGGATAGGCCGACTGCAGATACGTTTTGTCTCTTGTGAAGGCATAATGCTCCCAAAGCTGCTGACAGGTCCAGCCGCTCGCGCCCCAGTAGGCCAGGCTGCCGCCGGTCGGCGAGGTCCAGCCCCAAGCGTTGGTCGTGAAGTCGTAGACCCAGCCGGGCGTGTCGGGACCGAAATAGGCCTGGGCCGTTTTCCGGCCCGGCGCGACCAGGCTTTCTACCAAATGGATCATCGGCAGATCGCACTCGCCCAAGTTGGCAGTTTCCGACGGCCAGTAGTTCATCTCAAAGTTGATGTTGCTTTTGTAGTCGCAGGTCCAGGGGAGATCCAGGCCGTCTCCCCAAAGGCCCTGCGAATTGGACGGGAGGGGGTTGTCGGGACGGCTTGACGAAATCAGCAGATAGCGCCCGAACTGATAGTAGAGTTCGGCCAGCGCCGGGTCTTTGCTGCCGTCGCCGTAGTTCTGAAGGCGTACATCCGTGGGAAGTTTGCTCGCTTCGCTCTGCCCCAGGTCCAGGTCCACGCGGCTGAAGAGTTTTTGATAGTCGGCGATATGGGCGCTTTTGAGGGCGGCATAGGTTTTGCCCGACGCGGCCGCCAGCGCGGCGGTCACGCCTGGATGCGGGTCCGGGCCGACATAATTTTTTGCATAATCCTGGATGTAGGTCGTGCCTTCGGCCAGCAGGATGACGGCAGAGTCGGCGTTCTGGACGTTGATGTGGTCGCCGTCCGCCGTCACCGTCCCTGTCGGCGCGAGGACTCGCGCCTGCGCCTCGTAGCGGACATTGCCGGGACTGCCGAAACGACCACTCGTGCCGGTCATCCGCAGCGTATCTGTGCCGATGCTCTGCGTCTCCGCACCGGTCATGCGGGAAAGCGTCAGGGAGAAACTGATGCCGCCCTTGCGCGTTGACGCCAGGCGCAAGGCGATGATTTTGTCCGGGGCGCTGCAAAAGGCCTCGCGCGTGTACGTGTCCAGGCCGATCTTGTATGACACCCCGGCAACGGCGTTCTTGATGTCAAGCCGGCGGGCGTAGTCCGTGACGGGCCGGCTGTCTGCCGGAAAGACCAGGGACAGGTCGCCGAGCGTCTGATAAGAAGCGCCGCCGTAACCGGCCCCGCCGGTCATGTATTGCGAGCAGAGTTGAGAAGCATCCGCATAGCGTCCCTCACTGATGGCTTGACGAATCTCCGGCAGGTGCTGGTAGGCGTTCTGTCGGTCCGCGTTGGGTTGGGGACCGCCCGACCAGACGGTGATGTCGTTCAGCTGCAAACGCTCCCAGTCCGGTCGTCCGAAGACCATCGCGCCGAGACGCCCGTTGCCGATAGCCAGCGCGTCCGTCCAGGCGAGCGCGGGGCGGGGATACCAGAGTGTCAAGGGGTCGCCGTTTCCCATCGCGCGTCCGGCGACGGTTGGGATGGGACGGATTTTGAGGGGAATGGCCGCCGCGTTGACCTGACCCTCCAGCGTTCCCGCGGAAAAGTCCCAGTCAGCGACCCGGCCCGGCAGAGCGTGCGATTTCATCGTTGGGTCCGACGCCAGGGCCGCAATCTGGTCGGGCGTCAGTGCGACATTGTAGAGCGTTGCACTCATCATATTGCCCCGGAACTGTCCCTGTTCCAGGTTGGACTCGGAGATTCCGAGGCAGAGCGGCATCGGCGTGTAGGTGAGCGGCCGCATATCGTCCCCGCCGTTGGAGGCGACTTCCCGGCCGTTCAGGTAGATTTTGGAGAGTTTCTCAGACACGCTGTAAACGCCGACAATATGGATCCATTGCTTGACCGGCACGATGACCTTGGCCGGGTCTGTTCGGAGTTCTCCGCGGACGGTTGCCCATTGAATTTCTTTGTGGCCGCCGAAGCCCAGCGAATAGCCTGCGGTGCCGCCCTGCGACTTGTCAATAATCTGTCCGTTGCTGAAGTTGTCGTCGGGAAGATAGATCCAGGCTTCCACGGTCGCCTCGTCCTTCAGGTCCAATACGGGACTGAAAGGCGCTTCTAAAATCGGGGTTTTGTCCGTAAAAAGCAGCCCGCCGGGGGCGGACGTGTCGGCGCGCGCGATGGCAGTGCAAATCACCAGAGCCAGTGCAAAAAGTGGGACTAAGTTTTTCATTGATTCGCGCCTGTCAATAGCGCTTTTTCCGATTGCCCGACGATGACAACGTCTTTGCGGCGCGAGGCGGGCGTGACGGAAAGCGCGGCGATCTTGCCGTCCTGAATCGTGGCCTGAACGGTGGTCTGGTACGGCGCGTGGAGCTTGAAGTCGCCGTTCCAATCAGCGGGCCAAGCGGGCAGGATCTGAATGCGCCGCCCGTCGCACTGCATCAGCATCAATTGGAGGATGGATTGGCCCGCGCCGCCGTTGTCCATGTCCGGCTCCCAGTCGTGGCCCTGCTTCCAAAACCATTGGAACCGCTCGCCGCCATACGCCGTGAAGTTGGCGACCACTTCCGATTTGGCGTCGTCGGCCATTCCCAGCAAAGCCACATCTTCGCCATCCTGCCCCCAGCAGGTGCTGCTCTTGAAGCGCCGGGCGGCGTAGGTGTTCCGCGCCAACTCCAAATCGGGCAGGCCGACGCCGTAAAGGCGGAACGGGAAGACCGTGTAAAGTTCCGGGTTCTCCACGTTGTTCGGCCTGGAATACTTCTCCGCCGGCAGGATCGTCGGCTTGCCCGCTGGGTTTTCTATACCGCTGTCGGCCATCTTGCCGTCCGGCCCGGCATGACCGAGCGGGATCGGGGGCAGGTCGGCGAGCATCTTGCGCCACATCGCCCGCTGGCCGGACGTGGTCAGCGCGGGAGGCAGCGCGAGCAGGCGCGACAGGACGTTCATCAGCCCTGCGATGTCTGGGGTCGGGTTGACGGACTGCTGGTACGTTTCAATCGCCTGCGCCGGGTCCATGTGGATTTTGCCGTCCGCGCCACGCGGCCAGTGCTGGTCAAAGTAGGTCGTCACGGCGACGGCGACGGGCAGCAGCGTTTGCCTGGCGAACCCGGCGTCCCGCGTGTTGTCGTACTGGCCCAGCATCATGGCGACGGTTTCCAGGCCGCCGGTGACATGGTTACGCACCCAGGTATTCTGCATGACGTTGGACTTGTTGTTCCAGCCGAAGTCGTTGTTGTTGGGCGTCCCCCAGAAGTACATCGTTTCGGGGTAGCTGGCCCCCGCGTGGTTCCAATAAAGTTTCGTCCGGTCAATCTCCAAGGGCAGGGCGTTGCGGTACATGGCGAAGTAGGGGGCGAGTGTGTCGTAGTCGCCCGACGCAAGCATCGGCCAATACACCTGGCGCTGGTTCTGCGCCCAGAAGTTGCCGCCCCAGGCGCGGAAGTCGGCGTTGCGGTCGCCTTTGGCCGGGTTGTAGCTGGCAGGCGGCGTTTCCTGGCCGACGGTGAAGATGGAGCCGTTGTACTTGATGGGAATGGCGCCACGCCCGCCGCAGGCGTCCATCCAGCGCTGCATGGCGTAGCTCTGGCTGACCTTGTCGGCGTCGGGCGTCCCGGTGACGTTGATCCAGCTGCGGTTCCAGAAGTCGGCCCACCATTGACGATGCGCCTTGCGGGCGGTTTCGAGCGGCGTGGTGTCCGCTTTGGCAACGATTTTCTCTAACGCCGCCCGCCACTGCTGCGGGCTGTCGGCATGGGCGGTCAGAGCGTACAGGTCGAGCCGGAAGTTTGACTGCGGCTGGGCCGAATGCAGCGACAGGTCGCCGTCGCTGACG
>CAZZVX010000326.1:5548-5775 GCA_964657535.1 Armatimonadota bacterium | reverse complement strand
GCGTTGTCGCCGGCGACGGTCTGGAAGTTGTTGAGCCAGGCGACGAGTTCATGCTCGCGCGTCGGCAGGTAACTGGGCATCGTTCGTTTCTCCCTGAGAAGTTTGATACCCGTATTATCGGCAGGCCCGCAAATCTTCTTGAGGGCGATTTTATTCCGCCCGGTTTTCCCACTATTCCGCCCAGGAATCCCACTCTTCCCCGCCGCTTCCCTACTATTCCGCCCAGG
>CAZZVX010000326.1:0-5538 GCA_964657535.1 Armatimonadota bacterium | reverse complement strand
TGAGAAACCGCGCCGGAGTTGTGAGAAACCGCGCCGGAATCACACAACTTCGCGGCAGTTTCTGATGGAACGGGCGAAAAAAATGTCTGTCTCAGGCGGGGCCAGTGAGGATTCGGGCGAACGCGGCGTCAATGGCGGGCAGCAATGCCAACGTCTCGCGCAGGGCGGCGAGCATTCGGCGGTAGTGGGTGATGTCGGCGTCGGAAAGGGTGCGACCGGCGCGGTCGTCGAGCCACTTGGCGGCGGGCTGATAGCCGCCGACGCGGAACTCCCACACGTCCGGCGAGACATTGGTGAAACTCTGCGCGTCGTTGAGGCGAACCCGCCCGGCGGCGAAGCGTTCGGCGGGCCGGATTTTGCCGACCTGGTTGGTTCCGGCGTGGGGGAAGCCGATTTTCGGGTCACTCAGCGCCGGACTTTCGAGCAGATGCAGCGTGACGAGTTTGTTTCCCATCGCGGCCATGTCGTCAAAGGCGGCTTTGGTGGGCGGGAGCGGGATTTTGGGGAAGTCGCGCTTGAGAAAGTCGGCGTATCGCTCGCGGTAGGTGGGGCTGTGCAGGACGCCGTAGATGTACCCGAAGGTTTCTTCGGGCGTGGCCGTCGTCCCGATGCGTTCCGTCAGGGCTTTGACAAACGCGGGCGCAAGGTTGGCGTGTTTCTCAATGCCAAGTAGGTTTTCTTCTGGATAGATATAAAGCGGAAAAAGATAATTCCCTTCTTTACGCGAAGCGGCATGATGAACAGCAACGCAGTTGGCGACGAGCGCGTGTTCAAACCGATCTATCTCATAACCGCGACACACCATAAGGCTTAGATTATCGCGACGGGCGTTGTGCATCACATGGCGGCTCGCTCCGCCTCTGCCAATCTCCATCAAACGAGGTTCATAATAGATAAACCGCCAATCAAAAGGGCGGTAGTATACGTCAATGATGTTCTCTTGCCATTGAGAGTTCTGAACAATTCGGCGCTCTCTACCGGTGTTCCAATAGTTACTTTCAACGACGGGCAAGTTATCGGTTACAAAACTGTCAGAAACCTTTTCATCAGCGAGAATGCCTACTCGTTTAGTGAGTTCAGCTTTCGTGAACCCAATATGCAACAAGTCGTTATGCGTACAGATGCCAAGTCCATAACGCTTGCCGCCGTCTTTATCGCTACCTGAGCCGAAGATTTTGGTGACGCTCCAGCCTTTCTCGTATTCCTCGCGCACGTCTTGATTCTGCGGGACGAAGAGATAGAAGGGGCTGCTCGGCGTGACCTCGCTCCACGGCACATCTTTAAGTCGCTGCGCGGCGAGTTTGGCAGTCTTCTCTTCCATCGTGCCGAACAGGTCAGCATGGAACAGAGTGGCGACGCGCTTCTGCGGCGGCTCGGCAATATCTTTCGGCGAGACCAGGACAACTTTATTGCCCCGCAGCACGGGGACAAGGTTCCCCTTGCGGGCATGAGATTGCAAGGCAGTGGCGACACCTTCGCGGAAGGCGCGGTCAACGTTCTCGGCCCGCGAATCGGGGTGCGTGAGTGTTCCCACATTCTTGCTATCGGTTTTGTTGGACATGACGGGCCTTTCTTCGCAACTGCGCCCAAATACGATGATTCACGATCAGAAGTTTCATTCCCTGCTCGCGCTTTGCAATAAGTTGTGGCGGCGGCGCATCTGAATTGTCATAAATGTAGCAGACATCGGCAAAAGAAAAATAGGAGACGAACAGGTTCGCCATCCCTTTGCGGTAGCGTTCTCGGATAACCACTTCGGGGATATGATGCCCGCTGTCACGGACACGCGCCGCCACGCGAGCAACCGCGAGGTCGGCCCGCCGCAGCCATACATAGTACAGGAAAATCCGATACCCCTGCGCTTTCATGCGACGCAGGCGCGGCCCCAGGCCGGAACCGGCCAGAGTTGTTTCGACGGCGAAGCTCGCCCCTTGCTGCGCCAGCCGGGAAAAACGTGTCAGCGCCTCTCTCCCTGCCTGCATCTCTCGGTTCCTCGGCAAATCCCGCGCGAGGCCTTGTGCGATCTCATCCGCATTGACGAACTCTAAACCGACCGGGAGGTACTTTCGGGCGAAACTCGTCTTCCCCGCGCCGTTAGGACCAGCGATCACATGGATTTCAGGAGAAGCCACTACGCTTTCCCACTATCCGCCGGGGGGAGTTTGACCATGATGCAGATCGCGACGCCCTGACGGATCGAAAAGACGTTTTCGTCCGGCCCGCCGCCGGGAGCGCGTTCCTTTTTGTTGGCGTTCCCGTGCAGATCATAAAGATAAATCTTATCGAACGTGTTCATCAGGTGCTGACGCATACCCCGGAACGTAGGGTTATCCAAATATCCGTGATTGGTGATGAACGCCACGATCCCCTGCCCCGTTCTTTCGATCCGATCCTCCGCGAAACGCAGGAACTTGACGTAATCATCCTGCAGCCACTTGGAATTGCGCTCGCCCAGGTCTCTGCCGTCCACGGTAAAATAGGCATCCACGAGCGTTCCGATGTGCGTCTTCTCGCCTTTCTCGTTTTTGCTGGGGTTGGAACTGTGGCCGGAGTACGGCGGATTGCCAAGCACGACGAGAACATCTTTCTGGTTCTTGATGGTCTTGGCGTTCATCGCCTCTTTGGACAGAATGTTGAGGAAAGGCAGACTGACATCGGCGGCGATTCCCTCATCGAGCGTGTTGGTGAGGTAAATCGGCAGGCGGGCCTTGTCGGGGAGCGGCGCTTTGAGTTCCATCAGCAGCGCCCGGAGTTTAATCTGCGCCAGGGTATACGCGGCGGGCAGCAGTTCAAAGCCATAGAAGTGCTTGGCGACGTGTTCCTCCGCCCGCGCCGGCCACTGCCCGCCGTTCTCTTTGGCAAACATCGTGTCGTGGACGTGTTTGTAGGCGTGGGCGAGGAAAGTCGCCGTGCCGACGGCGGGATCGAGCAGCGTCACGGTGGGGTCGGCCAGCCCGTCGGTCTTGCCGAAGTCCGATTGCAGCAGGTCGTCCACGGCTTTGACGATAAACTCCACCACGCTATCGGGAGTGTAGTAGACTCCCCGCGATTCCCGCAGCCTGGGGTCATACGCCGCCAGGAAAGTCTCGTAAAAGTGCATGATGGGGTCGCGACCGTCCGCGAACGGCTTCATCACGGCGTCTTTAATCGCGTGATCCAGGTCCGAACAGATGCCCTTGACGATCCATTCAAACTCATCGGGCAGGTTGCTCCCGCCGCCGAAGTCCAGTAACACTTTAATCGGCGGCACCGACGCCGGAATCTCCGACAGCGCCAGTGAAGGCGTGAACGCCCCCTTGTCGTGACTGAGCCAGGCGAGAAAAAGCCCGTAGGTAAACGTCTGCGCGTAGATGTCCCCGAACTTTTCTTTGGTGAGATCACTGTAAAGCGTCTGCTTGTAGGCGTTAAAGAACGGCTCCAGCGCCGAGTCTTCCTGCGAGAGTAAAATATCGGCGGCGAATCTTAGCTCTTTCGCCCGCTTCGCCAGTTGACGCGCCACCTCCTCCGCCGAACGCGCCGCCGGAACATTCTCACTCAGGAACCGCGAAAGCAAACGCTCCCAATCGGTCACGCTGCCCGCGCCGACTTTCACCGCTCCGTGCGCCGGGGGCGTGTCGAACCGCGCCGTCTCGACCAAGTTTCCGCCCACCCAGAGTTGAAAATCCAGATGATTGGTCAGCATCAGCGCGTGAAGATTCTGCTTGAATCGATCATTCTGATGCTTCGCGTGGTCTTTGAGGTGATTCAGGTCGGCGTTGACGCTTTCCGCCTCCACATAGCCAATCTCCCGCAGTCCGTCGGTGACACTGTAATCCGGCCTCCCGACTTTGAGCGCCTTCGCCTCGCCCGTCCACGTCGCATTTTTACCGACCGCCGCCGCGCTTTCACGCAGGAACTGCCCCAGCGCATCACGGTACGACAGTTCCCCCGTCGCATTGTGCTGGTTCCGCACATCGCGCACGCGGGTCAAATAATCTTTGCAGACATTTTCTAAAGTGGGAACGGCGGGCATAGAATCTCATCGCTTTCGGGCGGGAATGGGTGGGGATATTGTCGCAGATTCGGGAGGGATTGTCAAGACGAGGCGGCGGGTTCAGGGAACGGCGGGCAGAGAGATGGAACGCTAACAGGGAAGCCGCTAAAGGCGGCCCTGGCGGTGCTTTTCGACAAGCGCATCGGTGAACTTCTCGCCGGTGTTTTCCGAGTAGCCGGTTTCGCCCCCGCTCTCGAACAGGCCGATATAATCTTTGATTGAGTCGTAGACGGATCCGCCGGGCGGAATGGGATTGGCGGCGTCATAAGCCGCACCTTCCTGCTCCGCCGTTTCGACAGCCTGCGCTTGGGAAAGCAGGAGCAGCCGCGCAAGACCGTCAATGCTGCGGCGGGCCTTCGTGGAGAAGCGCAGAAGCAAGTCTTCCTCCTCCGGCGTGAGGTCAAAATTGAGCGTCATCGTGAAGCCTCAGAGGAGTTCGGCGTAAATGTCGTCCTCGGCGTTGTCCCAGACGGCGGCGGCGGCGGAAAGACTGGCCCCCTGCTAGAAGTCCTGGTCGGAGATTTCGTCGTCTTCGGGCAGGGGGGTGGGTTCCATTTAGAAAGTCACACTCGTGTCTTTGGGCTGCGCGTCAAGTTTGGCGTGGACATCATGAGTCTGCTGCTCGAAGCCGGGTTTACCGAGCAGGGCGAACATATTGGTCTTGTAAGCCTCGACGCCGGGCTGGTTAAAGGGATTGACGCCCATGAGATAGCCGCTGACGCCGACGGCGCGCTCGAAAACGTAGAGCAGAGCGCCGAGAGAGTGGGCGTCGAGGGTGTCCAAATGGAACGTGCTGTTGGGAACGCCGCCGTCGCGATGGGCAAGCGCCGTCCCTTGATAGGCGGCCTTGTTGACTTCCGCGAGAGTCTTGCCCTGAAGATAATTAAGGCCGTCCAGATCGTTGTCGGCGCCGGGGATTTTCAATTGGGCTTCGCCGCCGTCAATGATGACGAACGTCTCCATGATGTTGCGCTGGCCCTCCTGTATCCACTGCCCCATCGAATGCAGGTCAGTGGTGAGGTCAACACTCGCCGGGAACAGGCCGATATGGGATTTCCCCTCGGACTCCCCCGTCAACTGCTTCCACCATTCGGCAACGTAGTGCAGTCTCGGCTCAAAACTGGCGAAAATCTCGGTGACGAAGCCCTTGCGATACAAAAGATTGCGCGCGCCGGCGTAGAACAGCGCCGGGTTTTTGGAGACGTCCGTGGTTTTACACGCATCGGCGGCGTCCTTCGCACCGGCGAGCAGCGCGTCAATGTCAATCCCGGCGACGGCGATGGGGAGCAGGCCGACGGGCGACAGAACGGAGTAGCGCCCCCCAATATCGTCGGCGATTACGAGAGTGGCGTAGCCCTCGTCATCGGCGAACTTGCGCAGAGCGCCCTTCTTGGCGTCCGTGGTGGCGACGATCCGCTCCTTCGCGGCGTCCTTGCCGACGTTTTTCTCCAAAAGGTCGCGGAACAGTCGGAAAGCCACGGCGGGTTCGGTGGTCGTCCCCGACT
>CAZZVX010000325.1:0-5777 GCA_964657535.1 Armatimonadota bacterium | reverse complement strand
GGCGCCGGCCGGTGTCCACGCCGCCGGGGACTTGAATTTTGTGTTCCTGGGTCTGGCGCAGACGGCCCTGGCCCCGGCAGGTCGGACACGGGTCGGTGACGATGACGCCCTCGCCCTTGCAGCGGCTGCAGGGCGTGACCGTCGCGAAGGAACCCAGAATGGTGTTCTGGACGTGCCGGACCTGGCCGGACCCCTGGCAGTTCGGGCAGGCGCGCGGCGACGTGCCGGGCTTCGCGCCGCTGCCTTCGCACGTGCCGCACGGCTCCAGGCGAGACAGGCGCAGCGTCTTCTCGGCCCCGAACGCTGCCTCCTCCATGGTGATTTCGAGATCGTAGCGCAGGTCGGCGCCCGCCGTCGCCTGCTCACGGGCGCGCTGTGAGCCGCCCTGACGGCCCGAAAACCCGCCGCCCCCGCCCCCCCCGCCGAAGAACATATCGAAGATGTCCCCGACGCCGAATCCTTCGCCGCCCATGCCCTGAGGCCCGTTGTGGCCGAACTGGTCGTAGACCTGGCGTTTTTCCGGCGACGACAAGACCTCGTGGGCTTCGTTCAGCTCCTTGAATTTCTCCTCGGCGGTGTGGTCGCCGGGGTTGACATCGGGGTGGTATTTGGCGGCCAATTTCCGGTACGCCGACCGGATCTCGTTCACGGACGCCGTCCGCTCCACGCCCAGCACTTCATAGTAATCACGTTTGGTAGACATAGACGAATTCATCATAAAACAGTTTTGGGGCCGCGTCCCCATCAAGGAACGTCGGCCCCACTATTGTAGCACAACTTCGGGCAGATATGCCGAACCGTCAGCTTTCGGCGTCAACTTCGTTCAAGAGTTCTTCCAGGTCCATGCGGTCTTCGGCGTCGGGATCATACGCGCCGGTGGCGACGGCGCTGGTCGGCGCTGCAGTGACGGAACCGTTGGGGACCGGGGGCGGAACGCTGCTCATGGGCGGCGCGACGGGCGGCGGCGGGGCCGACTTTGCCTCGTAGTAAGCCTTGCTGAGCGTCATCAGGGCCGCGTTCAGCGTCTCCATGCCGTTGCGGGCGGCGGTGGTGTCGTAGTTGTTGACCGACTGCGTGAGCTGGCCGGCGGCCTTGTTGACGGCGTCAATCAGCGGCTGGGACACGATCCCGGCGGCATCGGACGCGATCCGCATGGCCTGGTACACCTGCTGATCGGCTTTGTTCTTGATTTCCTGCTCGTCGCGCCGCTTTTCGTCCGCCCGGCGGTACCGCTCGGCCTCCGTCACCATGCGGTCCACTTCGTCCCGCGAAAGACCGGTGGACGCGGTGATGGTCACCTTCTGGACGCGGCCCGAAGCCGTGTCCCTGGCCGAGACGTGGACGATGCCGTTCTGGTCAATGTCGAACGTGACCTCGATCTTGGGGACGCCGCGCGGCGCGGGGGCGATCCCGGTGAGCTGGAACTTGCCCAGCGTCTTGTTGTCCACGGCGAAGTCGCGCTCGCCCTGCAGCACATGGATGTCCACGTTGGATTGGCTGTCCACGGCGGTCGTGAACAGCATGGACTGCGACGTCGGGATGGTCGTGTTGCGTTCGATAAGCTTGGTGAACACGCCGCCCTGGGTCTCGATGCCCAGCGACAGCGGCGTGACGTCCAGGACGACGATGTCCGTCACCTGCCCGCCGAGGATTCCGGCCTGCACGGAAGCGCCCTGGGCCACGACTTCGTCGGGGTTGACCCCTTTATGGGGTTCCCGGCCGAACATCGCCTTGACCGTCTCCTGCACGAGCGGCATCCGCGTCATGCCGCCGACCAGAAGCACCTGATCAATGTCCGCCGGCGTCAGTTTCGAGTCGGCCAGCGCCTGTTCGGTCGGCCCGATCATGCGCTCGATCAGGTCTTTGGTGATGTCCTCGAACTGCGCCCGCGTCAGCGTCATCTCCAGGTGGGCGGGGCCTTCCGCCGTGCTGGAGATGAAGGGCAGGTTGATCGTGGACTGCAGCAGAGTCGAAAGCTCGATCTTGGCTTTCTCCGCCGCCTCCTTGAGCCGCTGCACCGCCATCCGGTCTTTCTTCAGGTCAATGCCGGTCTCCTGCTGGAACGACGCGATCATCCAGTCCATGATGCGCGCGTCCCAGTCGTCCCCGCCCAGGTGCGTGTCGCCCGACGTGGCTCGGACTTCAAAGACGCCGTCGGCCATCTCCAGGATCGAGACGTCGAAGGTGCCGCCGCCCAGGTCCCAGACGAAGACCATCTGTTCCTCGTTCTGACGCCCCAGGCCGTAGGCGATGGCCGCCGCCGTCGGCTCGTTGACGATGCGGACGACTTCCAGGCCGGCGATCTGCCCGGCGGACTTGGTCGCGTTGCGCTGGGCGTCGGAGAAGTAGGCCGGGACGGTGACGACGGCCTCCGTCACGACGTCGCCCAGGTATGCTTCGGCGTCGGATCGCAGCTTGGCGAGAATCATCGCCGAGATCTCTTCCGGCGAGTATTCCTTGCCGTCAATGTTGACCTTGTAGCGCGTCCCCATCTGACGCTTGATGCTGGAAACGGTCCGGTCCGGGTTGGTAATCGCCTGCCGTTTGGCGAGCTGACCGACCAGTCGTTCGCCGGTCTTGGAGAAGCCGACGACGGACGGGCAGAGGCGGCTCCCTTCGGCCAGGGTGATAACGACAGGGTCCCCGGCCTCGTCAATCACCGAGACGACCGAGTTGGTGGTGCCGAGGTCAATCCCCACGGATTTCGCCATGATGGTTCTCCTAGTCCGTGTCTTCGTCCGAGGTGTCGCTGCCGCCGGCGAGCGCCACGGCCTTCGGGTCGTCCATGTCGAGCGCCGCCGCGTCATCGTCATCGTCCTCATCCGCGTCGTCGCCGACTGTCCCGGACAGGCCGTTGTAGAGCAGCGGTCCCGCCTGCGCTTCCGCGAGCAGCGGGTCGCGGGTCGGCGAGTCCGACGCGGCGTGGGTCGTGTCCGTCGGCGCCGGGACGGACGCCGCATTGACGGTGACTTTGCCCTGCGCGATCTCTTCCATGGCGATGGTCAGCGGGTTCGTGGACTCGGTCTCGATCAGGATCGGTGCGCCTTCCTTGATCTGCTTGGCGCGCTTGGCGGCCAGCACGACTTGAGAGTAGCGGCTGATGGTCTTGATCTCGGCACCATCCCCCTGGGAATTATTCAACGTGTCTCTCCTTCTGGTTCACGCTCGGAACCGGGTGCGGCGCCGCCGGCCGATGCGTCCTGCTCCATCTCCAGGATGAGCTTCACGCCGGCCATGTTCACGCCGCGCTCTTCGGTCAGGTACCGGACACGCGCGAGGCGCGCGATGTCGCGGTCCGAATACAAACGCCGGTCTTTCATCGTGCGTTGGGGGCGGACTATGCCTTCTTTGTCCAGCACGCGCAGCGTCCATGTCGGCAGCCCGGCCAGTTTGGCGGCGACGCTGATCACGTAGACCGGCTCGTCGGCCAGGACTTCGGGCGAATGGTCGCGTCCTGGATCGGGCATGGTTGGCTTTCTGGGAATGCGGGACCGGGGCGCGAACGCACGGTCAAAGGTTGCGTGCGTGAGCGTCTGGAAACTTTCGTATTAAATATGTATGAGAACGAAATTGACTGCCGCGCATCCCCCAACTATTATAGACGATTACACGGATTACGTCAAGCGCGAATGCGACCGAGCGCTTTTAATCTTGACGGCCGCCTGATTCGACGCGCGGACAGGCTGATCAGACACGGATACCGTGTATAATAGCCGAAATGCGTAAGCGAAAACTCTCGTCCCGGCGCGCGGCGGTCGTTCTCGGCGTTTTGCTGCTGCTGGGGACCGCCACCTGGCGGTACAATCAGACGCGCAAGGTCCCGCTCGACCGCGCCCTGAGTCCCCTCTACTGGATCAAGCACTTCCGAGGCGAAGACCGCTACGACCCGCAGACGGCCCTTCTTGAACACGGCGACCCGGCGGCGCGCGAGGTCGCCTTGACGATAGACGACGGCCCGGACCCGCGCTACGGCCCGGCGATCATCGCCCTGCTGCACCAGCGCCATGTGGACGCCACGTTCTTTCTCGTCGGCATCCGCGTCAAACAGCACCCGGAGATCGCCCGCCTGCTGGCCCGCGACGGCTTCGAGATCGGCAACCACACCTACGACCACCAGCGCCTGCCCGCGCTCAAGCCCCACGAGATCGCCAACGAACTGCGCCTGTGCGACGCCCGTATCTACGCCGTGACCGGGAAGCACACGACACTGATGCGCCCCCCCGGCGTCCAGTACGACGACAAGACGCTCCAGGTCGCCAAAGCGCTGGGCTACGTCACCGTCTCCTGGACCGTCGGCGCGAAGGACTACGACCCGCAGCCCGCCGCCTGGATCGCGCAGCGCGTCCTGGACCGCACGGAGCCCGGCTCGATCATCCTGCTGCACCAGGACAACCCTTCGACGCTGGCCGCGCTCCCATTAATTCTCGACGGCCTTCAGGCGCGGAAGTACCGCTTTGTCACCGTCTCCGGGATGCTCGCCCGCCTGCACGTGCAGCATTAATCCCAGTAAAGATTTTCGGGCGCAACGCTTGACAATCCTTTCGGGAGATGGGTAAAATCCTTGTCATATAAAAGTTTATATAAACTTTAAGAAAACGGTGTGGACGCACCGGCTGTGACGGACGGCGCTGCTGCCGCCCAGCGGCCCTGGTGCGTCCCAGGCCGTCAGAACGGACCTTTCGTATGTCAACGCTGAAAACTGTCACACTGAAGGACGTGGCCGAACGCGCCCACGTCTCTCAGTCAGTCGTCTCCACGGTCCTCAACGACCGCCAGAACGGCATTTTCGTTTCGGAAAGCACGCGCCGCAATGTCCTCGCCGCCGCCGCCGACATGGGCTACGCCGTGCGTCACCGGCCTCTGCCGCCCGTCCGCAAGCCGGTCCAGGAGCGGGCGGGCGGCGATAAAGGTGCGGGCAGCCACCTGGTCGCCGTGCTGCTGGGCCGCCGTTTCGGCGGGACGCTCTTCACCGACATCTTTTACGGCGTTAATGCCGGCCTCTCGGCACAGGGCTATCATCCCCTTGTGTTGGATACCTACGCCGAGACTTATCAAAAGGCCGCCGAAAAAGAGGCCGAGGGCCTGCGCTACGCCCGTGAGAACGGCTTCGCGGGGGCGGTGCTGTGGCACGAAGGCGGGGCCGCGAACGTATCGCTGATCCAGGAGACTCGCGACGAGATGCCCGTGGTCGCTATTGACCGGCGCGTTCCGGGCCTGGAACTGGACTACGTCGGCACAGACAACTTCCGGGGCGCGTATGAGGCAACCCGCCATCTGATCGCGCAGGGCCACACTCGCATTGCGCACTTGACGCGCCTCGAAACCACCGACGCCGCCGCCGGGCGGTTGCAGGGCTATCAGCGCGCGCTGGCCGACGCCGGGCTGTCGCTGAACCCGCGACACATCCTGCTCGCCCTCGACAGCGGACGCCGCCTGGACCGCGATATGATCGCGCAGGTCTTCACCGGGCCGGACGCCCCGACGGCCATTTTCCTGATGGCGGACTTCTGGGCGCCGCCCGTGTACGCCGAACTCAAGCGGCTCGGCCTGCGCGTCCCCGAAGACGTCGCCCTCGTCGGCTTCGACGACGTGGTTCCCCCCGGCCTTGATGATTTAGAACTGACCTCGATGGCTCAGGACTTTGAGGGCATCGGCCTGACGGCGGGCGAACTGGTCCTGCGCCGCATCGCGCAGCCGGACGCCCCGTTTGTCAGCCGCGTCTTCCCCGCCCGCCTGGTCATCCGCCGCTCCTCCCAGAACCCGCGCCCGGCGACCGT
>CAZZVX010000324.1:0-5814 GCA_964657535.1 Armatimonadota bacterium | reverse complement strand
GTCAGTTCGACTTCGGCCTGCGGCTCCTGTTCGGTGTTCGGCTCGTAACCGGCCCGGATCATCCGCCGGACGTGGACGTTTTCGGCGGGCGCGGCGGGGCCGTCGTCGAGCATCAGGCCCTGCGTCAGCCGCGACAGCGCGGCCTCCTCGGGGACGCCGCGCACGACGGCGCGGTACGTCTTGGGGACGTGGTGCTTCGGGTGGGTCAGATGGTACAGAAAGTCGCCGTCGTCGGTCAAAAAGATCAGGCCGTCCGTGTCGGCGTCCAGCCGCCCGACCGGGCGCAGCATCGGCTTGCCAGTCAATTCGACAAGGTCGGTGACGAGCCGCGCGGCGTGGGCATCCATGCGGGAGCAGACCACGCCCGTCGGCTTGTTCAGGGCGATGTAAAACCGGCGTTCGGGCTGCTTGACCAGGCGACCGTCGAACGTGACCTTGTCCGTCTGTGGGGAGACCTTCGTGCCGAGCTGCGTCACGACCTGGCCGTTGACGCAGACCCGGCCCTGCTCAATCCACGCTTCGCACGCCCGGCGCGAGCCGATTCCGGCGTTTGCGAGCAGTTTTTGCAGGCGCTCGCCGTCTTCCGGTGGCGGCGTCGAGGCGCCGGGTGAGGTATCTCTGCCCAAAGGCTTTTTTGTGTGCGGCGCGGGCATACATCATCACTCCCATAAAAAACAGCATCGCAACGCCGAACACGCCGCAGACGATCTTGAACGCCGTCCGGCCAATGCTTTTTGTCGTTTTCATCACGGCCAGCGACGGCTTGAGCGCGACGGATTGGGACGCCACGGCGTCGCCGCTCGCCTGTACCCTCCCATCCACTAGGACCGTGAACGTGCCGAGTTTTGTTCCGGCGGCAATCGGCGCGGCGGGCAGCGTCGGCAGGGGCAGCAGGGCCGCCGTGAAGCGCGGCACGGGATGCCAGCGCGAAACCACCGCCTCGACATCGCCGCTTGCCTGCACCGGCACCGGCCCGGCTGCCGTGGAGACGTTGATGGTTCCGAGCGGCGTCCCCTGCGGCACGGCCAGCGTCCGGGTCGTGTTGGCGAAGCCGTAGTTGAGCAGGGACATCACATCTTCGCGGCAGTCGTTGCTGTCCAGGGCGACGGCGATGAGACGCCAGGGCTTGCCGTCGGCATCTTTGCGCGTCGCCGAGCCGACAAAACAATGTCCCGCCTGATGGATATACCCGGTTTTGATGCCGTCCGCACCGGGAAAGGTCTTCAGGAACGTGAAGGACGTGTTTTTCACCCATTCGTCATGGACGTGCATGGAGCGTGTGATCTTGTATTTCTGAGTTTTGACGATCTCGTTGAATTCGGGCAGGTTCAGGGTCGCGTAACGGGCCATCGTCGCCAGGTCGGCGGCGGTGGAGTAGTGGCCGGGCGCGTACAGGCCGTTGGGCGTGACAAAGTGCGTGTGGGCGCAGCCAAGTTCCGCTGCCTTGAGGTTCATCTGTTCCACAAACGCCGGCACGGAGCCGCAGAGATAGGTCGCCCCGGCAATGGCCGTGTCGTTGGCCGAGCGCAGCAGCATGGCGTAGAGCAGATCGTGCAAGGGAACGGTCTCGCCGGGGCTGAGGTGCAGGCTGCTTTCGGGGCTGCCTTTGACGGCGGCGGGCGCGGTGACGAGGTCATCCAGGTGGCCGCGCTCCAACAGCAAGATGGCGGTCATAATTTTCGTCGTGGACGCGATTTCCCGCTCGGAGTTCTCGTTGCGGCCCCACAAGATTTTTCCGGTGTCGGCGTCAATCAGGACGGCATAATGGCTGTGGACCGTGGGCGTTGTCGGGACAGGCGATGGCGGGGCGGTCACTTGCGGAGTCGTGACAGTTCCCCCCACCCCTGTCTCGGACGACTCCGGCACAGGGGCGAGCGGCGTCTGCGCCTGCACTGTTGCGCAGAACAGGAAACACACAAGCAACGCACAGAACAAACTGCCCGGCGATTGAAATCGCGGCAAAAAGTACACAAAGTCGGCCTTTGCCGACTCAAGACTTCGGCCTGGTTCCACTCTGAGTCCGCGCAGACGGACTTCGTGATCTCGTTGGCGCGATTTCAATCGCCGGCTTCCCAAATGTTAATCCTCCAACCCGACGGCTTCCAGCGCCTCGTGCGCGGCGGCCTGTTCTTCCTGCGCGACAGCAGGCGCGATGTCTTCCAGCGGCGGCAGGTCTTCCAATGTGTGCAGCCCGAAATAATGCAGAAAGTCGGGCGTGGTTCCATAGAGAATAGGACGGCCCGGCACGGCTTTGCGGCCCGTCTCCTCAATCAAGCGCCGTTCCATCAGCGTCTTCAGCACGGCATCGGCGTTGACGCCGCGGACAACTTCGATCTCGGCCTGCGTCAGCGGCTGCTGGTAGGCGATGATCGCCAGCGTTTCCAGGGCAGGCTTGGACAGGCGGGCGCGGCCTCCCGGCGCGGCCAGCAGCCGCGCGATGTCCGGGGCCAGCACGGGCCGGGTCGCCATCTGATACCCGCCCGCGATCCGCACGACGTGCAGGCCCGAACGGATACGCCGGGCGTAGGCATTGACGATGTCTTCCAGCGCTTCTTCAACGGCCGCCGGTTCCAGGCCGAGGGATTTGGCGACCTCTGCGGGCTTGATCGGTTCTACCGCCACGAACAGATACGCTTCCAGCAGGGGCGGTAGTTCGTCCTCCGTGTAGATTTTGCGCTCTGCCTCAGGCATGGGCGTCACTTGCCCGTGCCGAAAGCCAGATTTCGCCGAGCATGGCCGTCTGCGCCGCCTGCACGCGCCCCTGCCGCAGCAGTTCCAGCAGGGCCAAAAACGTCATCACGATCTCTAATCTGACAAATGGCCGCTCGAAGCACTCGTCCAGCACCAGGCCGGTGTCTCCTGCCGCCGCGACCTTGCGCCACAGCGCGGCCATCGCCAGGCGCAGGGTCATCTTTTGACGCCGGACGCTGGTCACGTCGGCCTCGCCCGCGCCGACTTCGGCCAGCAGCCGCTGTACGGCCCGGAGCAGCGACTGGGACGACAATTCGCCGAACGAGATGGGCAGCTCGTACAAATCACCATAAGCAGCCTGTCCCCGGAAATACAGATGGCGGCGGTCGTCTTCCCACCCTGCCAGCGTCTCGACGAACGTCTTGTAGCGCTGATAATCCAGCAGGCGCTGGATCAGTTCCTCGCGCGGGTCTTCGCCGTCCTCGTCGTCCGGGATCTCCGTTTTGGGCTGACGGGGCAGCAGCATCCGGCTTTTGATCTCTAAGAGGGTCGCCGCCATGACGATGAACTCGCCCGCGACCGTCAGATTGAGCGACTCCATCGCGCGCAGGTACGCCAGATACTGGTCCGTGATCGGCACGATGGGAATGTCCGCAATGTCAATCTTGTGTTCGCGGATCAAGTGCAGCAGCAAGTCGAGCGGGCCTTCAAACGTCGGCAGCGCGACCGGCGGCAGGACGGGCAGAGACACGGCGGGAGCGGGCATGATAGGCTATCTTACAATCAGTTCAGGGGACTTGTCAAGTGTTACCCGGCGGCACGGCGAGTTTGTAGCCGAAGCCGCGCACGGTCAGCAGGCATTGGGGATTGTCCATGTCCTCCTCGATCTTGCGGCGCAGGCGGCGGACGTAAACGGCCAGGACCTTGATGCCCAGTTCGGACGCCCCGCCCCATATCTGCTGGAACAGCCAGGTCTTGTCCAGAGCCGTCCCCTGGTGCCGGGCAAGCAGGGCCAAAAGTTCGAACTCGCGCTCCGTCAGCGCCACGGCCTGCCCCCGGCGGCGGACGACATGGCTGGGCAGATCCAACTCCAACGCGGGGCCGAGCCGGATCGCTTGCTGCTGTTCGGGTGGCGCGTCGTACTCGCGTGTCCGACGAAGATGCGCGGCGATGCGCGCCAGAAGTTCGTCGGGATCGAACGGCTTGGTCACGTAATCGTCGGCCCCGGCGTCCAGCCCGGCGACTTTGTAGGCCGCGCTGGAACGCCCGGTCAGCATGATGACCGGGCCGCGCCAGCCCGCCGCGCGCATATGGCGGCAGCACGCGAAGCCGTCCTGCCCCGGCAGCATCACGTCCAGCAGCGCCAGGTCATAGGACGCATTTTCCAGCAGGTGCGCCAGCGCGTCCTCCGTGCTGCGCTGCGCCTGGACGTAATAGCCTTCACGGCCCAGAAGCCGCCCCAGCGACTGCGCGATGGCGCGGTCGTCCTCGACGATCAAGATTTTACCGGCCATGCGTGTCTTCCTCCGATGACGGATCGCGGGGCAGCCAGAGCGTCACCTGCGTCCCGACATTCAGGCGGCTTTGGATACGGATCGTGCCGCCGTGCGCCTGAGCGATCCGGCGGCACGAAAACAGCCCCAGACCGGCCCCGTCCGGCTTGGTCGTGAAGAACGGGTCGAACAGGCGGCGGCGGTGCGCGAGCGGGATGCCCGGCCCCGTATCGCGGACGCAGACGGCGACGCCCCGGCAGCCCGCCTGCGCGCTGTGTCGCAGCGTCAGGGACAGCAGCCCGCCTTCCGCCTGCATCGCCTGGACGCCGTTCAGCACCAGATTGACCAGCACCTGCTCGACCTGCACCGCATCGCCCGGCACGCACGGAAGCGAAGCCGGGCGGTGGGAAACGACCTCCACGCCATCAACGGCCGCCTGGGGGCGCAAAAGTTCGGCGATCCGGTGCGTCATTTCCGCCAGGTCAAGAGGAATCCGTTCCAGGCGGTCCGGCTTCGCCAGAGCCAGCAAGCGATGTGTCATCAGCGACAAGCGATCTATTTGCTGCCGCATGACGGTGAGGGACTCGCCGCGCGCCTCGCGGTCGTCCTGGTCGGCCAGCGACAGCTCGATGTTCAGCGGGGTGAGGATGTTGCGGATGTCATGGGCGACCGACGCGGCGAGCAGGCCGACGGCGGACAGTTTTTCCGACTCGAACAGTTGCTGCTGCGTGAGCGTCAGGGTGTTCTCGACTTTGTTCAGGTGACCGCTGGCGGCTTTGAGCGCGGTGGCGAGCTGCCGGGCCTGAGCGCGCAACTGGTCGGCCTGCGCCTGCACCTTGCGCTCCAGGCTGCGGGCGTGGGTGATGTCTACAAACGTCCACAGCCTGCCGATCAAATAGCCGTCGTCGTCCCGGACAGGCGCCGTGTAACGTCGCAGCAGACGCCGGCGGGGCGCGACCAGTTCGACTTCATCCTCGCGGGTCAGATCGGGGTCGGCGTACACGGCGTCCAGGACGGCCAAAAATTCCTCCGGGGCTTTGAGGCGCGGCAGCACGGACGCGCGCACCTGTTCCGGCAGCGATTGCAGTGTCTGCTGCTCGTCCAGGCCGAACAGCTCGCAGAACCGGCGGTTGCAGACCAGGTCGCGCCGCTCGGCGTTGGACAGCAAGACGCCGTAATCCGTCGCCCGCAGCAGGGCGCGCAGGAGCAGCAGTTCGTCCGGCGCTGTCATTCCGCCTGTTTCTTTCCCCACAGCGTCTATTATAGCCGCGCGAGACGAAATTTGCCCACTTATTTAGGATCTATCGGCAGCCGTTGTCAGTTATCAGGAAGTCGTGTGACGGATGTCACACTCCGGCTGTGAAATGTGTCAAAGCCCAAATCCGCCTGAACCCTTGACACGCCCGCCTGAGCCGAGTACACTGACTGTCATGCCGTTTGGCCGTACCGCGTCTGAAAGTCTGCCAAAGAGAAAGCATCGGGAGCCTCCTCTTGAAACAGCGCTTCCGCTTCCTTAGCTCCCTCGTTCTCCGTTCCAGCGGCTCCTGCTGCTGATGCCGGTCGCCGTGCTGGCTTCGGCGCTGCACGCGACGCCGATCACGGGAGCGTGACCCCGGCGGGGACAGTGGCA
>CAZZVX010000323.1:0-5843 GCA_964657535.1 Armatimonadota bacterium | reverse complement strand
CCGCCGCGATCATGTCGGCGGAACTGTCCAGACCGCTGACCGCCGCGCCGGGCAACAGGATCGTCACGCTCCACTGGACCGCCCCTGCCGGTCCGGTCGCCACGTACCGCGTCTACCGGGGGACGACGCCCGGCGGCGAGAGCGCGACCCCGATCAAGACGAACCTGACGACAACCTCCTGCACGGACACGCCTGTGAGCAACGGGGTCGCGTACTACTACACGGTCAGAGCGGTCAACGGCGCGGGCGTCAGCGCCGCCTCCAACGAGGCCTCGGCCAAGCCGGAACCGCCCGCCCCGACGGCCCCCACACTGACGGCGACGGCGGGCCATGTCCAGGTCGCGCTTTCCTGGACCACCCCGACCGGCACAGTGTCCTTCACGGTCCGGCGCGGGACGGCGCCGGGCGGCGAGAGCGCAGCGCCGCTCGCTTCCGGCCTCACCGCCCACACCTACACGGACAAGGCCGTGACCGCCGGCGTGACCTACTACTACACCGTCACGGCGGTCAACGGCGGCGGCTCCAGCCCGGCCTCCAAAGAAGCCTCGGCCAAACCCGTGCCGTAGCAGGACTCGGCGCGGCGCGTGTGGAACAGGCAGGCATCAGGCCGAGAGACCCACGCCTGCGGGGGACACGCCCATGAGAATCACGGTGACACTGGCCCGGCAGTTGGGATGCGGCGGCTCCTACCTGGGCCAGCAGCTCGCGGAAAGCCTGAGCGTCCGCTGCCTGGACCGCGAGATCGTCAGCCACACGGCCAAAGAGCTGGCGCTCAACGAGGCCGACCTCGCCGAGCGGGAAGAGCGCGCGTCGTCGTTCTGGGAGCGGATGCTGCGGGGGCTGGTGGTCGGCCCGCCCGAAGCGCTGTATCACGCGCCGGTGATCGCCGCGCCGACGGACCGGGAGTTGTTTGACGCCGAAACCGAGGTCATGAAAAAGATCGCGGCGCAGGAGAACTGCGTGATCGTTGGGCGGGTCGCCTCCCACGTCCTGCCGCGCCACGCCGGGACGGTCAACATCTTCCTCCACGCCCCGCTCAAGTTCCGCGTCCGCCGGGTGCGGGAGCATTACGGGGCCGCCGACGACGCCCAGGCGCGGGCGATGATCGCCCAGTCCGACGAAACGCGCCGGCGGTTCATCACCCAGATGATCGGGCGGGACTGGACCGACGCCACCAACTACCATCTCAGCATTGACACCAGCATCCTTCCCTTGCCCGAAGTCGCCGAACTACTCACGGACTTCGTCCGACGGCGGACTGCCGACGGCGACAGCTGACCGGCGGCGCGGGGCGTGTTCGGGCGCGGGCGGCGGGTCCTGATGGGTCAGCCGCGCGAGTTCTTCGGCGAGTCTCCGGGTGACGGCGGCGACCGCCACGCCGTGTTTCAGGCCGGGGAACTGCGCGGGGCGGATGGGGGGGCCGAACGTCACCGTGACCGGGTGCGTCGGAATGCGCGGGAACAGGGAATCATACGGCCAGAAATCGTCCGTGTACTCCATCCCGACCGGGATGATCGGCGCTCCCGTCCGCACGGACAGCAGCGCCGCGCCGGACAGCAGGGGCAGCAACTTGCCGTCCTCCGAGCGCTTCCCTTCGGGAAAGATCAGGATCGGCTCGCCGCGCCGCAGGCACTGCTCGGCCCGCTTCAGGGCGGCCCGGTCGGCACTGTCCCGCTTGATGGGGAAGGCGTGGAAGTGGTGGAAGAACCACCCGATCACGGGGAGGGCGAACAGTTCCTCCTTGCCGATAAACCAGGCGCGGCGCGGCATGGTGACGAAGAACGCCGGCGGGTCCGCGAAGGAGATGTGATTCGGGCAGTAGATCAGTCCGCCCGTCGCCGGCACGTTCTCCTCCCCGGACGACTGAAGCCGTCCGAAGACCCGCAGCAGCAGCCGCACCAGCGGGAACAGCACGATATACGAGAGAAAATAGACCACGGGGGTTCTCCGTTCTCAGAAAGACGACATCAAGATACCCCATCGGAGACGCGGGATGAACACTGAAGCGACGGATTTGGAACAATTGCGGCAGGACGTGACCGAATTGAAGGCGCAGATGGATCGCCTGCAGCACGCGCAGACGACGCAGGCGACGGACGCCGACACCGCCCGGAAGCTGGACCGGCTCAACTTCTACCGCCGTGAGGACGCCCAGGAGTGGACCCTGCTCACGAACCGCATCAACTCCTACATCATGTCTCAAGCGTTTCTGGTCACGGCTTACGCGGCCTCGATGGGCAATTCCGACCTGCGCTTTCGGCTGTTGTTCCCGCTTGTCGTCTGCGCCATCGGCATTATCGCGTCCCTGCGCGCGTATCCGGGCATTGACGGCGCGTGCAAAGTCATCCAGTTATGGCACGATAAAAAAGAGCTGCTGCTCCGCGACCCTTGCCTGTGCGATTACTGCGATGGCCGCGTCCATGTCGTCCCGACTTCACTCTATCATCGCTGCGTCGTCGGTCTCGCCGCCCGCAGCCCCATCGGCAAGCGCGCCCTGGATGGCCTGCTGTCCCGGCAAGACAGCGACCTTGACGACGCCGCCAGCCGCCAGATTGATCAGATTCACATTGCCAGTCTGTACTTCGCCCATCTCGCCCCCAAATTATTCGGGTACGCCTGGGTCGTCCTCCTGGCGCTCGCATTAGTCCTGCATTTCACGCATTGACAGCCTCGCCACCCTTCAAGGCCGGATGTTCTCAGGTACAATGCCGGGAGACGACATCAGGAGGATGTGAAACAATGAAGTGGAAAGTACCCGCCCTTTTACTCGCCGGGGCGCTGCTCGTGGCCGCGCCGGGCTGCGGCGACAGAGACAACGGCAGCAACACGACAGATGGGACGAACGCCCCCGCGACCAGCAGCGCCGCCGTTTCCGCCGTGCCGGACACGACCACGATTGACGGCAAGACCGTCAAACTGCAAACCACGCCGTCGGGCCTCAAGTATTACGACGTGAAAGTGGGGACGGGGCCGAATCCGAAAAAGGGCCAGACCGTGTCGGTGCAGTACACGGGGACGCTGCTGGACGGCACCAAGTTCGACTCGTCCTACGATCACGGCGGCCAGCCGATTGACTTCCCCATCGGCGTCGGCCAGGTCATACCCGGCTGGGACGAAGGCGTGCCGGCGATGAAGGTTGGCGGCAAGCGCCGCCTGGTCATCCCCGCCAATCTTGCCTACGGCGACAACCCGCCGTCCCCCAACATCCCGCCGGGCGCGACGCTCGTCTTCGACATCGAACTCGTCGCAGTCAAGTAATTCAAGAGGCAGAGTATGACAACTTTGATTTGTGACGCTATATTTTAGAACGAGGTCTTCCGCCCGACGGGGACGCTGCCGGGACCATTGGCCGAGGGACAGTCGGTGCATCTGGTCGTGGAAGCCGAATCGCCTGACGACATCCTATAGCTGGCCGCCCAAGTTTATGAGGGGCTGTCGGACGAGGACATCAGCGAAGTCGAGAACATTGCCACGCGCAGAGGCGACTTCTTTAAGGCCAATTCTCAATGACGCCGAAATCCTTGCTGGACACCGATACGCTTTCTGCCGTCATGCGAGGGCAGGCGCAGGCAATCGCTCGTTCTCAGGGCTATCTCTCGACGCATGACTGTTTTACGCTGTTCGTCATCACCCGGTATGAGATTTTGCGCGGCCTGAAGGCAAAAGTGGCGACAGTGCAAATCAGCAACTTTGAACGCTTCTGCGCGGCGAGCGAAATTTTGCCGCTGACGGACGCTATCATCTTGCGAGCCGCAGACATTTATGCGGACCTGCACCAGCGCGGGCGGCTGATCGGAAACGCCGACATCTTGATTGCGGCCACGGCGATGGAACATGGGTTGATTCTCGTGACCAACAGCAAGAATCACTTTCAGCGCATTAAGGGCCTGACCATCGCCAACTGGCTGACCGTTTGACGCCAACATAAGGCGCATCTATCAGCCATGAAGCATATTACTATTGGGGTGGCCGGACACGTGGACCACGGCAAGACGGCGCTGGTGCGGGCGCTGACGGGGATGGAGACGGACAGGCTGGCCGAGGAACAGCAGCGCGGGATGTCCATCGTGCTCGGCTTCGCGCATCTGACGCTGCCCGAAGGCGAAGTTGACTTGATTGACGTGCCGGGCCACGAGAAGTTTGTCCGCACCATGATCGCCGGGGCGACCGGGATCGAGGCCGTGCTGCTGGTCGTCGCGGCGGGCGAGGGCGTCAAGCCGCAGACGGGGGAGCATCTGGCGCTGACGGAACTGCTCGGCGTCCGCCGGGGCATCGTCGTCGTCAGCAAGAGCGACCTGGTCCCGGAGTCAAGCGACCGGGAACTGGTGGCCGCCGAGATGCGGGATTTTCTGCAGGAAACGTTCCTGCGCGACGCGCCGCTCGTGTTCGCGTCGTCCGTGACCGGGGAAGGGCTGGACGAACTGACGGCAGGCCTGCGCAGGTTGTTGACCGGGGCCGAAATCGCACCCGAAACGGACGACTTCACGCTGCCGATAGACCGCGTGTTCTCCGTCACCGGACACGGCGCGGTCGTGACGGGGACGCTGCGCCGGGGAGCCTTGCGCGTTGGGCAGACGGTGGAACTGCTGCCGCACGGGACGCGCGCCGAGGTGCGCGGGATGCAGGTACACGGGCGGGCCGTCGAAACGGCAAGTCCAGGGCGGCGGGTTGCGGTCAACCTGCGGGGGGTCAAGCAGGAGGCGCTGGAACGCGGGGACGCCCTGGCCGCGCCGGGGTACCTGCGGCCCACGCGGCAGTTCGACGCCCAGGTGACGGTTCTGGCGACAGCGGCCCGGCCCGTCAAGCGCGGGCAGAGCGTCCGGCTGCACTACGGCGCGCGGGAAAGCGTGGCGCGCGTCTTCCCGCTGGGCCGGGACGAGATCGCGCCGGGCGAGGCGGGGTTTGTGCAGTTCCGAACGGACGAGGAGGCGTTCCTGCCGGTGCGCGAGCGGTTTATTGTCCGGTCGCTGTCCCCGGCGGAGACGGTCGGCGGCGGGACCGTGCTGGACAGTGTTCCTGCCCGGCACCGGCGCGGCGACGCGGGGGCGCTGGCCCGCGTTCAGGCGCTGGCGCGCGGCGACATCGGCGAAATGCTGCGCGAGACCCTGCGGGAAGCCGGGCCGCAGGGGCTGGACCTCGCGCGCTTCGCCCGCGACTGGGGCGCAGCCCCGGAAACGATTGGCAGCGAACTGGCGGCGCTTCATGCGGTGCTTTGCCCCGGCGGACTTGCGCTGGGCGCGGACTTTTTCGCAGACCTGTGCCGGAGCGCAACGGAGACCGTCACCCGCTTCCATGCCAGGCACCCGACGCTGGCGGGGATGCCGCGCGAGGAACTGCGCCAGAAGCTTTCGCCCGGCCTGCCGCCGTCCGTGTTCGCGCACGTTTTGTCGGGACTGGTCGCAGAGGGCCATTTCGAAGCCGCCGACGGGCTGGTGCGCGAAGCGAGTTTTTCATCCGAGGAGCGACTGTCGCCGGCCGAACGCGCCATCGCGCAGGAGATCGCCGAGCGTTTCCGGGGCGACGGCCTGCGCCCCCCCAACCTGTCCGATGTTCTCGGCACGGACCGCCGCAAGAAGAACCTGTATCACTTTCTGGTCCGCACCGGCGTCCTCGTTCCCGCCGTGGACCGCACGAACAACCGCACCGTGGTCTTCCACCGGGACGCCCTCACCGAAGCCGAGCGCGTTTTGGCCTCTCATCTGCCGACGACGGACGGCTTGACCGTCTCTGAAATCAACGACGTTCTGAAGACGACGCGGAAGAACTCGATCCCGCTGCTGGAACTCTTAGACCTGCGCGGCGTCACGCGCGCGAGCGCCGCGGCCAACGTCGTGCGCCTGTGA
>CAZZVX010000322.1:0-5855 GCA_964657535.1 Armatimonadota bacterium | reverse complement strand
CAGTTGCTCACCCCAGCGCACCAAATGCTCACCAGAACCTCACCCTCGCCGCCAAGACAAACCTCAAATCCCCCGTCAAAACGCAGGAAGCGCGCCCCCGCCCGTCCAAAGTTGTCTTGCCGCAACCCGCTGCGAGACAGCAAAACAGGCCCCTGTGGTATAATCACACTTTGAGTATAACCCTTCGGCAAGGCAGGCGGCGGCGCGGTAAATGTTCGCATTTCTCAACCAGAAATCTTTTCCTATGCTGCAAACGGGTGGTACGCTCACAAGTTCGACCCCTCCCGCGAGAGACTTTAACGTGGCGATAGGGAAAACGCTCCATCCATTCTTGTTGTTCGTCTTACTGTCTCCGTTCTTGGTGGGGTGTGGTCTCATCAGCGGAGGAAAGATGGATAAGGATACTTACTTGGAGAAAGTTCTCCGTGACACTCCTCGCAAGCAGGAGGCGCTTGCGTGGATGGAGCAGAAGGATGGCGAGGAGCGCACTATCGGCGATGCCGACCGAGATGAAGTGGCCTCTCTGCGCCTGGTCAAAGACTTGTACCGACGCGGCGCGGAAGATGTGACGGCTATCGACATCGAGGCGAACACCCAGTGGGAGTCGACCAGTACACTGATCGTCAAGTTGCCGCAGGACGCCGTGGCCCGCAAGAGGGTGTTCCAGGTCGATGCTAAGACTGCTCGGCAGTCCGGTTTCGACCCAACAGCGGACGAAGGACAGCATTACCTTATGCTACATTGGTGAGGGCTCGAACAAGCGTTGCAGTGGCTGTCGGGCCGCTGTCCGCGAACGTTGTCAAAGCATATCCTGCGGCCATGCCTGCCCCCCTCTCCATCATCCAAACACACGCCCGGCGACTTCGCCCATCGCCAATACGCACAGTCCCATAGTTACTGGCCTTTCTCCCATTCCGCCGGGGCAAAGGTGCCGAAGGCGGGATGGGGGCCGTGCTAAAGCGCCCCGCCGAAGGACTGCCACAGGAGCAGGACGTTCAGGACGATGATGACGGCGGCTGTGAAGTAAGCAATCAAATTGGTGGCGGGGCGGTTGGTGTGTTCGCGCATGAGGTCCTTGCGGCGCGTGAACATCAGCAGGGGGATGACGGCAAAGGGCAAGGCGAACGAGAGGCAGACCTGGGAGATGTTGAGGATATTGATGTCGTGCCAGCCGAGCCGCGGCATGAGATAAATGATCACCAGCGCCGGGACCATCGTCAGCAGGCGAATGGCCCACAAAGGTATCTCGCGGTTCAGAAAGCCCGACATGACCATCTGGCCCGCCAACGTCCCCGTGACCGACGACGACAGGCCGGCGGCGAGCAGGGCGACGCCGAACGCATACGGCGCGACGTGGCCGAGCAGCGGCTCCAGCGTGCTGTACGCCTGCGTGATGCTTTGGATGGCGATGTGATGCCGGAAGAAAACGGCGGCGGCCATCACGATCATCGCCGAGTTGACCAGCCAGGCGATGTTGAGCGCCAGGAAACTGTCCAGCAGGGCAAAATGGACGACCTTGCGCGTATGGACATCGCGCTGACGCCCTCGCCGGTCCCGGTCGGCGGGATCGTCCACATTGTTCTCCTGGCCGACGCGCGTGTGGACGACCCCCGAATGGAGGAAAAGATTGTGCGGCATCACGGTCGCGCCGAGCATCCCGATGGCGACCAGCAGCGACGACTGCGACTGCGGCGCGAAGGCCGGGCGCGGCGGCAGGGTGGGGACGAACACGTTGACCAGCACGGACGGCCAACGGATGAGATCGTGCGCGGCGGCGATCTCGATGACGTAGCACACGCCGATGGTGGCGACCAGCGCGATCACGGCGGCCTCGAAAGAGCGGAAGCCGAAGCGATACAGGCCCAGAATCAGGAACACGACCAGGCCCGTCAGCAGCGCCGCCGGGAACAACGGGATGTGAAACAGAATCTGGAAGCCGAGCGACGCGCCCAGAAATTCGGCCAGGTCAGTCGCGAACATGGCGGCTTCGATCACCAGCCAGAGGGCGACCGCGACCGGCCGGGAGAACTGTTCGCGGCAGTTCTCAGCCAGCGTCCGCCCCGTGACGATGCCGAGTTTGGCGGCCAGCGTCTGCAGCAGCAGGGCCATGAGATTCGAGAGGAGCAGCACCCAGAGCAGGGCATAGCCGTAGGTCGCGCCGCCGGCGAGGTTGGTACTCCAGTTGCCGGGGTCCATATAGCCGACGCTGACCAAAAAAGCCGGACCCAGGTAGGGGACAAAGGCCCGCCAGCGTTCCCGCACGGACTTCTTCTCGTCGGTCAGCAAAGGAAGGACGGGCTGTGTCCGGCGCTCTGAGCGGTCTATCACGGTGTTTGCTGCGCTTTCCCGGTCTGAACAAAGACGCTCCCGGCCAGCGCAGGGCCGATGACGTGTTCCCGCCCGGCGACGAGCACCGTCAGCAGGTGATCGGGCGTCTCCCGCGCCGTGACCTGCACGGCGGCATGGAGCAGCATCTGCCGGACGGTCAGGGCGCGCAGCACGGCGGCATCCGTGTCCCGGACGCGGGCGATGACGACCGTGTTGCCGACAGGGCATTCGGCCAGGGTCGCCAGTCGCGTCTCCCGGAGGACGCCGTCGGGCGTCGGAATGGGATCGCCGTGGGGGCAGATGACCGGGTGGCCGAGCAGGGCGTCCATGCGGGCCTCCAACTCCTCGGAGATGACGTGTTCCAGCCGCTCCGCCTCGGCATCCACCTCGTCCCAACTGTAGCCCATCGCCTGGGCCAGATATTGCTCGATCAGACGGTGGTGCCGGATGATCTCCAGCGCCGCCTTCTCGCCCGCGCCTGTCAGCCGCACGCCGTGATAGGGCGTGTGCCGGACAAGTTTGATTTCGGCCAGGTGCTTGACCATTTTCGTCGCCGCCGCCGCCGAGGTGTCCATCCGTTCGGCTAGCGCCGATGTGGAAACATCTTCCGTCGGGGTCTGTAGTTTGTAGATGGCTTTGAGGTGGTCTTCGGCGGGAGCGCTGAGCATGGATTGATTATACCTAATAAAATAATTTTTAACCGTGGTTAATTCCCGGCGACTTCGACGATTTTTTGGAAGTCGCACTGAAGCGAACGGTCGGGTATTATGACTTTTCTGTTATGCCGAATCTGATTCTCATGCACGCCCGTGTCCATTCCCTCGACGGTGCCTTCACGACGGCGGAAGCCGTCGCCGTGAAAGAGGGACGCATCATCGCCGTCGGGACGAACGACGCCGTCCTCAATTTGGCGCGGCCCGGAACCGTGGTTCATCACCTAAACGGGGCCGCACTGCTGCCGGGCTTTCACGACGCCCACTGCCATGTCCTGAACTATGGCCTGGCGCTGGGAATGGTCCCCCTGGCGTCGCCCCAGGTCGGGTCTCTCGCCGATGTCGTTCAACGGCTGACGGAACGGGCCAGTCAGTCAAATGGGGGGGACGCCTGGATCCGAGGGCGCGGCTACGACCAGAACACACTCGCCGAGCGGCGTCACCCGACAAGGCATGATCTGGACTCCCTGCCGGGAAACCCCTTCGTCTTGATCACCCACGCGAGCGGTCACGGGGTCGTCGTCAACTCTCGCGTCCTCCGACTCGCCGGGATCACCCGCGCCACGCCCGATCCGCCGGGCGGAACCATTGCCCGCGACGCAGGCGGTGAGCCGACCGGCGTGCTGCTGGAGAATGCGATCAGCCTCGCTTACGAGGCCGCGCCTCCGGCGAATCGCGCCGACAAAGCGGCGGCGCTCGGAAGGGCGACTTTCGCCCTCAACGCGATGGGTATCACGAGCGCCACTGACGCCGGTACCGGCCTGGCGGATGTCGCTGTCTATCGGGAAGCCGCCGCGAACGGCCTTCTCACGGCGCGCTGCACGCTGATGCCGCTGATCCAGCAGCTCTCGCGCGAGGGCAGCGACTTCCCGGCCCCTGACGAACTCCGTCAGGGCGGCGACGACTGGGTGCGGATCGGCCCAACCAAGATATTCTCGGACGGCGCATTGACGACTCGCACGGCACGTCTGCGCGCCCCGTTTCGGGATCAGGCAGACAATCTTGGGACGGCGATCTGGGAAGAGGAACAGCTCAACGCGCTTGTGTGGCGGGCGCACCGCGCCGGATGGCAGATCGCGATTCACGCCATCGGTGACGGCGCCATTGATCTGTGCCTCGACGCATTCGGCAAAGCGCTGGCAAGGAGGCCCCGTCCTGGCAGCCGCCACCGCATCGAGCACGCGATGCTGCTTTGGCCCGACCAGGTTGGGCGCATGGCGCGGCTCGGAATCCTGCCGGTGTACCAGCCGGAGTTCATCGCCCGCTTCGGCGACGTTTATGTTGAAGCCTTGGGCCACGCCCGCGCCGCGCGCCTCATGCCGTACCGTGAGACTCAGGACGCGGGCCTGCCGCTGATCTTCAGCAGCGACCTGCCGGTAGTCCCCGGCCATCCGTTGGACGGCGTCGCTGCCGCCGTCCGGCGGCGCACGCCCGCCGGGGCCGTCCTTGATGCGGCGCAGTCCGTCGGCGTTCTGGCCGCCCTGCGGGCCTACACGGCGGGCGGCGCGTACAGTATTTTCCAGGAACAGGATCGGGGAACGATCACAGTCGGGCAACGGGCCGATCTCGTCGTGCTGAGCGCTGACCCGACGGCGCTGCCGCCGGACGAGTGGCCGACGGCCGTGGCCGTCCGGGCGACCCTTGTCGGCGGCAACGTCGTTTCGGGATCGCTGTGATTTCGAGAGGCCGGAGCTTCAAACGCCGCGTCAGGTGGCAGAGAGGAAGCGGACGACGGTCACGGGTTCGCCCTGTTCGGCGTCTATCAAAAGCGTGTCTATGTCGCCATTGAGGCGGTTCTCGATCTTGACGGCCGTCGGGTGAGCAATCGTGTGCGAGGCGTTGGTGTCGGCGTCGTTGCCCACGATGATGTCAATGCGGCCCTGACCGCTGCCTTTGTCCTCGTAGGAAAGGCCGATCAAGGTCATCTGCGTGACGGCGTCCTGCGGCGGCAGGCTGTCGCCGCGCGCCTCCACCGAAACCTGACCGGACTCATGTTCGCGGCTGAGTTCGTCGAAGAACGATTTCCACTGCTCGCGAGGTATTTCTTGAAGTGCCATCGGGGTACCTTCTCTCGTCGTTTGGTTCTCCCTTCATTCCCGCCTGAAGACTCGCTAAAACGTCACGGACGGCCGTCTATGGCAGGCTCGCCCCGGAAGAACGCTTTGACCTCCTCGATCTCGAAGACCTGCCTCGCGGGCGGCAGGAAGCGCAGGAAACGTTCCCCGTAGGTTTTCCGCACCAGCCGCGTGTCCAGCAGTGCGACCACGCCGCGATCCTGGGCCGTTCGGATCAAGCGCCCGAAGCCCTGCTTGAGTTTAAGCTGCGCCTGCGGCAGGGCGAAATCGCTGAACCAGTCGCCGCCGGCCCTGGTGATCTCCCCCACGCGCGCTTTGTGCAGTGGGCTGTCCGGCACGGAGAACGGGATGCGGTCAATGATGACCAGGCGCAGTTCGGCCCCCGGAACGTCCACGCCCTCCCAGAACGACTGGGTCCCGAAAAGAATGGCATTCTTCTCGGCCTTGAACGTCTGGATCAGACGCGCGTTCGGCATCTCGCCCTGGCGCAGAAGCGGGAACGGGAGGTCGGAGCGAGTCAGGTGGTCGTAGGCGGCGTTCAGGGCGCGATAGGAAGTGAATAGGATGAAGGCGCCCCCTCCCGACGCCTCGACGAGTTGAATCATTTCTTCGGCGGTCTGGAACGCATAGCCGGGCGTGTCCGACGGCGGCGGCAGGTGGCGGGGGACGTACAGCAAGCAGTGCTGGGCGTAGTCGAAGGGCGAGCCGACAATGGTTTCCGTGATCTTCGGGTCCTCGG
>CAZZVX010000321.1:0-5857 GCA_964657535.1 Armatimonadota bacterium | reverse complement strand
CTTTGCGCACACCCTATTCTGTCCACCACGCAGGAATTATTGCGGGCCGAGGTGAAACTATCTGAATGACTGTGTTCCTCGAAGAAAAATGAGGGAAAGTGATGCCGACGTCCCATCCCGTGCTTCCCGCGCCCGCGCGTCCGAGGCGCGCGCCGAAAATGCTCCCGGCGCTGCTTGTCTTCGCCATGCCTGTGTTTGGCGTCCTTGTCCTGCTTCCCCATACGGGCAGGACGCCGCCGCGTGCCGCTCCCCTCGTCGGGCAGTCCCCGGTCCCCGGCCCCTGGTACGGCCAGCAGCGCTCCGAACTGGCGGCGGACCTGAAGGGAAGGATTCGCCTCGGCGTGGACAAGGCCGTGGTCAAGAAACAGTTGGGACGGCCCGACTGGATACGGCTGATGGGGACGTCGCCTTCTACGGAGGTGTGGAGCTACTGGTGTCGGGACACTCGTCTGCATTTCCAGTTCGTCAACGGGCAGCTCCAGAGCGAGGAGGCGCTGCCCTATCCGACCCAATAGGCGCACTGCGTTGTGGTGAGTCTGGAGAAGCGATGCCGCGAAAGTCTGTCCCCGCGAGCGCGGGGCCGGCGGACGGCGCCGGAGAATTGTTTGCCAGCGTCTTGGGTCCGCCTTCGGAACTGGCGCCGTTGGAACTGGCCGCCCGGTTCGGCGTCAGCCGCCGCCGCGTGTATGACTGGCTGGCCCAGGGCTGGCTGCGGGGGCGTCGGCTGGGCGGGCGTTGGCGCGTCAGCGAACAGGACGCGGCCTTGTTTGAAACCACCTGTCGCGGCTACCGGGGGCGACTGATGCCCTCACTCTACGAGTGGGAAAGGATTTGGCCCCGGAAGTGACGCGCCGCCGCGCAGGAATCCTGCCCGTCCTGGGCGAAACAGCGTCGGGAACGACATTTATGCAACATCACCGCCTCTTTTTGCTCCTGATGATCTGTTTTGTTTCCGGCCTCGCTGCACCCGCCGAAGCGAGAGCGCATCGTGTCCGGCTGCCGTCCCGCCACACGCCGGCGCCGGAAGCGACCGTCGCGGCCCCCGCCGTCTCGCCGAACCTGGTCAGCCGGTGGCCGGGAGACGGCAACGCCAGAGACGTTGTCAGCAGCCACGACGGCGTGCCGCTTGGCGGCGTGAAATTCGCGCCCGGAGTGATCAAAGAAGCGTTCTCATTCAACGGCAGCGGGGCGTTCGTGGACATCCCGTTCAGCATCAATTTCGACTTCGCGCCCGGTGACCGTTTCACGGTCGCCGCATGGGTGCAGCCGCAGGCTTTGGGGAAGTATCAGGCCCTCGTCGTCAAGGCGACCGTCGGCGGCGACTGGGACTGGGGCATTCTGCTCGACCCCCGCAACCACTTCTACACGGGCCACACGGCCCACGACATCGCCGTTTCCCAAACCGTCGTCAAGCCGGGCGTCTGGTATCACGTCGCCGTCACCTACGACAACGGCGCCTGGGTGATGTACGTCAACGGCGTTCAAGAAGCGCAGGCGTCGGGCGTCCCCCTCAGCCAGTCGCTCGGCGGGCTGGCCTTTGGGCATAAAGGCGGGCAGCCCGCCCAGACCGGCGACCCGGACTGGTTCGGCGGCCTGCTGGACGATGTCCACCTTTACAACCGCGCCCTGACTGCCGACGAAGTGAAACTGCTGTCCCAGCGCCGGGAGGTCTTATGATCCGCAAGGCGTTCCTGATGTCCGTCCGTCCCGACCGGCACGACGAGTACGAGCGCCGCCATTCCCCGATCTGGCCCGAACTCCAGGCCGTCCTTAAAGACCACGGCGCTCACAATTATTCCATCTTCCTGCACCCGGACACAAGCCAGTTGTTCGCCTACGTCGAGATAGAGGACGAGGCGCGCTGGGACGCCATCGCCCAGACCGACGTTTGCCGCCGCTGGTGGGCCTCCATGTGCGGAATTATGCTCAGCCGTCCAGACAACAGCCCCGTCGCCGCCCAACTCCGCCCAGTCTTTCATTTGGACTAACTTCCATGACATCCGCTAACGAGTCACTAGCTGATGTGACAAAGCGTTCCCCTCGCAGGCTCAAGCCCTGGTCGCTTGGTTTAATCATCGTGTGCGTTCTCGCGGCTGTTTGTGCGCTCACGCCTGTTCTTTCGTCACGAGGCCGGACGAAGGCTGCTTGGCGGTTTGCCGATGACTGGCGTATCCAGTCCATATCACGCCGGGACGTGACCTATGACGAGCCGCTTAATTACCGACCCGGGGGGCCGCCAGGCGTTGTTTATCTGGTGCAGTCAAATCAGTTTGGGCCGCTGATTTTGGAGCGGAGTCGTCCCACGCCGCCGCGACCGGGTGAGTATCCTGAGTGGGATATAGGCAAATAATTATGGCAACACAGAACAGTAAAATGGACGCTCTGCTGCATCTTTCGCATCAACTGGGCGACCCAGCGCGCAAATGGGCCATTTTGGGCGAAGGCAACACGTCGGCCAAGGTTGACGCCGAGACGTTCTATGTGAAAGCCAGCGGCTCACGGTTGGGGACGCTCACGGAAGGTCAGGTCGCCCGTGTCCGCTTCGCCCCTGTGCTGGACGCGCTGGAAAGCGACCGGGAAATAGACGACACGCAGGCGAAAGACCTGCTGCTGTCGTCCACGCTCGGCCCCGCCGGAGTCATGCCGTCGGTTGAGACGCTGATGCACGCCTACCTGCTGACACTGCCCGGCATCGAGTTTGTCGGCCACACGCACATGATCAGCGCCAACGGCCTGCTCTGCTCCGAGCGCGGCTGGGCCTTCCTACAGTCCGGGAGGCGATTGTTCCCCGATGAGATCGTCGTCTGCGGCGTCGCGCCCTGCTGTATCCCTTACGTTGACCCCGGTATCCCGCTGGCCCGCGCCCTGCGCGCCGAAGTTCTGCACTACCTTGACATTTATGGTGTGTCGCCCAGGACGATCTATCTCCAGAATCATGGCTTCATCGCGCTGGGCAAATCCGCCGCCGAAGTGGAAAACATTCATGAAATGGCCGACAAAGCGGCAACGATCTTGGCCGCTGCGCTCGTCATCGGCGAACCGACGACGCTGACGCCGGAAAACGTCAACCGCATCTACACCTGGCCCGCCGAACACTTCCGCCAGCGCGCGCTGGGACTCAGCGAGGCCGCGCCCATCGAATAGTGTTACAAAGACGGCGCGGCAGGGTATCCTTTCTCCGAAACGGAAGATTAATACGATGCCGAACGATCTGGTACCTCTGAGTCCGTCGCCGGAAGACAACGCCGAGCCAATTCCCCCGCGTCATTATGAGGCGGATGAAGAGGCCGTCGAGGAATGGGACCTGCCGCCGGAGGAGATGGGCTACGGCCCGCGCCCAGACGGTGTGCAGCCCCACCCGATGCCGCACGCCGCCGAAGACGCGCAACAGGACGCCGACCGCGCCCGCAGCCTCGGCGACACGTCATTCGCCGCCGTCCGTGAAAGCGATGCGGGCGAATTGACCCAAAGCCGCTGGGACTGGGGCGACCTGCCGACGTGGCTCTGGTTCGCCGCCATGTTTTTTGGCTTCCTGCTCCTGGTCGCGCTGTGCTACTTCCTTCCCGAAGGCCGCCACGCCAGCCCGCCGCCGTTTCGCGGCTACTGAAAACGAGCCGACGGCAATTGAAGGAATTTCCGGCACTCTCCTCTAACAACACAGCAAGCAAACAGTGCTGTGTTGTTGAGGAGAGACCATGGCGACTCATCTCTGGCTGTACCCCTGGTTCGCATTGGTCGTGGGTCTCGTTGCCCTGATTTTAGGCTGGGCCACGGCCCGCGATTCGCCTCGCCTGCCGATCCCTCGGACCGCCCGCTCGCTCCTAGTCCTTTGGGCGCTGGTCATCGCCGGAAGCGTTCTCGCCACCTTGCATATAGGAGTCACGGCGGGTTTCGACTTCCTCGCGGCGCGCGGCTTGCTGCTGGGCGCGCTGGGCGGCGTCGGCCTGGTCTTCCTCAGCCGATGGAGCGCCGCGCCGACCCCCGCGCTGCCCGCTATGCTGCTCGGCCTGGGGACGGTCGTGACGGCGGCGGGGCGTCTCTGGCTGACGCACGGCGAAATTGCGGGATTGACGGCGCTCGTGCTTGGCGCGGCCCTGAGCGTCTTTTGCCTGGGCGTCGCGCCGTCTCTGCTGCCGGGGGAACGCGGGGAGTCGGCTGCCGAGGCCTCCACCTCCGCCGCGCTGGGCCTGCTGTATATGCTTTCTCTGGCGGCGACCGTCGCACTGGGCTTCACCCGCGCGGGCGCGCTGGGCGAGATGTATTGGGTCGATCTGCCGCTCCTGCTGGGCGCGGCGTTGTCGCTGGGAATGGCGGTCAGCGCGGCCCTGGTGCGCCGCCGACCCGGTTTCCTGGCCCGCGTCCTGCCGCTCCTTGTCGCCGCGCTGGTCGTGTTGTTGCCCTTGTCCCGTCTCACCCCCATCACGCGCCTTGCGGGCTTGTTGCTCCTGGGCGCGTTGCTGTTTGCCCTGCTCGCGCGGCTTTCCGCGCGCCTCACGTCCGCCGTTGAGGGCGCGGCTTTCGGCGATTCGCTGGGGCCGCTGGTCGGGTTCGTGATGGTCGTCGCCGGGGCGACTTTGGCGTTCGCCCTTGCCTCCGGTTACGGCCTGGGCCTCTTTGTTCTGGGCGGCTGGTTCGCCTCTCACTCCTTCTTTGCCCCTGCCGAGTCGGAATCGCTCGTTCCCGACCGCCCGAACAGCCTCGCTGCCGTGTCCGCGCTTGGTTTCACGTCCCTGCTGCTGGTCTATCGCCTGGCCGTTTTGCAGAACAACCCGGCGGTGCGGGCGAGCGGGCCGGGCGACACCTGGGACTTGTTCGCCGTCTGCCTGGGCGCGCTGCTGCCCCTGCTCGCCTCGGAATGGGCACGGCTGGACGGGCAGGCCGGGCGTCTGCCCTCCTGGGCCGTCACCCTGCAATGGGTATTATCGCTTGCCCTGCCCGCCGTCATCTTAGACTACATCTGGCAGCCGCGCTCCGTGACCGGCCTGCTGCTTGGCGCGGCCCTCGGCCAACTCCTCACCGGTCTTGCGGGCGACGCTCGCCGACGGTTTGCAACGGTCTCCCTCAGCGGCGTCCTGCTCAGCCTGGTCCTGTTCCAGTTCCTGCCCGCGCTGGGCCATCTGGATATGCCGAGCCGCTCCATGCGAATCGGCCTGATTCTCATCAGCGCCGTTCTGCTCTTGCTGCGCCTCCTTGTGCCGATGCGGCTTGTACGACGCGCATCCGCGTAGGACGCTGGTGTACTTTTCCCGTGATTGATTTTTCAAGGAGAAGATGATGACATTGACATTTGCACCCCAAACGGAAGCCCGTTTACAGGCCGTTGCCAATCAGCGTGGCCTTTCGCCGGAAGCGGCTTTGGACGCCATCTTAGCGGAAGCGGAGACCGAGTTCAGCGCCGCCGTCGCCGGAATACAGCGCGGCATGGACAATTACGATGCCGGGCGCTGGATTTCTTTGGAAGACTATGAACAGCAAATACGGACGCAGCGACAGATTCGGGACGCGCAGATTAAGTCGCAGCAAGCGTAGCAGCCATGACCAATGTAGATGGTGAATCGCCGCAAATTTATGCTGTTCGCTTTGTGGCTTCGGCTCGCGAAGAGGTTGATGCGGAACATGACCGGTTGCAGTTCCTGAGCGGCCCGGCCATCGCCGATGCTTGGCAGGAGGGAATGTTGGCGGCTGTTCGCGGGTTGGCGACTTATCCGAATCGGTGCGTTGTCGCTCCTGAAGCCTCGCTGTTCACGCGAGGAACTGTGCGTCAACTGTTGTACCGCAGGACACGAAGTGGCCCCGCGTGGCGCATCTTGTTCACGGGCCATGAGGCCGATGCCAACGATCCGGCGACAGTGCGGCC
>CAZZVX010000320.1:0-5868 GCA_964657535.1 Armatimonadota bacterium | reverse complement strand
CAGCCCAGTTGTTCACACAGTATGATTACATTAATGGTGGCACTGCGACTTTTTCGCTCGCCAGCCTGGCTGCCAATACCCCGTACACGCTGTACCTCTATGGGGCCGACGATTACGGTGAACATTCCACATTCACCGTGAGCGGCGGCACGGCAGTGAATCCTGCTGGGGGGACGGCCACATCCAGCACCACAGGCACCACCAATATCACGACTTTCGCCTATGGCGCAGACTATGTGGTGTTTAATGGCGTGACCAATGCCAGCGGAGGCATCACCGGCACAGTGGGTAGTGCAAACCCCTTCAATGGCCTTCAGGTGGAATTGACCCCCGCGCCGGAGCCGTCTCAGTGGGTCGCCCTGCTGATTGGCGGCCTGAGTCTCGGCGCTCTCGTGTTCAAGGCCCGCAAGCGCGATGCCTCGGAACTCGCCTGAGACGACCCGCAAGATGACAGGAGAGAGCATGGTTTGCTCTCTCCTTTTTACTTTTCTACGAGTCCCGCTTTCTTTCCCCACACGACCGTCCGCAACGACGCTCATAACTATCGCAAGGAGAAATACTCATGTCACTGTCACGCCGCCGATTTCTCAAGAACAGTGCCGCCGCCGCTGTCGGCCTCGCGCTCTGGCACGAAGGGCGTCGGGAGGCGCAAGCCGCCGCCGCGCCCGAAGTCTATGCGCCCGTCCCCTCTGAGGCCGTCGCCGGCCCGTTCCAGCCCAATTGGGACTCGCTGGCGCAGTACCAGTGTCCCGAATGGTTCCGGGACGCCAAGTTCGGCATCTGGGCGCACTGGACCGCCCAGTGCGTCCCCGAACAGGGCGACTGGTACGCGCGCCAGATGTACCAGCAGGGAAACGGCGACTACAACTATCAAGTCGCCCACTACGGCCACCCGTCCAAAGTCGGCTTCAAGGACATTGACCACATATGGCACGCGGAGAACTGGGACCCGGAGAAGCTGATGGACCTCTACGTGAGCGCCGGGGCGAAATACTTCGTCAGCCTCGCCAACCACCACGACAACTTCGACAACTGGCCCTCCAAGTTCCAGGCGTGGAACTCCGTCAACATCGGCCCGAAGAAGGACATCGTCGGCACCTGGGCCAAGATCGCGCGCCGGCGGGGACTGCGCTTCGGCGTCACCGTCCACGCGGCGCGCACCTGGGACTGGTTCGACGTGGCGCACGGGGCGGACGCGACCGGCCCGCTGGCGGGCGTCCCGTATGACGGTCGTCTGAACAAAGCCGACGGCAAAGGCCAGTGGTGGGAGGGGTATGACCCCGCCGAGTTGTACGGCCCCGCCGGCGCGGCGCGCACCGACAAGGCGCACAAGGCCTACGAGCTGAAGTTCTACGACCGCGTGATGGACCTCGTAGACTCTTATCATCCCGACCTGCTGTATTTTGATGACGGCGAGCCGCCGACATCCTACGGCCTCGACATCGCCGCCAACTACTACAACAAGAACCGGCAGTGGCATAAAGGGACGAACGAAGGGATCCTGAACGTCAAGGACGGCTCGGCCAATGTCAAGGCGTCCATGGTGCTGGACTACGAGCGGGGCCAGTCCGACATCATCCAGCCCCACCCGTGGCAGACCGACACCTGCATCGGCGACTGGCACTACAGGCGCTCCCTCTACGAGAACCACCAGTACAAGACGCCCGACCAGGTGGTGAAGACGCTGGTGGACATCGTGAGCAAGAACGGCAACCTGCTGCTCAACATCCCCGTCCGGGGCGACGGCACCATTGACCCCGACGAGGTCGCCTTCTTACAGGGTATGGCGGCGTGGATGAAAGTCAACAGCGAGGCGATCTTCGCCACCCGCCCTTGGAAACTCTACGGCGAGGGGCCGGTCAAGGCGAAGGGCGGCGGCTTCAGCGAGGGCGCCCGTCCGTACACGCCGCAGGACTTCCGGTTCACGATCAAAGGCGATGTGCTGTACGCGACGGCGATGGGCTGGCCCGATGACGGCAAACTGACCGTGAAGACCCTGGCCTCGGCGTCGCCGGGCCTGGTCGGGAGCGTCAAAGCGGTCTCGTTGCTGGGACACGGGGACGTGCCGTTCACGCAGACCGCCGATGGCCTGGTCGTGACGCTGCCCCAGACAAAGCCGTGCGACCACGCCTACGCGCTCAAGGTCGAGGGCCTGGACCTAGCCGCGTCCACGCCCGCCCCGCCAGCCCCGGCCGCCGTCCGCGCGGCTGCGGACGGCACGTACACGCTCACGCCCGACGCCGCCGACCTGCAGGGCAGCGTCCAGGCGCAGGGGGGCGCGACGCCTAACATCGGCTACTGGGACAACGCGGCGGACACGGCCAGATGGAATGTCCACTTCGACTCGCCCGGCGCCTACTCGGTCGTGGCGAGGGCCTCCGCCGCCAACGGCGACACGTCGTTCGTGGTGGACGCCGGGGCGGGACCGACAGCGGCGCTGTCGGTCCCGAAGACGGACAGTTGGGACGCCTACGAGACCGTCAAAGGAGGCACCGTGCGGGTCGGCAAGGCCGGCGACCGGGTCGTGACGGTCAGGTCCGCCGACCCGGCGGCCTGGAAGCCGATGAACCTGGCGTCGGTGACGCTGCAGCGCACCGGAGACTAAGAGTCTTAGGACTTTCGCTTGCGCTTGCTTCAATCTGATTTATAGATGCTGATTTCTGGCAGCAACGTCAGGTTTCCTTTGAGTGAAGCGAACGCCCTAATAATATACTGGATTGTGATAGAATGCCGCACGTCTGACACCATCGGCTGTGAGATGATCGTCTGATACCGGGAAGGATTCCCCTGAAACGTGTTTGGCTCTATCTGTTCCTTGCCCTCAGTCTGCCGGCCCTGGGGCACGTCGCGCTCGCCACGGCGACTCTCACCGTCCCGGACACGGGCTGGCGGCTGTGGCCGGACACGCGGGCGCAGTGGCGTCAGGACAAGACCTATCTGCCCGCAGACGTGTCCCTGTCGCAGATGCCGGTCAACCCGCCGACGGGCGGGTGGGGGATGCTGAACGCGCGTCTGGGCATCCCCGTCACGCTCCCCTCTACGGTGGAGCAGCACTACTGGGGGAAGTTCGGCCTCCGGCCCTATACAGGCGGCGGGTACTCCGGCGAGTACTTCTACGCAAACATTGACCATGAGGTTCGGAACGGCAACTACCTCGGCGTCTCCTGGTGGTGGCGGCCACTCACAATCCCCGCGACGTTCGCGGGCAAGACGGTCATCTTGCACATCCGGGGGGCGCGGCAGCGCGCCGAGGTCTACCTCAACGGCGCGCTGGTCGGCTACAGCATGATTGAGGAGACCGGGTTCGACTGCGACCTGACCAAAACCATCAGGCCGGGCCGGACTAATCTCCTCGCCATCCGCATCACCAACCCCGGCGGGCGGCTCGACTGGGTGGACTGGGATACGGACACCTGGGGCGGCACTCAGCACTTTCTGAGCCACGGGTTCGGCGGCCTGGACCGGGACATCACCCTGACGGCCCACCCCGCCGCCTACGTCGCCGACGCCTGGGCGCTGGACACGCCGCAGGTCCGCACCATCCAGGCCCACGCGACGCTGCACAACGGAACCGGGCGGGCGCTGTCGGGCCTCGTCCGGGCGTCGGTGATCGACCCCGACGGCGGGGCCGTGCTTGCCGTCGATATGCTGCCGGTCCAGGTTCCGGCGGGGGCCGACATGCCGGTGCAGACGACGCTCACCTGCCCGCAGGCCAAGCTCTGGGACCTGAAGACGCCGACTTTGTACCGCCTGCACGTCGCCTGGGTCAGCGGCCCGTCCGCTGACACGCGCGACGTGACCTTCGGCTTCCGCTGGTTCACGCCGGACGGCGTCGGCACGGACGCCGTGCTGCGCCTGAACGGGCGGCGCATCCGCCTCTACTCGGCGATCTCCTGGGGCTACTGGGGCCTGAACGGCCTGTGGCCGACGCCGGCGCTGGCCCTCAAGGAGGTCGAGGACGCCAAGGCGCTCTGCCTGAACTGCCTGAACTTTCACCGCAACATGAGCAAGCCGGAGGTGCTGGGCGACCAGGACCGGATGGGCCTGTTGCGCTACGAGGAACCGGGCGGCGGGCGGTTCGCCATCGGCGACCACGCTCCGACCGACAGCGGGGCGGCGACCACCTCCCTGGAGCGCTACCAGGAAGACCGCATCCTCCGCATGATTGACGAAGACCGTAGCCACCCCTCGCTGGTCATGTAAGTTGTGCAGAACGAGTTCAACTTCGACCTCAAGAACCCGCGCGTCTTTTACTTCCTGCGCCGGATGCACCAGGAGGACCCCTGCCGGACCGTCGTCCTCAAGAGCGGCGTCGGCACCGACGGCGAGGCGTGGATGAAGCCCTACGCCGACACTGTCTACTACGACCACGGCGACGGCGTCTCCGGATGGGCCGATCAGCACACCGTCGGCTACCCGGACGGCATCTGGCAGGACGGGGACTATCAGGGGCCGACCAATTTCGTCTACCGGAACACCGACACCAAGCAGATCATTGACTACGGCGAGATGGCCGGCGCGGGCGTCCTTGACGACAGCGCGCTCATGGTCCGGCAGATCGCCCATCTCGGCGGCACCAGCTACGACCTCCAGGACCACCAGAACCAGTTGACGGCCTACGACCGGTTCCTGGACCGCCGGGAATTCCGCCAGGCGTTCCCGACGATGGACCTGTTCTTTCGGTCGCTCGGCGACAAGCAGTACGACCTCTGGGACAACCTCATCGAATGCGCGCGCCTCGCGGACGCCAGCGACTACCTAACCATCAGCGGCTGGGAGACCACGGCCATTGACGACTACTCCGGCCTGGTGGACACCCTCCGCAACCTCCACGGCGACCCGGCCCTGATCCGCGACAGCCTGCGTCCCCTGCTGCCGGTGGTGCGCGTGCGCCAGTCCGCCGTCGCCCCCGGCGCGACCGTCACCTACGACCTGTACCTGCTGAACGAGACGGACCGCCCCGCGCCCGGCACGCTGCACCTGACGCTGACCGACCCGCAGGGCCGTGTGCTGGCGCTCGGCAAGTACCCCGCCCCGGTGTACCACGCCGGCCAGTTCGTGTACCCCCTGCAGGCCGGCCTGACCACGCCGCCGCTCACGCAGGAGGGTCTGTACCGCCTGACGTTCGCCCTGGGTCCCGTCCAGGAGACGCGCGCCGTGCGCGTGGTCGGCCTGCCCCGCCTGCCGGGCCTGCGCGTCGGAGTCGTGGGGGCGGACGGGACGACGCTCGGCGCCCTGAACGCCCTGCCCGGCGTCACCGCCGCCGCCGGACGCGCGGCCCGACGTCGTGGCCGCCTGGATGGCCGTCGGGCAAGTCTACAGCGTCCCGGACGGTACGGCGATCAAGGACACCGCCGACCCCGCCCTCTACCGGACCCAGCGGTTCGGGACCGCCGCCGACCTCGGCTTCACCTTCCCGGCCCCGCGCAGGTCACGCTCTACTTCGCCGACACCTACGACACGCAGCCGGGCCGTCGCGTCTTCGACGTGCGGATCAACGGGCAGACTGTGCTGCACGACCTGGACATCGTGGCCCAGGCGGGCGGCGGCGACACGGCGCTGACGCGGACGTTCAGCGTCGCCGCGCCCGACGGAACCGTGACCGTGCGGCCCGGCCCGGCTGCCGTGGACAACCGCTTCTGTGACAGGAACAGGAGCGCGTCGGCCAGCCAGCGGCGCTGGAAGGCCGGGGTCATGAGGGGCAGGCAGTGGAACAGGATCGTGCCGCGCCGCAGCGGGGCCGTGAAGTCGCCCGCGCCCAGGTCCAGATCGTGGTCGCGCCCGTAGCCAGTCATGATGCGGACGCCAGGCCCGTCCACCCGAAGGCCGTTGGAGCCGGCGGCGGGGACCTGGTAGTCCCCGTGCATG
>CAZZVX010000319.1:0-5929 GCA_964657535.1 Armatimonadota bacterium | reverse complement strand
CATCACCTGGGCCGGGATCCTGCTGAGCGCCGCTTACTATGTGCCGTTCTTCTTTATGCACAGCGCCGGTTCCGCGAAGGTCGCTTGCTTGCTCAGCCAGGTCTGCGACATCTGGTACGGGGTGTGTATCGCCACCCTCGTCGCGCGGGTCTGCCCCCGGCGCGTCGAGGGCACCGTGTATGCGCTTTACGGGGCGGCGTCGGCGCTGGGCTGGCAGGTCGGCAACAAAGTCGGCAGCGTGCTGTATGGGCATTTCGGCGCGCACCACCACATCGTCGAGGGTTGGTACGCGATGCTGTATGTCGGCACGGGGTTCGCCCTGCTCATGCTCCTGTTTATCCCGTTCCTGCCGGCCTGGGCGCGCAGCCCTCGCACTCTCAAGCAACTCGCGGCGGAAGAGGAAGCCATCCTGCAGAGGGCTTAAAACCATGCGGACAGAAAGCGATGGGTGACTGTATATTTGCTGAGACTTCTCCTGATCTGTGGCGGTTCGAGCGGGCGGCGCGGGCGCAGGGCCATGCAGTCATCGCCGGGCTGGACGAAGTCGGGCGCGGGCCGCTGGCCGGGCCGGTCGTCGCCGCCTGCGTGGTTCTGCCCGACGGCTTCGATCTGGCCGGCATCCGCGACTCCAAAAAATTGTCCGAGCGGCAGCGTGAGCGCGCCTACGGGCGCATCATGATGGACGCCCTGGCCGTCGGCTTCGGCCAGGTCGAGGCGGATGAGATTGACCGAGTCAACATTTTGCAGGCGAGCCGCGAGGCGATGCGGATCGCCCTGCGGACGCTTGCGCCTGATTTGACGCCGACGCTTGCACTGGTGGACGGCCTGCCGGTCCCCCAACTGCCCTGTCCGGCCCAGCGCGCGATTGTCGGCGGGGACGGCCTGAGCGTCAGCATCGCGGCGGCGTCTATCGTCGCCAAAGTCACGCGCGACCGGCTGATGGTGGAGTATGACGCCCGATACCCCGCCTACGGCTTTGCGGGCCATAAAGGCTACGGGGCGCCGAAGCACCTGGCGGCCTTGGGCGAACACGGCCCCTGTCCGCTGCACCGCCGCTCGTTCTCGCCGGTCGCCGCCGTCTGTCATGAGCGACAACTCTAAAGCCTTCGGCGCGCGGGGCGAGGCCGAGACCGCCGCGTTCCTCGAATCGCGCGGCTATCGGCTGGTGGACGCCAACGTGCGCCCGCTCCACGGCATGGCGCGCGGCGAGATTGACCTGATCGCCTGGCAGGGCGGCACGCTCGTTTTTATCGAGGTCAAGACGCGCCGCCATGCGCACGGCGCACAGGGGACGCCCAGCGAGGCCGTGACCGCCGCCAAGTGTCGTCAGTTGGTGCGGCTGGCGACCGCTTATGTCGCCAAATACCATCTCGACGACATCCCCTGCCGCTTCGATGTGGTCGAGGTCGTCGAGTGCCCCGGCGTCCCCCGTTCTTTCACCCTGCTCCCTGATGCGTTCCAGGGGTAGCCCTCGGAAGTCTGTCTTCATTGACATCGCGTTGCCCCTGTGCTAGAATCGGGCATGGATCTTCAGTATCCGGCGCAAATGCGTCTGGTTCCCATCACCCAACCCGTCCACGCTTCGGTGCGGCTGCCCGGCTCCAAGAGCATCACCAACCGGGCGCTGCTGCTGGCGGCGCTGGCCGACGGGCAGAGCCGATTATTCGTCCCGCTGCATTCCGAAGACACATTGCACATGGCTGGAGCGCTACGCGAACTCGGCGTCTCCATCCGTGAGACGCCGGACGGGGATTTCGTCGTTGAGGGCGTCGGCGGCAAGTTTGCGGCCCCGGAGAAGACATTGTTTGTCGGCAATTCCGGCACGACGGTGCGGTTTCTGACGGCGGCGGCCTGCCTGACGCCGCCCGGCGCGGATGTCGTGCTGGACGGCGTGGCGCGGATGCGCGAGCGGCCCATCCGTGACCTGCTGGGGGCCTTGCTGACTCTGGGCGTGACAGCTGAAAGCGTCAACGGCGGGGGCTGCCCGCCGGTGCGCGTGCGGGGCGGCGGCCTGCCCGGCGGCAAGTGCCGCCTGCGCGGGGATGTCAGCAGCCAGTACCTGAGCGCCCTGCTGCAAGCCGCGCCGTATGCCGCGCTTGACGTGGAGATCGAGATCGTCGGTGAGCTGATCTCCAAGCCCTATGTGGACATCACGCAGTGCGTCATGGGCGCGTTCGGCGTGGGCATGGAGAATGACGACTACCGCGTTCTGCGCGTCCCGGCAGGGCAGCGGTACATGGCAAGAGACTACGCGGTTGAGGCCGATGCGTCCAATGCGACGTATTTCCTGGCGGCGGCGGCGGTCACGGGCGGCACGGTGACATTGGAAAATCTCGGCTCCGACTCCATTCAAGGCGATGCGCAGTTCTCGGACGTGCTGGCGCAGATGGGCTGCCGGGTGACTTCGGGGCCGGGAACCATCACGCTGACCGGGCCGGAGCGTCTGCACGGGATCAACATTGACCTGGAAGCGATGCCGGACACGGCACAGACGCTGGCCGTCGTCGCGGCCTTCGCCGACGGGCCGACGCTCATCACGGGCCTGGCGAGCCTGCGCGTGAAGGAAACGGATCGGCTGCAAGCCGTCGCCAAAGAACTGCCCAAACTCGGCCTCCGTGTGGACGAAGGCCGGGACTTCTGGACCATCCTGCCGCCCGCCGACGGCGTCTATCAGGGCGCACCCATTGACACCTACGACGACCACCGCATGGCGATGTCGTTCGCCGTCGCCGGCCTGCGCATTCCCGATATGATTATCAATAATCCCGGCTGCGTCGCCAAGACCTTCCCCGATTTCTGGCGGCGCTGGGACGCCGCCTTTGGAGCCATTCCCCATGAGTGATGATTTGGAAGCCATGTCCGGCCTGGGTGTCGCCGGGGCGCTCGCGAACTCCTACGCCCAGGACGTGCGCGGCTTTCTGCCCCTGCTCGCCATTGTGCTGGAAGCGGCCCTGCCCGGCGAAACGGAGATTGAGCGCAAGGGCGGCCTGTTTCAGAAAGAAAAACCCGTGCGCAAAGTCTCCGTCACGCTCGGCGACGCGACATACACACTGGAAGACACGGGGCGCGGCCCGCTCGCCGCCCAGCGCATCAAGACCGTCCGGGGCATCAAGCTCAAGACCGAGCCGATGCCTGTGGAAAACTGGCTGGCCGACCTGTCCGCCGAGATCTCCGCGCGGGCGGGCCGAAACGAAAAGACGTTTTTCGCGTTAAAAGAGCTGTTGGGGTAATCAAGCCCGGCGACTGAAGTCGCGTCAAAAAGATCACGAAGTCCGCCTTCGCGGACTCAGGCTTCAGCCTGGTCTTCAAGTCTTAGTGTCCGCAGGGACACTTTGTGCTCTTGTTGGCGCGGCTTCAGTCGCCGGCCGAAACGTCTGAAAAATCGGCAAGCAGTCTTATGGCAGTCGTCAAACAGCAGGACAACGACGAATGGCGCAGCAAGCGCAGCGCGGAGCAGATCGCGCTCGGCGGGCTGCCCCTCAATGCCGAGTGGCGTCTGCGGCGTCTGCGCGAGGGCCGGGCGTGGAGCAGCGGCTTCAGCGTCAACGAACTCGCGCTGGTCACGTCGCTGGCCGTGCAGCCGCTGGGGCAGGTGACGGGGACGAGTGTGTACCATGTCGGCTGGCTGCCCGCGCCGCCTGCCGAAAGCATGGAACTACGGGCCTTGTCGCAGGCGCACAACGAGGCGCGGCGGCGGGCCTTGCTGCGGCTGCAAGCCGAAGCGCACGCATTGGGGGCGCGCGGCGTCATCGGCGTCCGCCTGACGGCGAAGCCGACGCTGGGCGGCGAGGCGCTGCTGGAAGTGACCGTAACGGGGACAGCCGTCGGCTGGCCCGGCCCCGACCCGCCGCTTCTGCCGTTTCTGTGCGGCCTCAGCGGGCAGGAGACGTGCGCCCTGTACGCGGGCGGGTATTTCCCCGTCGGCGTGGTCTTCGGCACGTGCGTTTATTACCAGGTCGGCATGAATGCGACGCTGTGGGCGACGCAGAACGGGCTGCTGAGCCGCAATGCGCGGTTTAATCAAGAACTGCCCGACTATACGGATGGCTTCGCGCAGGCGCGTCACGGGGCGGTGCGCTCTATGGAAGGTGAGGCCTACGAAGTGCAGGCCGGGGGCGTTGTCGGCGTGACCATCTCCAAAAAACTTCAGACGCGCGAGGTGGAGGTGGAGACGGGCGAGCGGAAGCTGCCGCGCCGTGATCTTTTGGTGGAGTTTTCCATCCTGGGGACGGGGATCAAAGCGATTGCCGAGACGACCGCCCCCATCCACGCCGTCGTGCCGCTGGCAGGGTGTCCCTGATGCGCCTCTTTGGACGCCAAAGCCCGGAAGACGCGGCGCGGCAGGAGCGCGACACGCGCAGCCGCGAGCAGCTGGAGCGCGGCGGGCTGACGCTGGACGCCGAGCGGCGCCTGCGCGACCTGCACGGACGCCCGGCGTTCTTCACCAGCAACCTGAGCGTCAATGAGTTCGTGCTGACGGGCGCCAATGGCGTCAGCCCGCTGGGGCAGGTGATGGGCAGCACCGTGTACCATGTCGGCTGGCAGTTCCAGCCGACGTACCACAGCACGGAATTGGTCACGATGAGCCACGCCCAGCGCCAGGCGCGCCATCTGGCCCTGGGCCGCTTGCAGCAGGAAGCGAAACTGCTCGGTGCGCACGGCGTCATCGGCGTTCGCCTGGAGCGGCAGGCCTTTGAGTGGGGCAGCCATCTGCTGGAATGGACGGCGCGCGGGACGGCCATCCGTTTGGACGAGGAGCCGCTTCCCGACCAGCCGTTTGTCTGCGCTCTGTCCGGCCAGGAATATTGGGCCTTGCGGCAGGCGGACTGCGCCCCCGTCGGCTTCGCCTTCGGCTGCTGCGTGTATTACCATGTCGCGTCGTATTCCACCCAGTGGGCGACGCAGGGCAGCCTGCTCGGCGGATACGCCGGGAACATGGAACTGACCGACTACACGCAGGCCGTCTACACCACGCGCCACGCCGCCATGACCCGCCTTTCCGACGAGGCCGCGCGGGAGGGCGCGGACGGCGTCGTCGGCGTCACCGTGGAGCCGGACATCCGCACGTATGAAGTGGAACTGCAAAACGACCAGCGCCGCCGTGACCTCATCGTCTCGTTCACCGCGCTTGGCACGGCTATCGTGGAGCGCCGCGACCGTCTGCCCATCATTGACTACGCCCTGCCGCTGAGTGATTAACCGAAAGTGAAAGAATGACGCTCACTCCTGTCAATTTTATTCTAGGCGCAGAATTGGTTTCCATCGCATTAGCAACTGTCTGTACGATGATCGGTATGCAGCAAGGAAAACACCTTTCTCCTGCCTCCCCAAATGAACTCGTCTCTCGCAAGCCTTTCATACTGCGTATCGGCGGTGCGTTCTATGGAGTTTTCATTCTGCTGGGGCCGTTTATGATACTTTCTGAGGCTGCGGAAGATCATCAGTCGCTTGGAGCCGCCGGTTCACTAATGTTTTTGCTCATGCTGACGATCTGCATTGGTTTTGGCGGTTTGTCATTTCGCCTCGCGGGGCCAGATGAATTGCACCTGCATCTGGATACGCGCACTTACTCCCGCATAACGGGCTGGCCGTTCTTTCCTCAGACACGCTCCGGGCCGTGGCTTCATTTTTGGGGCGTGTATGTGGGCAAGACAAGTCGCACAGACATTTATATTGTCGGCATCAGGTCTAGCGTACTCAGGGAACGCATCTCATTGGGACATTACGGTAGCCAACTGGCTGCCGAACGGTTTGCAGACGAAATGGCTGCACAACTTGACCTGCCGCGCGTCCCGCCGCCCAGCCCGCTGTTTGAGCCGCCGAAGCAGAACATGACAAAGGTGCAAATTAGGCCCAGCCGGAAATAGATTGCATAAGGGCATGACGCCAGGAAGGGCATGACACGTCATGCCCCTACGCAAAGGCCCTT
>CAZZVX010000318.1:0-6004 GCA_964657535.1 Armatimonadota bacterium | reverse complement strand
CACGTCGCGTTCCCGCCCCAGGTGGCATTGCCGCCCCAGGTGGCGTTGGAACCGGCGGGCGGCCCCAGGACGATGTTGCCGTTCGCGTCCTGAAACAAGACCGGGCTGAGGGCGCTGCCCGACGGGACCACCGTCGAGGCGAGCGCCGCCGGGATGTTCAGGTAGCCCGCGCCGAAGGTGCAGGGGTCGGCGGCGCCGTCCGGCTGCGCCCACTTGTCGGCGGAGACCATCAGACGCGCCTTGATCGTGTCGGGAGAAAGCGTCGGATCGGCCTGCAGCAGCAGCGCCGCCGCGCCGGAAACGACCGGGGCCGCCATCGAAGTGCCGGACAGCAGGAAGTACTTCTCCGACATCGTTTCCTGGTTTTTGACGCGCTTGTACGTGTACAGGGGAATCTGGTTGGTGGCCGCGTAGGTCGTTTCTAAGTAACTGCCCGGCACGTCCAGCGAGATGATCTTGTTGCCGGGCGCGACGATGTCGGGCTTCAGGACCAAATCTAAACGGCTGGGACCGCGGCTGGAATAGGTGGCGATGCGGTCGTCGGCCCGGACGCCGTCCACGCTTTTGGTCGCGCCGACGGTGATGACATACGGGTCGTTGGCCGGGCTTTGGATGGTCCCGTAGGCCGTGCCGTAGCCTTCGTTGTCCAGCGTCGGGTCGGGAATCGGGCTGGCGTTCTGGGCGCGGCCTTCGTTGCCGGCGGCGCAGACGACCACGATGCCGTCGTTCCAGGCGGCTTCCACGGCCCGGCAGAGCGGGTCGGTCGTGTACGACTCGCCGACGGGGTGGCCGAGCGACAGGTTCAGGACGCGGATGTTGAGCTTCTGCTGGTTGGTCACGACCCACTGGATGCCGGCGAGGACGCTGCTGACGTCGCCGACGCCCTGCGCGCCCAGCACGCGGACGTTGACCAGGCGCACGCCCGGCGCGATGCCGGTGAACGTGTGGTAGAAGCGGGGGCCGGTGGACGACGCGCCGTTGCCGGCGATGATGCCCGCGACGTGCGTGCCGTGGCCGCACGGGTCGCCCGCGCCGTTCCCGTCGGACACGAAGTTCGCCTTCCAGCGCGCCGAGCCGGTGCCTTGCAGGTCGCGCCGGACGTCCACGCCGCTGTCCACGACGGCGACGGTCACGCCCGCCCCGGTCGGCTGGTACGGATTCCCCAGGGCGTCCTGCGCGACGGCCTGGGCGGCCTCGCTGGACCCGACGGTGAAGTCGTCGGACTTCTGCACCGGGCCGTCCGGGGAGACGTGCGCCACCCAGGGCAGGGCGCGCAGCGCGTCGAGGTTCCGGCCCGGCAGGCGCAGCGCGACGGCGTGGATGAAGGGCAGGCGGCGGTAGAGGACCGCGTGGAGGCGGCGCAGCTGCGCCTCGCGGTCGGGGGTGAGCGGTCCCCCGTAGGTGACGATCAGAGGGGTCTGTGCGGAAGGCTGTCGGGGCGGGGCGGCTTTCGGGGCCGCCGCGCCGTGCGTGAGCAGAAGCGAGAGGGACAGCGGTACTGCCGAGAGGGAACAGAGGCGTCCCCAGGTTATCGAGCGGCTCGCGCCGTGTACGCTAGGCATTTCTTTCTCCTTGCCGTTCTTCGGTCGTTCCCTGCTTCGCCGAGGGACCTGCACTCGGCGAATCGGAAGACCAGCACGGGTTCCGTCCCGTGCGCTTGCAGCCGTGACGTGCGCTTGGCGGGCCGGCGTTTGGCCCGCCCGTCCGCGCTCTGGAGCGTCATGCGGCCCAGTTGGTGCTCCACTTTGTCGTGATACATCTGTGCGTCGGCGGCGGCCAGCAGGCCGCTGCAGTCCTGCCCGTCGGCGGGGAAGCAGCCCCAGCCGATGCTGACGCCCAAGCGCAGTTCGCCGAGGCGGTCGTGGATGAGGCCGGACTGGTAGCCCGCGACGGCGTCCTGCAGGCGCCGCGCCATCGCGGCGGCCTCGGCTGGCCCGGCCCCGTGCAGCACGACCAAAAACTCGTCCCCGCCGTAGCGGGCGACGATGTCCGAGTCGCGCAGGCTGTCGCAGAACAGGCGGCCCAGGTCGCGCAGCACCTGGTCGCCCTTCTGGTGGCCGAAGTTGTCGTTGATCGGCTTGAAGCTGTCCAGGTCCAGGCACAGCAGGGCGAACGGCTCGGCGTCCTCCCGGCGGCAGCGCTCGTCCACGTGCTGGCTCAGGAACCGGATGTTGTACAGCCCGGTCAGGCTGTCCGTGTAGGCGTGGCTTCGGGTCACGTCGTAGAGCAGGGCGCGGTGCAGCGCGGCGGCGGCGCGGCGGGCGATGGCCTCCAGCAGCTGCCGGTCTTCGGCGGAGAAGGCCTGCGGCTGCGGGTGGTAGAGGTTGATCGTGCCGAGCGACTCGCCCTCGTAGACGATGGGGACGATCAGGGCCGTCTGGAACGACGGGCAGGACAGGGCGGTCTCGGCGTCGGGCCGCAGGTCGTGCGGGTGGAACGCGCCGAGGTACGTCTGCCGGCTGCGCGCGGCGCGCACCGAGATGCCCGCGCCGCCCTGCGCGCGGCTGACGGAGAAGAAGTCGCGCCCCTCGCCGAGCGCCGTGTGGACGCTCAGGGCGTCGTCGCCGTCCCACAGCAGGAACAAATTGGACGCGCCGGGGAAGACCGTCTGCAGCTTGGCCGACAGCGTCTGCACGATCTCCTCCGGCCCCATGCTCTCGGACAGGGACTGGACGATCTCGTACAGCGTCCACGGCACGGAGGTCGCGCGCCCGATCTCGCGGACGGCCTGGGCGGCGCTGCTGTCCGCCGCCGCCGGCTCGGAGGGCGTCGGCTCCAGGACCGACTCGCCGGCGTTCAGGTAGTCCTGCGTGACGACGTGCATGAAGGCGTCCACGACCGACGGGTCGAAGTGGACCCCGCGCCCGCGCCGGATCTCCTCCAGCGCCTGCGTCTGCGTCCAGGCCGTCCGGTACGCGCGGTCGGACGTCAGGGCGTCGAACACGTCGGCGACCGCCAGAATGCGGGCGGTCAACGGGATGTCCTCGCCGCGCAGGCCGTCGGGGTAGCCGCGCCCGTCCCAGCGCTCGTGGTGGGACTTGACGACGGCCAGCACGGAGCCGGGGAACTCGACCGGGGCCAGAATGGCCGCGCCGATCTGGGGGTGCTTTTTGATCTGGGCGAACTCGTCGGGGGTCAGCGGGCCGGGCTTGAGTAGAATGTTTTCGGGGACGCCGAGTTTGCCGATGTCGTGCAGCAGCGAGCCGGTGCTGACGCTTTCCAGCTCCTCGTCCACGAGGCCCATCTGGCGGGCGATGGCGACGGCGTAGCGCTGGACGCGCAGGATGTGCTGGTGGGTGTGCTGGTCTTTGGCGTCAATGGCGAGCGCGAGGCTCTTGATGGTCGCTAGGTGCATGTCGTGCAGCCGCGCCTGGCTGTGCTGCAGGGCGTCAATGTGCTGCTGTTTCTCCTGCACGCGCAGGTCCCGCTCCTGCATCCGGGCGCTGTAGTTGGCGTAGGACTGGTGGGTCAGATAGACGAGCGGCGTCCCGAACAGCAGCACCGTCTCCAGGTGCTGGCCGAACAGCATCAGCGCCAGCGTGCCGATGCACGCGCCGGCGAAATAGTTCGGCGCGGTCCACAGGAACGTCTGCCGCCAGAGCTTGAACGGGTTCTGCGCCGTACACAGCGAGATGATGACGGCGACCCCGCCCGTGTTGACCGCGTAGTAGACGAGGCAGGCCGCCGTGACGACGGAGAAGGCGTGCAGCGGCTGGAGCGTCATGCCGCCGTTCATGCGCAGGTAGACCCAGCCCGCCCCCGCCGCCTCCACCGCGCCGAGCATGACGTTGAAGGCCAGCTGGAACAGGGGCAGGCGCTTCGGGTAGAGGCTGGCCGACAGGCAGCTGACCATCGCCGCCAGCACGCCGATGCCGGGGCCGAAGCGCATCAGCGCCGCGAACGTCACCACGAACCCCAGCGACATGGAGCAGATGTCCCGGTCGTTCTTGGGCTTGATCAGGTAGATCTTCTGGCCGCCCGCCAGCACGGCGAGGATCAGGAACAGTCCGGCCTCCCAGACCCGCTCCCCGGTCGGGAACGTCGCCCATAGCCCCGTGAAGACAATGGCGGCCATTCCGGCCACATAGACGGCCCAGAGGTAACAACGCACGATTCGCGGAAGACTTCGCATGAGGACACCTTGATTGTAGATAAAACTCTCTAAGCCACTTTACCACGAAGTTTGCCAAGTGTCCAGCGAAAATCTCAAAATACGTAATTTTTCTTACAACTTGCTTGAGGAGAGTTGTCATGTCCTTCTTCGGCATCATGCTCTCTTCTGCGCCACGCAGGAATGCACAAAGTCTGGTGTATAATGCAGGCAGGGAGGCGGGAGAAAACGCGATGCACCTGCTGGCACTCCCGGCGCTGTGTTACGCGCTGGGCTACGCGACGGGGGTCGGGGCGTTCGTGCTGATGGCGCGACGCCGGAGACTGGCGACGACAGGGGTCATGGCGCTGCTGGGCGCGGGCCTGGTCGGCGGCCTGGCCGGGGCGAATGGGGCGCAGTGGCTGGTCGGCGGCGCGGCGGGCAAGACCGTCCTGGGCGCGATTGCGGGCGGCTACCTGTCCGTGTTCTTGTACAAGCGCCGTCTCGGCATCACGCGCCCGACGGGCGACCTGTTCGCCGTCGCCCTCTGCGCCGGGGAGGCCGTGGGGCGCTGGGGCTGCTACTTCGGCGGCTGCTGCTACGGCAAGCCCGTCCTGTCTCGCGCGGCCTGGGCGATCTGGCAGCACGGCGCCTGGCGCTACCCGACTCAGATCTATTTGTCCCTGGCGAGCCTGCTGATTCTGGGCGCGCTGCTGGTCTTCGAGCGGGCGTCGCCGCGCGAGAACGCCCTGTTTTTCCTGCAAGGGCTGCTTTACTGCGTCGCCCGATTCGTCATCGAGTTCTACCGCGAGACGACCGTCGCGGCGCTCGGCCTGTCGGCGGCGCAGTGGGCCTGCCTGGCCGGGTCCGCCTTTTTCGCCGTCTCGCTCGCCCGCCTGCTGCGCGCCAGGGAGGCGCTCGCTCTTGGAACCGACTCTCCGCTGCCCGAACTGCGGTAACCCGGCCTTCGTCGGCACGCCGGTCTGCGCCAACTGCGGCGCGGCCCTGCCGCCCGCGCCCCCGCCCGCCCCGCTCTGGCCGCCCCCGCCGACGGGGCAAACGCCCCAAGCGCCGTATGTCCCGCCGGGGCCGAAGCTGGTGACGGGCCACACCTGGGCCGACGTCCTGCTGGGCGTCGGGCTGACGATCCTGGCGATCTGCATCGGCGGCCTGGGCCTGATCGTCATGCCGATTGTCTACGTCCTCGTGCGCGCGAACTTCAAGGCGTTCGGCATGGCAATCGGCTACACCCTGCTGGTGTCCTTCGTGCTGGTTCTGGGCGCGTTCGCGCTGTGCTTCTACGGGATGTCCAAAATCTGAGGCCTGAAAGAAAGGCGGCCCGGTCAGATACCCGGCGACTCAAGTCGCGGCTACAAGATCACGAAGTCCGCCTTCGCGGACTAAGAAGTTAAGTCTGGAGTGTCCGCAGGGACACTTTCTGCTCTTGTTGGCGCGGTTTTAACCGCCGGCCAAAACTTTCTCAACACGCTCTGATGCACTGCTCATGACCACCTGCCCCCACTGCGGCCAGCCCGTCCGCGACGAATACAAACTCTGCCCCTTCTGCGGCACGGACGTGGTGACGGGAAAGCGTTCCGGCAAGGGAGCGGCGACCAATGACCCTGCCGACGCTACCGCCGGAACGGTGGGCTGTGTGTTGACGGGGCTGATTTACTACGTTTGCGGCGCGGGTTACTTCGTCAGTGGAAACATTTTATGGGAAGCGCGTCATAGTCACGAGTACGGCAATGTCGGCCGCATTTTGGCGCAGAGGCAAGAATTGATGTGGCTGGGGTTTGGCCTGCCGGTGTTGCTGACTGGCCTGCCGTACTTGCTGCTGCGGCGTCGGTTTCCGGCGGCGCGGGGGCTTGGCTTCGTTTGTCTGATTGCGCTGGCGATTGCGCTCGGCGCACC
>CAZZVX010000317.1:0-6061 GCA_964657535.1 Armatimonadota bacterium | reverse complement strand
GTGCGCGCGCATCGCCGCCACGATCTGGTCGCTCTCGGACTGCTTGACGCGGGGGTCGTTCGCGCCCTGGGCGATCAGCAGCGGGGCGGTGATGTCGTCGACCTTGAACAAGGGCGAGCGGGCCTGTAGGAAGTCCTGCTCGGTCTCCAAGTCGCCCAGGCGCTTGCGGAAGGTGGCACGCATGGGCGCCCAGTAGGGCGGGATCGTTTGGAGCAGCGTGACGAGGTTCGACGGGCCGACGATGTCCACGCCGCAGGCGAACTCGCCGGGCGTGAAGGCCAGGGCCGCCAGCGTCGCGTAGCCGCCGTAGGAGCCGCCCATAATGGCGACTTTCGCCGGATCAGCGTATCCCTGCGCGACGGCCCAGGCTTTGCCGTCGAGCAGGTCCGTGTGCATCTTCGCGCCCCACTCCCGGTCCCCCGCGTTCAGGTGCGCCTTGCCGTAGCCGGTGGACCCCCGGAAGTTGATCTGCAGGACGGCGTAGCCCCGGTTGGCGAGGTGCTGCACGCCGGCCCGGTACCCCCAGGCGTCCCGCGCCCAGGGGCCGCCGTGGACCAGCAGCACGGTCGGCAGGCCTTTGGGTTCGACGCCTACGGGCAGCGTCAGGTAGCCGTGCAGGGTCAGGCCGTCGCGGGCGGGAAACGTGACGGGCTGCATCTTGGCGAGCGTGTACTGTTCCAGGGCGGGCTGGCTGCTGAAGAGCAGCGTTGTCGTCTTTTGCCCCCGATCATAGGCGTAGTAGTAGGCGGGGCCGTCGTCGAGGGCGTAGGCGACGATCCACGTTTGGTCATCCAAGTCGCGGCTGACGATGTTCCAGTCGCCGTCGCGGACCTGGGAGAGCGCGGCGAAGTCGCCTTCCAGATCGGGGTCGAGCAGGGTCCACTCCTGGCGGGCGCGGGTGAACGAGGCGGCCTGCAGCTTATGCGTGCGCGGCTGGACCAGCAGGCCGCTGACGTCGTACTGCGGGTCCTGGGCGATCACGGTCGTTTCGCCCGTTCTGGTGTCGGTTTCGAGCAGGCGGGCGGCGTTCGCGCCGACGCTGGAGATAAGCCAGGCGCGGCGGTTGTCCGGCGTCCAGCCGGCCACGCCGCCGCCCGTCTCGTCCGGCCCCCAGGTCTGGAAGTCGCGCCAGGGGGCGCCGGCGCCGTCACGGATGCGGAGCAGGGTGCCGCCGTCGGGCGTCTGCGACTGGGCGACGCGCACCTGCAGGGCGTTGTCGGCGGACCAGCCGAGCACGTCGCCGGGGTTCTCGGTGTCCAGCGCCAACTCGCCCGAAGACAGCGTCAGGCGATACACGTCGAAGGCGCGCGGGTCGCGGGCGTTCAGGGCGACGAGCAGCGTGTCGGGGAAGTCTGGGTCGGCGGCGACGGGGAAGGCTCGCGCGCCGGGCATCGGCGTCAGGTCCCGCGTCTGCCGCGTTTCCAGATCGGTCTGGTACAGGTGGAAGTTCTCGTCGCCGTCGTCGTCCTGCATATAGAGGACGTGGCGGCTGTCCTGCTGCCAGAAGAAGGTCTGGATGCCGCGCTTCGTGTCCGCCGTCACCGCCTCGTCGTCCTCCCGGCCCAGCGTGCGCACCCAGACGTTCAGCACGCCGTCGCGCGGGGCAAGGTAGGCGAGTTTCGCGCCGTCGGGCGAGACGCGCGGGGAGGTGCGCTCCGGGTTGCCGAACAGTACGGCGCGGGGGATCAGCGGCGGCAGCAGGGACGTGTCCAGACTCATCTTTGGCTCCTTGAAATCTTCTCCCCTGAGAATACCCAAAACGCCGTGCTTCTCGGTACCGGCCTTGCGGGTATAATGGCGGATATTTCACACCGGGGGTACGCTCTTTGTCCAGTCTCACACTCGCGCAGGCCGTCTGGCCGCGCCGCCCGGACGCGCGCTCTTCGGCCTGGGGGCGCGACGCCGCGCTCGCTGTCGCGTTCAGCCTGCTGACGGCGCTTTCGGCGCAGGTGACGGTCCATTTGCCGCTCGTGCCGATCACCGGGCAGACCTTCGCCGTGCTACTGACCGGGGCCTTGCTCGGCCCGCGCCTGGGCGCGCTCGCCATGCTGCTGTACCTGGCGGAAGGCGTCTGCGGCCTGCCCGTTTTCGCCGAGGGCCATTCCGCCTGGACGCCGGGGAGTCTGCCGGGCGTCCCGACCATCCTGGGCGCGACGGCGGGCTACCTGTACTCCTACCCGTTCGCCGCCGCCCTGATCGGTCTGTTGGCCGAGCGCGGCTGGGACCGCAAGCCCGCCACGATGCTGCTGGCGATGCTGCTCAGTTCGCTGGTCATCTTCGCGTTCGGCGCACTCTGGCTGGGCCACTTCCTCGGCCTCGGCAAAGCGTGGGCGTTGGGCGTCCTGCCGTTCCTGCCCGGTGACGGGGTCAAAGCATTGTTGGCGGCGGGCCTGCTGCCCCTGGGCTGGAAACTGCTGGGCAAGCGTGGGCGATAGGCTCGTCATTGGGACGCGCGGCAGCAAACTGGCCCTGGCGCAGACGCACTGGGTCGCCGACCGTCTGCGCCGGGCGCATTCGGGTTTAGAGATCGTCATCCAGACCATCCAGACGCGGGGCGACCAGACGCAGGCCGCGAACGTGCCGCTGTCGTCGTTCGGCGAGAAGGGCATCTTCGCCAAAGAGTTGGAGTCGGCGCTGCTGGCGGGCGAGATTGACCTGGCCGTGCATTCCCTAAAGGACATGGCGCATACACTGCCCGATGGCTTGGTCATTGCCGCCGTCCCGGAGCGCGAGGACCCGCGCGACTGCCTCATCGGCTCCACGCTGGAGGCCCTGCCGCACGGGGCGCGCGTCGGCACGGGCAGCGTCCGCCGCCGCGCCCTGCTCTGGTCGCGCCGTCCCGACCTGCGCTGTCTGGAGATACGCGGCAACATTGACACCCGCCTGCGCAAGTGGCGCGAAGGCCAGTACGACGCGATCTGCCTGGCCGTCGCCGGGCTGAACCGTCTTGATCTGCAAGACAACATCACCGAGGTATTAGACCAGGACTGGTTCACCCCCGACCCCGGCCAGGGCGCGTTGGGGCTGGAAATCCGTGACAACGACCAGCGAATGCGTGATTTCACGATTGGGCTGAATCATGGAGCGTCTTGGTATGCGATCCTGGCCGAGCGTTCGTTTCTTCGGGCTGTCGGCGGCAGCTGCCAAACGCCGGTCGGTGCCATCGGAACGCTGAACCCATATGCCGACCGAAAGATGCTGACGCTGACTGGTATGGTTGCCGCCCCGGACGGCACGACTGTCATTCGCCAAACGGCTTCGCGGTTTTATGGCGGGAGCGAACAGATGGGGCGAGAAGTCGCGGAACAAGCACGAGCGGCGGGAGCGGACAGGTTGTTGGCAGGCACGGAGGGAATAAAATGACCATTACACTGACCCCAGAACTGGAAGACGTGATCGCGGAAGAAGCCAGACGTTACGGCACAACGCCGGAGATTCTGGCGATGGAAACCCTACAGGACCGCTTCGCCGAACGACTGCTCGCCGCGACCGGCGACACACCTTTAGAAGAAGGTATGACGCTGGACGCGGCCCTGTCAGACCTGTTGGCCGAAGCTCAGTCGCTGGAGCGTGTGACGCCGCCAGGCATGGCGGGGCCGTTCGCCGAAGCGCTGGCCGAGAAGCACCGACGACGCGGGTTGGAGATATGACACTCACTGACGCCAGCCCTCTGCTCGCATTGGTGGACGTAAAGCAGAAGCAGAACGCGCGTTGTCTGTCTCTTCTCCCGACTCTGGCGGCACCATTGCTGACGCCGTGGCCCTGCTTCACCGAGGCGATGTATTTGGCCTATGGCGCGGGCGGCTGGCCGATGCAGCGACTCCTTTGGCGGTATGTGAGCAGCGGGCGACTGCGTCTGTACACGCCTAGAGAGGCAGACCTCACACGGATGGAAGTCCTGATGGAGAAGTACCGTGATACGCCGATGGACATGGCCGATGCTGCGCTCGTGGTCACAGCGGAAGCCCTGCAACTGCGCCGAATCTTCACCCTCGACAGCGATTTCTATGTCTATCGCCTCGCTGATGGAAGTGCTCTTGAGGTCATTCCGTAACCTCTGCGGAACAGATGTTTTACGTCCTGGCGCGATCACGCTCACTGTAGAAACGGAACGCAACGATGCAGACCTTTGACTATCTCGTTCTCGGCAGCGGCAGCGCGGGGCTGACCTTCGCCCTGCGCGTCTCCCAGCGCGGCAGCGTCGCTCTGGTCACGAAGAAAGAGCGTACCGACAGCAACACCAACTGGGCGCAGGGCGGCATCGCGGGCGTCTTCGGCCCGGATGACGACCCGGAACTCCATGTCCAGGACACGCTCATTGCCGGGGCGGGCCTGTGCCACGAAGACGCCGTGCGCGTGCTGGTCACGGAAGGGCCGGACCGAATCCGGGAACTGATTGAGTTCGGCGCGAACTTCAACCGGGACGCGCACGGCGATCTTTCATTGGGGCGCGAGGGCGGACACTCGCGGCGGCGCATCATTCACACCGCCGATCTGACCGGGCGCGAAGTGGAACACACGCTGGTCGAGACCGTCCGGGCGCACCCGAACATCAGCGTCTTCGAGCACCATTTCGCCGTGGACTTGATCGTGCAGGACGGGCGCTGCTGCGGCGCGTGGGTGCTGGACGAGGCGACGGGCCAGATCGCGCCGTTCGTCGCCGGGGCGACTCTGCTGGCGACGGGGGGCGCGGGCCAGGTCTACCCGTTCACGACCAACCCCGGCATCGCGACGGGCGACGGCGTGGCGATGGCCTGGCGCGCGGGCGCGGACATTGCCGACATGGAGTTTATTCAGTTCCACCCGACGTCCTTGTATCACCCGGACGCCAAGAGTTTTCTGATCTCGGAAGCCGTGCGCGGCGAAGGCGGCATTCTGCGCCGCAAGGACGGCACGGCCTTCATGGCCGAGTACGACCCGGAGCGCAAGGACCTGGCGCCTCGCGACATCGTCGCCCGCGCCATTGACAGCGAGATCAAGAAAACCGGCGATGAGTGCGTTTATCTCGATGTCACGCACCTGGACCCCGCTGAGATTAAAACCCACTTCCCGACGATTTACGCCCGCTGTTTGTCGTTCGGCATAGACATCACGACGGATCAGATACCCGTCGTCCCGGCGGCGCACTATTCCTGCGGCGGCGTCGTGACCGACCTGCAGGGCCGGACGACGATTGACCGCCTGTACGCCTGCGGGGAGGTGGCGAGTACGGGCGTGCATGGCGCGAACCGACTAGCCTCCAATTCGCTCTTGGAGGCGCTCGTCTTCGGCAAGCGCGCCGCCGATGACGCCCTGGCCCGCGCCCCCAGGGACGGCTGCCGGGACGTGCCGGAGTACCCGAACGCGGCCCGCCGCGTCAGCCCGATCAACCACGCCCTGCTCGCCGCCCTGCGCCACCGGCTGCAGACCGTGATGCAGAAGTACGTCGGCATCGTCCGCTCGGACTCGCGCCTGCAGAAGGCGGCGGACGCCGTGCGGATCATCCGGCAGGAGGCCCAGCCGCTGTACGACGACTGCCTGCCCTCCGACGAAGGCCTGGAGCTGCGCAACTTGATCGAGGTCGCCGTTCTGATCATCGCCTGCGCCCGGCGGCGGCATGAGTCGCGCGGCCTGCACTACACGACGGACTACCCGCACCCCGTGGAAAGCGAGCGCCACGACACGGTGCTGCACAAAAACTGACGCCGAGACAGGAATCGCCCGCGCCGACGCCGAACAGACAGCCGCCCGTCAATGATGCCCCGGCACAAACCAAAGCGAATGAAGGAAACGGGAACCCATTGAAGATTGAGATCCACACGACGGCGCTTCTGTCGCTGCCGGACGCGCTGCCGACGCTGCTGCAAGTCGAGGCGCAGGACCTGGGCCGCGCGCAGACCGTCGAGCAGTCCGAACTGACGATCACGCCGTTCGCCGATTCGGAGGCGTTCACCGACTTCTACGACAACCCGTGCCGCCGGCTGCTGATGCCGCAGGGCGACGTGACGGTGGAGTACAGAGCGACCGTCACGCAGCCCGACGAGCGGACGCCGCTGCTCCAGCCCGTCGAGGCGGACGCCCT
>CAZZVX010000316.1:0-6088 GCA_964657535.1 Armatimonadota bacterium | reverse complement strand
AGGTCCTGCACCGCCTGGTAGGCCCAGTGGTTGGCCGGAACGTCCGGGAACGTCGCCGTCTGCGCCTGCGCGGCCCCGATGCCGGTCAGCACTCCTCCCGACAAAAGGCCGACCGCGAGGGCCGCTTTCACCGTTTTCAAATCTCGTCCTCCTCTTAACGTCTCAGTTCGACTGATGACACTGCTGCGCTGCCTGAAATCACCCTCATTTTACTGGGGCAATGTTAAGAGAATGTTAAGAAAATATTAAGAAGGGGTTAAATTTGAAACAGTCGCTTCACTACAAGCGGCCAGGCAGACCGACGGCAGAGGCGTCGCGCCCGCGTCCGGCGGCGACGGCCGACGGCTGCACATAGATAGGGTTGCTGAATATCCAGGGCTTGGCGCCCAGACACAGTCGGCCCAGCCGCCGGCGGTAAAGGAACACTTCCGCCCGATATGCGCCAGGCTCCGTCACGGCGTACTCCAGCCGTCCGCCGCGCGCCGCAGCCACCAGTTTCCCGTTGCGGAATAGTCTCACGAGCGAACGGGAGCGCGGCGTCTGGACCCGCAGACGCCATGATGCCTCGGCGAGTGAAAGGGACGCTCCCATGGACACAGGAAGTGTCTCCGTCTGATGACTTTCGGCGCGCGGCAACGCCTCAAAAACGAAGCCTGTCGGGTCGCCGTAATTGTCGTAGGACATATAGCATTGGCCGGATGCCAACGCCTGATGCACTCGGTTCAGATCGTTTCGAGTTGCCTCTCCGTGAGACAGCGGGGACGACATCACGACGTGCGTCCGCAGTGTTCGGAAGACCTCTTCGTAGGTGGGAATCTGGTACGAGCGTCCGGCGACTTTCATGACGCCGTGCGCATCCAGGGACGCGATGCCGACCACCGGCTGCAGAGCGCCGCTGGGGCCGGTGGCAGTCATCAAATTGTCCCAGAGGCGCAGTTCGCGGCTGGGGCGGGCGGCGACATAATGGAACGCCCGCTGGGGCCGTCGGCTGCGGTACCGCTGCCAGACCAGCGCGGCGGCGGGCAGGTTGATCTTGGCGCGGGCGATGGAACTGAGATTGAAGACTTCCAGCCCGGTCTGCGGCAGGCGGCGGTCGAAATTCCGCCAGTGATCTTTCAGGTCGCACGGCAGCGCGACAAAGCCGATCCCGCCGGTGTCCAGAATGGACTGCTGGGCTTTGACGGCGTTGCTAGGCGCCGGGAGGTAGGCGCGCGGGACATTCAGGGCCAGCAGATGCCCCGTATCGGTGGTGACTTCGGTGCCGACCATGACCAGGGTGCGTCCGCGCCAGCCGCCCTCCGCCAGCGCGTCAAGATTGGAATGGTCACACAGAACGATGAAATCCAGACCCGCCCGGTTGGCCGCTTCCGCGACTTCCGCGACCGTGCCGATCCCGTCGCTGTGGGTGGAGTGGATGTGTATCGCCCCGGCGTAATCGTAGTGCCGAGGCATCCCCAGCGCCTGTGCGCCAGCATTCCGGCCCACGACGCCGAAGCGCTTCGGGCCGGGCGAATACTGCAATCGCTCACGCAGGGTCGCGAACAGGCCCTCACAGGTCAGAATCGAAAACACAAGCCGCACACGCGACCATTTCACCGCCATCCGTTCCCGCCCAACGTCAACAAGAGTGACTGAATCAGTCCTGCTTTATTTTAGCACGGAACGGCGGATTTTGCGGCGCGACAAGGGCGGGTTGTTTAAGACTTTGTGATCGTCATCCGGTCAACTTCCTGACCGTTCTCATCAATTTGCGTCATCATCAGTTTCCCGCCGTCCAGTTCGATGACCGTCAGCGAGTGGCGGTCGGAGATGAAATTGGCGACATACGGCGTGTTGCCGTCATCGGGATGCACCCACTTGGCCGGATCGCCGGTATAGTCCACGTCGTAAAGATGCTTGCCGCCCGCGCCGGTCGTGATGTAAATTACCCCGTTCGGCTTCGTGTGCGTCTTGCCGTCAAACACCTCGTCCAGAGAGAACACGCCCGGAACGCGGCGGTCTTTGGTGTTGACGGCGGCGGCTTTGGAGGCTCCAGTCGGCGCGAACTTCAGCGGCTTTGTCCGCTGGTAGGTGTGCTCGTGGCCGTGCAGAGCGATGTCAACGCCGTGCTTCTCGAACAATGGCGCGAGAACGCGCATATGCTGTTCCTGGTAATGCTCCGCCCCGACATTGAACGCCGGGTGATGGTAGACGACAAATTTCCAGACCGCATCGGTCCCCGCAAGGTCTTTCTCGATCCACGCCTGCAGAGCGGCGTCGGTCGGGTCCACATAGACGTTGGAGTCCAGGCAAAGAAAGTGGGCATCGGCGTAGTCGAACGAATAGTTTGCTTGGCGCGGGAAGCGCGGCCCCGCCGTGCGCCGGAACGCGGCGAGGAGCGTATCTGGGCCGACCATCGGACTGACCTGAGACGGCTCCGGGCCGTTGAGCGGGAGCGACATGGCTGTGTAATAAGCCAGCGAGTCCGGGTTCTTGGCGAAATCGGCGACGGGATGGTTCAGGGCGTCCTTTTGGTGGACGTCGTGGTTGGCGATCACCGTGTAGAACGGCACCGAGCGCAGCAGCGGAGCGCCGACGGTCGGGCCGCTTTCGGAGTTGTTGTAGACGGGGAAAAAGTAGCGGTTATACTCGTTTTCCAGCCCGTCGTCATAAACATTATCGCCGGTGTTCATCACGAAATCGGGCCGCGCTTTGTAGGTCTGATAGGCAATGGCCCGGTCACTGACGTCGCCGAATGAATTGTCTCCGAAGGTCACGAAGCGAGTCGCCGCCCCTCGCGGCTTGCGGGTCTGGAAGTACCCCTCGGCCAGAATCTGACCGTTGCCCCGCACCCGGTAGTAATAGGTCTTGTGGAGGCTCATCCCGGTCAGGATCGCCGTGTAGTTCAGGCGCGGTTCACCGTCGTCGGTGTCGCCGGAAAAGCGGGGTGAGGACGCGATCTTCGCAGTGTTGCCGTAAGACTTGCTCGGCCCGAAGTCCACCGCGAAGTCGGCGGGGCGGTTTTGCGTCTGCCAGGCGACGACGAGGCTCTCCTGCTCAGCCGCCAGCGCACTCGCCGCGCCGGGCTGGATGTAGGGCAGCACGGTAAAAAAGGGCAGAGCAGGAGCGTCTTTGCCGAGTACGGGCGCGGCAAAGAGTCCTGTTCCCGTCGGCGTCAATGCCAGGAACGTAACGCCTCCAGCGGCACGCAGAAACTGACGGCGGGTGAGTAAATCAGACATTTGTTCCTCATCTTTGAAAACTCGCGGGGGGTGTCCCTGATCTTCTTTCAACCGTCTTGCAACCATCAAGACGACAAAAGCCCCGGCTCCTGCCTGTGGCGGCACGGCCGGGACTCGATAGTTATAGATTACTGTTCAGTCTTTTTTGCGCTGAATGCCGTTTGTGTTGCAGGAACCAGGAACATCCCAGGCCCAGTCTACGCCATCACAGCCAGAAGAGTATTGGCTATATCGAAGCACGTACTTGACGTGACCGTCGACATACGCAATAGTAGTTCCGTTCGGGTGGAACAGCACGGCTGGAGGCGTCTTAGGGCTGTCAGGAAATGTCTTAGGGAAGTCTGCGTAAACGCGAGTTTCTGACGGGCGCGCGAAGGCAGCAAGTGTCACCACTCCGTAACCGGGAACTGCCGCACCGTTTGAATAGGTCGTCACCCCAAAAGCCGGTGGAGTGTTAAGTGTTATCGCTGGATTGCCTGGATAGTCATACTCTTTATCTGGATTGTTTGGTTCTGGCTGAGAATATCCAGTGATACTGTCGTTCTCGAAATAAGGATTTGAAAAGTTTTGGTGAGTGAACTTGTAGGATGTACCAACGATTTGGGCATACGTGTAGCCCGCTTCCGCTGTTTGTGAAATGCCGTTAGTCATATCGCCGTTCGCATACATACCGCCGTTGTCATCTGGACAGTGGAAAACATCGTTACTCTTGACGTAAGGCATGATCTCAGCTGGAACGCCTGCCTGAGGAAGGTTTAAGATTTTCGATGCTATTGGACCGATTGAGTTGGGTACTGCGTATGCGATAGGCATTGCCTCATCGTTATCTTGACAGTATTGCAGGATACCCAGCATAAACTGCTTGGCATTGGACTCGCAGGCAGCCTGCCGGGCCTTCTCGCGGGCCTGGGCAAACACCGGGAATAATATCGCCGCGAGAATCGCGATTATCGCGATGACGACGAGTAGTTCAATCAGGGTAAAGCCCTGCGCTTTCTGTCGCTTCATGTGTCTCTCCTTCAACATCTACAAAAACAATGGCCGCGACTCGACGTTTCATCAAGTCACGGCCATAGTATACAAGCCAAACCCTACGCATTCCGTTAAGAAAAGATTAAGAGAATGTTAAGTTTCCATTAAGAAACGGGCTGTTTGCTTCCATAACCATCATTCGGCGTTGCCGCCTCGCTCCCGCGCCAAAGCCATAATGCCCACGCGATCAGCCCAGGCATGACGACCAGCACCGGAAACCAGACCGGCCCATACGAAGCGATGGGCAGCAAAAAATAAATGTCCGTCGCCACCAGACTCTTGGGAAACCCCGTCCACGGAATGAGAAACAGGTAGTACGTCAAGTCCCACACCGCGAACGTATACAAGAACACCGCCAGCCGCTCACGCCCACTCCGGCCCCCGCCCCACGCCGACCCAACTAATAATAACAGCGTCGCCGCCTCCCGCGTCCGCTCAATCGTCAGCACGCCCCTTCCCGCCATGTCCCCCAGGATGTGCGGCGAACTCAGCGCCAAGTGCTTCAGCGCAAACACCTGCCCATAGTCCAGCCCCGGCGCCTCCCCCAGCAGCCGCCGGATGTAGGCCACCACGCACGCCTCCGTGTACCCGAACGCCGCCCCGAACAGCGTCCACCCCAGCACGCGCCCCCACGGAATCCCGCCCCGCGTCCGCCCCGCCGCCCCCGCCTCACGCTCCAAAACATCCATCTTCACCCCTCCTCCCACACTCCGCACACTTACCCCCTACTTACCACACACTTACCCCCTATACTACCCACACTATCCCCAAGTGTGCCCGCTTACAAAAAACCACCCCCGCGAACCCCACCGATGGTCTGACAATTCCCACCGTCCTACACGGTATAATGCTTGCTAAACCGCGCCGCCCCTAGTTCTGCATTACGACGGCATCCGAGCAGGAGAACGAGACGAATGGCCCGTACTGGAAGAAGCCATATAAAGATGTTCGGAATGAGCCGCTGCATCTGTTCGTGCCGCCTGAGCAATCACGTAAGCCGTTGGAGTGGGTTTACTTCGTTCAGGTTTGCTCCTTCACCTTTACGTTCGCGTCCGTGGAGCAGATCGCGGAGTATTTGCGGTACTACTCGCACAAAATCAAGCCGAGTTCACGCGGGCCGGAGTTCATATATCGGCCCCATTGGCCGCTCAGTTCGTGGGCGGGCGATCATTGGGAACGGCAGAGCCATTTCGCCAAATTGCCACTATATCTGTATAAGGAACCGAAGCGCCAAAAGGTCATTACAGCGTTAGAGCGGGCGCTCAAACAGTTCATGCCAGGGCGCGGGGCAACTAGCCATTTACCAAAACGCAAGCCATGATTGACAGGAACACTGCGCGGGCTATTGCTCTGGCCGAGGTCAACAAACCAAACCCTCATCGGGCTGAGCCGCTTGAATGTGTCATTGAGGATCAATACACGCGAGAGGAGGACTTCGGCTGGGTATTCTTCTATCAATCACGAGAGTATGTAGAAACCCAGGTGTTCTCTGCGAGACTGGCTGGCAACGGTCCTATTATAATCACCCGCGAGGATGGCAGCATCCACCGGTTTGGGTCGGCACATCGCCCGGAGCAATATATTTCGGAGTTTAGGGAACGGTACATAGGCAACCAATAGACGAAAAGGATTTCATGCATTCCACGCCTCTTTACAACACCCCCTCCCCCGTCTCCCCCGTCCGAATCCGCACCGCCTCCCCCGCCGGCAGCACGAAGATCCACCCGTCCCCCTCCTCGCCCGTCCGCGCCTGCGCCAAAAGCACCTCAATCACCCCCTCCACGTCCTCGTCCCGCACCGCAATCTCCAGCTTCACCTTCGGCGGCAGACGAATC
>CAZZVX010000315.1:0-6111 GCA_964657535.1 Armatimonadota bacterium | reverse complement strand
CAAAGCGTCCGGCGGCATCAAGACCGTGCTGACCGCCCTGCAGATGCTCGACGCCGGCGCGAACCGCATCGGCACCTCGTCCGGCAAAGCCCTCTTCGACTCTTACGACCCTGAAGTGCTGCAGTAGGCACGGGTATACTTTCTGTGCTATGCCTGCCTACAACACCGTTGCCATCGTCCTGCGCCGTCTGAACTACGGCGAGACCGACAAGATACTGACCCTGTTCTCAGCGGAGCAGGGGCGCTTCTCGGCCATCGCGAAAGGCGCGCGCAAGGCCATCTCCCGCCTGTCCGGGGCGACCGAAGTGCTAACCTGTACGCGGTTCCAATTGGCGACGGGCAAGTCGCTGGAGATCGTGACGCAGTGCGAGGTGCAGGAGTCGTTCACGGCGCTCCGTCAGGACTTGTTGAGACTGGCGTATGGACTGTACCTGGCCGATCTGATTGATCACTCCGTCGAAGACCACTCACCCAACCCCGAACTGTTTGACTTGCTCCTGACGGGCTTGCGCCTGGTGCAGACGCTGACGCCGCCGGACCTGGCCGGGCGCTGGTTTGAGCTGCAGCTTCTGTCCGACCTGGGCTACGCCCCCAATCTCTTCACGTGCGCCGTCTGTCAGACGCCCGTGCCGGGCGAGTTCGAGCGGGACGAGACGTTCGCGCTGTCGGCCTCGCTCGGCGGGGCGCTCTGCCCGCGCCACGCCCGCCCGATGGCGAACGACGACCACAGCGCCCTTTCGACCGGCGCGCTGCGACTGCTGCAAGCGTTGGAAGGGATCGGCGTCGCCGACGCTGGCGAGGCGCTGCCGGCCCTGCCGACTGCCGGGCCGAAAAGTCTGGACCTAGCGCGTCTGGCGCTGCGCCGCTCATTACGCCTGCGCCTGGAACGCGATCTGAAGAGTCTGGAGTTCTTGGACAGCCTGCGGGCCGACTAAAACTTCATGCCGAGGTTGGCGGAGGCGGTGTAGTCAGGCGTGGCGGCGGTCGTCTGACCCGTCGGCTGCTGCACCGTCCCGTTCATAGAGAGGTTGAAACGGTCGCCGAGGTTGTGCGTCAGGCCGACGGTGTAGACGTTCGCGCCGGTCGGGGCATCGCCGACGCCCACGAGCGTCTGCTGATAGCCGCCGGTGACTTGGAGGGCGCGGGAGAACCTTAACCCCACGCCGAGGTTCAGCGTCGTGCCAACGGTCGGCGTGTCGTACTGGCGGGACCAGTCGTAGCCCCCCGAAAGGCTGAGCGCCCCGATGCTGGTTTCCAGGCCGACGCCGCGCCTGGCGAGGCGCTGCAGTGCGCCGCCGTCGTCCGGGTTCTGGGCGTAATGTCCGGTGAATTTCAAGCCTCTAAAGGGCGCGAGGGCGACCTGGGCCGCGCTGCTGTCGAGGGTGTCGGCGGCAGCCGTATCAGCCATGGGGGCGTTGCGGCTGGTGTAGGCACCGGAGAACTGGACGAAAGACGCAGGCTGCAGGGCGCCGCCGAACGTCGCGGCGGTCGTCTGGAACTGGTCGGTCTGGCGCAGAGTCAGGCCCGTGTGGAGTTGAATCTGCGCCAGCGGCGTCACCGCGAGGGAGACCTGCTGCTGGGCGGCGTCCACGTCCCCCTGCCGCGTTTGAGCGGCCCCGGCGCTGACGGTCACGACCTTGCTGGGCGCGACCTGCGCGGCGAGATTGATCGCCTGGCTATCGCTCGCGGTCCCCGGCGCATCCTGGGTCGCGATTGAGGCCGCGACCTGCGTGGCCGCCGTCGGCTGGGCGTTGATCTTGAGGTCCGCGGTCTGCGTCGTCCCGGCCTGCCCCCCCGCCTGCCCGGCATCGGCCTGCAGCGACAGAGTTTTACTCGGCTGGGCCGCGACACTCAGATCATCGGTCTCGGTCGTCACGCCGCCAGCCGTCGCTTCCGTCCAGTGCGTCTGAAGCTGGAGTGACTGGGCGGGAGTGATCGTCAGGCCGGCGGCGAGAGCGTCCGTCCTGCGCTGGTCGTGAGAGAGAGGGTCGGACTGGGAATAGTTGACGGAGGCGGCGACTTGGCGGGACGGCGTGAGGCTGCTGCCGAGCGTCAGCGTCTCCGCCCCGGCCTGCCAGCCGTTGTCGCTCGCCGTCTGCCCCATGTCCGCGCCGACGCGGGAAAATCCGAAGGAGAAGCGCGCCACCCGCGAGGCCTGTGTCGCCCCAGATACGGCCATACCCGTCCGTGCCAGGCTGTCCGAAGAAGGCGGAGATTTGCTGTCGGAATCCAGGGCCGGCGCAAAGAGGAGACGAGTCGTTAATTGGGTCCGCGCGTTCTGCCAGCCGCCGCCCAGGCCGACCGCCAGCGTTCCGGGATCGGTGTCCGGCGACGCCCCATCGCGCTTGTACATCGCGTCCAGGGACAGGCTGCCGTGCGCGCTGTGCGTCAGATCAAGCGAGAGCGGAATCGCGAGATTAGCGCCGGTGTGGATCGCGTGGCCGGGGTCATAGTCGTAACGGACTTCGGCGGCGGACTGTGCGGGCAGCGGGTGCGTGAACGTGACCGTCCCTGCGTCGGGATCTATCACGTAATCCACCAGGCGCGTCTGCGCCAGCGCGTTGACCTGGACGGCATCCGTGTTGGGGACGATCTGTTTCCAGGATAACGGGTAGGGACCGGCGGTGCCGTTGCCCATCAGGACATCGTGAGCCGTGTCTCCCCAGGCGGCAGAAGCCGCGGACAGGAGGCAGAGGAATACAAGGCAATGGCGTGTCTGGCTCATAGTGGACAGGACTTTAGAGGAGACGGGACGGAAAATGTTTCAGTAAATGGGGCGCGAGTCGCAAAAAGAGCCTGCCAATTTTCTGGCAGGCTCTTTTCGGCGCTATGGCTGGGGCTGATAGACTTGGTAGGTGCCGTTCGGCAGCGTCTGGACCTTGTCGCCGACTTGCTGCGCAATGTCCTGCAAGGCGCTCTGCGCGGTGTTGTCGGCGGCGGGGACCGTCACGGCGGCGCTCGGCAACGCGCTCGCGTCGGCGATCACGGTCACGCCGTAGTGCGCGGCGACGTCCTGCAGCGAGTCAAAGAAACTGCCGGTCGGCGAGTCCGAAGGGTCGGGCGGCGTCACCACGCCGGGCTGCATGGGCGTGAAGACGACCTGCGCGCCGGGGGTCTGTGCGGTGTCCGTCGGCGTCCACTGCACGAATAAGTTGAGCGTCGTACCGGACGGGGCCTGGCGCAACAGAGTGACGGGGATCTGCATCTCCTCGTCGTTGGTCAAATCCTGGGGCTGCTTGAGCGCCGGGAGCGCCTGCTGCTGCCGCAGGCTGGGGTCGGTGATCTGATCCGTCGCCGTGACGACATAGGCCATCACCGACGCCTCTTTGACGTTGGTCGGCAGGTGGATATGGAACGAATGCATGGTGCTGTTCGCACCCGCCGGCTGGACTGTGACCGCGCTGATGGTTGTCGGCGCAAGGCTTGGAATAGGAATCATATTCCCGTTTGACGTGTTCCCGTGGACCGTGTAGAAGAAGACGCCCGCAAGCGCGACAACGGTGAACGCCGCCGCAAAGCCGCCCGTGACCTGACGGCGACGTCCGCCCAGGGAGGCGAACCAGCCGGTCAGGGAGATCGCGGCGCGGCGCGTGGGAACGGCCTCGCGGCGGGCGTGCTCCTCCGCCGCGAGTTCCAGCACTTTGGCCCGGAAGCCGAGCGGCACTTCGACCTCCTGCGTCAGAGGCTCGTCCAGCAGCGCGTACACCTGCTGGAACTGCGCGAAGTCCGCCGCCGCTTCGGGGTCGGCCTCTAAGTGCTGCTCCAAAGCCTGCTTGAGCGCGGGGGAAAGCGTGCCTTCCTCGTAGTCCGTATATAATTCGCGTGCGCGTTCCGTTTTCATGGTCGTCTTCCTCGGAAAATCTCCGGCGTGGAGGCCGGAAGGAGCGAGAGACAGCCCCCGCCGCCTGGTTTGACGCCGCTAGGCGTTGAAAAGTTCCCGAAGGGGGGATAACTTTTCTTTCAAGGCGAGGCGGGCGCGGTTGAGGCGACTTTTGACGGTGCCGATAGGCAGGCTCATGATCTCGGCGATCTCTTCGTAAGACTTCTGCTGGGTGTGATACAGGATGACCATCGCCCGCTGATACTCAGGCAGCGACTGGATCGCGCGCTGAAGTATCTGTCCACGCTCTTTCTCTTCCGTCAGCGCTTCGGGGGACGGGGACGTGTCCTCGATCTGACGGGCGACGCTGCTTTCGTCGAGCTCCAAATACTCGTCGAGCGAGGCGTGGGGGTGGGCGCGGGCGCGCTTGCGCTCGTCCAAAAAAACGTTCGTGGTGATCCGAAACAGCCACGTGGTGAAGGAGGCGTCGCCGCGGAAGCCCCCGATGGCGTTGTAGACACGCAGGAAGGCGTCCTGCGCGATGTCGTTGGCGTCGTCGTAGTTGCCCGTCAAGCGGTACGCGAAGTTGTAGACCTGCTTCTCATACTTCTTGACCAGCTCGTTGAACGCCGCCAGGTCGCCCTGCTTGCAGCGCTCGATGAGCGCCTTCTCTTCCGTGGACGCGGCCGCCTTGGCCCGGCCCTGGCCTGTGTTCGCCACGTCTTCCATGCTGTGTCTCCGGGGGTGGCCGCCGTGCGCCCAGTGAATCGCGCGGTACAGGCTCAGTGTACCCCATCGGCGGGCGCATTAAGCCTCCCGGCCCCGACAGGAGTATAGCCCGTGCGAACCCGGAAGTCAAGGGCGGGGGAACCCGAAGGCCCACTGATGTGTTATGGAGGCATCAGCATTCACACAGAAAGCGAGCGATATTCGATGGAAAAAGCAACATTCGGGGCCGGATGCTTCTGGGGCGTCGAAGAGGCCTTCCGGCAGACCCCCGGCGTCGTGGCTACGGCGGTCGGCTACGAGGGCGGCGCGACTCTCAACCCGACCTACAAGGACGTGTGTACGGACCGCACGGGACACGCCGAGGTCGTGGAAGTCACGTTCGACCCGTCGCTCGTCTCCTACGCCGATCTTCTCAACGTCTTCTGGGACAACCATAATCCCACGCAGCTCAACCGGCAGGGGCCGGACTACGGCAGTCAATACCGCTCGGCCATCTTCTATCACGGCGACGAACAGAGGCAGGTCGCCGAGGCGTCCAAAGCGGCCCAGGAGCGCAGCGGGCGCTACCACAAGCCGGTCGTCACCGAGATCACGCCCGCCGCGACGTTCTACCGCGCCGAGGAATACCACCAGCAATATCTTGCCAAGCGCGGCATGAGCAGCTGCCACATCTGAAGTCGCGCCGACAAAAGCGTAAAGCCCGCCTTCGCACGCTCAATCCCAGTCCACGCAGGCGGACTTCGTGTTCTTTTAGCCGTGACTTCAGTCGCCGGGCGATTCCCGCCGCCACATCTGAGGCGCGGTTCACGGGCGCGCGGCGCGGGTATAGTCTCCCCAAAAGCCGCGACGCTTGAAGGAGACTCGATGGACAACGACCACACCACGCACGCGGGCGCGCTCGCCCCAGGCACGCCCGCGCCCGACTTTTCGCTCATGAGCGCCCCCGACCAGCCCGTGTCGCTCTCGGACTTCCGAGGGCGGCCCGTCGTGCTGGCCTTCTACCCCGCCGACTGGAGCCCCGTCTGCGGCGACCAGATGGCCCTCTACAACGAGATACTCCCGGAGTTCGCGCACCATAACGCCGCCGTGCTGGGCGTCTCCGTTGACGGCATCTGGTGCCACCTGGCCTTCGCCAGAGACCACAAGCTCAAGTTCCCGCTGCTCGCCGATTTCGAGCCGAAGGGCGAGGTCGCGCGCAAGTACGGCGTGTATCGTGACAAGGACGGCATCACCGAGCGCGCCCTGTTCGTCATTGACGCGCAAGGCGTCATTCAGTGGAGCTACGTCTCCCCCATCGGCGTCAACCCCGGCGCGGACGGCATCCTGACCGCCCTCGACGCCCTTTCCCCCGCCCCGGAGGCCGCCCATGCCTAGCCTGACACAGCCCGTAAACGAGCAGGACCACGCGCAAGGCCCCGCCGACGCCCCGCTCACCCTCGTCGAATACGGCGACTACCAGTGCCCCTCCTGCGGCGAGGCCTTCTACGTCGTCAAGCAGGTCCAGCAGGCCCTCGGCGACCGCCTGCGCTTCGTCTTCCGCAACTTCCCGCTCACGACCATGC
>CAZZVX010000314.1:0-6139 GCA_964657535.1 Armatimonadota bacterium | reverse complement strand
CGGCGGCGCGGCGACGAGATCGAACTGCCCGTAGACCAGAGCGAGACCGGGGAAGGCCTGCTGGTCATGCCCGAACCGGTCGTCGTCGAGGACGAGGAGGAGGAGGTTGACGAACGGACGTTGATCGCCCCGCCCCCGCCGGTCTACGTCGCCCCGCCGCTCGTGCCGCCCGCGCTCGCGCCTGCCGCCGGCGCCCTCCTGCCGCGCGTCCGCGCATCGCTCCAACCGCCTTCCCAGGGTGGCCTGACGCAGATCGCGATCAATGACGCCCCGCACGCCCCGTTCTTCTTTTTCGTCAACGCCGAGGCCGCCGAAGACGGCGAAGTCGTGGACGCGCAGATTCGCCACGCGGCGGAGGCGGGCATCCACCTGTATTCGGGCGTGATGTACCTGCCGCTGCGCAACGCCTACGGCGACCGCTCGTTCGGCGCGACAGACGCGCTCGTGCAGCAGATACTGGCCGCCGACCAGGACGCCTACATCCTGCCGCGCCTGCAGTGCGTGCCGACCAACTTCTGGGCGCGCACCCATCCCGATCAGATGGCCCGCTACGCCGACGCTTCCGAAGGCGACGTGTCCCTCGCCTCGACCGAGTTCTGGGCGGACTGCGTGGACGCACTCGAATCGCTGATCGCCCACTTCGCGGACCCGTCCACGCCCGGCGGCGACCGCGTGATCGGCTTCCACCTGGATCGGGGCGAATGGTTCTACGACCAAGCGGCAGGCTACGACCTTTCCGAGCCGAATTTGCTCGCCTTCCGGGACTGGCTGCACGCCAAGTACCAGTTCCCGTATGCCCTGCGCGCCGCCTGGTTCAACGGCTCCGTGACGTTCGACGACGCTCCTATCCCGGCCTGGCCCGGACAGGCCGCCAAAACGGGCGACGCCCCGCTGTATTCCGGGCCGCGCGACGGGCGCTGGCCCGACTACGCCGCCTTCGCGTCCGACCTCGTTGCCCAGGCGATCACTGGGCTGGCGAGCGCCGTCAAGACGCTCTCCGACGGGCGGCTGCTGGTGGCCGTCTCCTACGGCTACACGCTGGAGTTCGCCACCCGCAACGACAGCGGCCATCTCGCTCTCGGCCCCGTCCTGGCGTCGCCCGACATTGACATCCTGGCCGGGCCGAACTCCTACACCGGACGCGGCGCGGGCAGCCCCGGCGCGTTCGGCGCTCCCGTGGACTCGGTCGGCCTGCACGGCAAACTGTGGCTGATCGAGGACGACACCAAGACGTTCCTGGCGACGGAAGAAACGCCTGACACGTACAACCTCAAGATCACGAGCGGCGCGGACACGCAGGCCGCCCACGAGCGCCACTTCGGCGCGGCGCTCGCGCACCGGGCGGGCGTGACGTGGATGGACCTGTGGGGCCAGGGCTGGCTGAACGACCCGGCCATCTGGCGGGAACTGGGCCGCCTGCGCGACCAAGCGAACCGTCTGGGCGGCGTGACGAGCGTTCCCGACTTCACGCCCGACGTGGCCGTTCTGGTGGACGAGGCCTCGCTCGCCTTCTTCAAGAACGCCCCGAACGGACTGGCGCAGGCGCTGATCGCGAAGTCGCGCGACCTGCTGCTGCGCTCCGGCGCGTCGGTCGGCTTCTATCTGCAGAGCGACGTTCTTCAGGAAAACTTCCCGGACGCCAAACTGTATCTCTTCCTGAACGCCCTGCGCGTGACCTCGGCGGAGCGGCAGGCGATCCGGGAGAAGCTGCAGCGTTCGGGCAAGACGCTGGCCTGGCTCTACGCGCCCGGCGTTTTCGACGAGCGCGGCCCCGCCGCGCAGGAGATCGGGGACACGGTCGGTATGGCCCTCCGCGTCCAGCCCTGGAACGCGCGCATCGGCAGCCAACTGACCGAGGCGCGTTCGCCCCTGACCGACCGCCTGCGCGCCGGCAAGCGCGGGCTGGGCCAGGACGAGGTCATCAACCCCTCCTACGCCGTCGTGGACCCCCAGGCGACCGTGCTGGCCGAGTACGCGCAGACGGGAGGCGCCTCACTCGCCGTCCGCGAACACCCCGGCGGCTGGAAGTCCGTGTTCCTGGGCGACCCGCACCTGACGACTGAACTTCTGCGCGGCTTGTACGTCTATGCGGGTGTCCCCGTGTACGAGACGCAGGACGACATCGTGTACGCGAGCGAAGGCGCACTGCTGATCCACGCCCCCTACACGGGCCAGCGCACAATCACCCTGCCGCGCCGGGCGACGGTCTACGACGCGATGGAGGACCGGATTACGGCGACCGACACGCGCTCGTTCCGCACGTTCCTGCGCGCCCGGACGACCCGCCTGTTCCTGTGGGGCGATTCCAGTGCGATCACGGCGGCCACCGGCCTGCCATTGCCTTCGGCGGCTTCCACTGACGCCGTCCCGACCGACAACACCGCCCTGCTGGAAAGCGAAGCTCCCGCGAGGCCGGACGCGAACGTGACGGACACTCCGGCTCCCGACGAAGACGCCGTCCCGCCGCCGAGCGTGATCGCCGCCGCCCTGGAGATCACCGGCGAGACCCTGCGGGCGCTGCCGGACGAAGAGGAAGACGAAACGGACGAGGCGGCGGAAAGCGACGAGGAAGGGTCTTCCGAGGTCGAGACGCCGGCGGCGAACGCCCGGCGCAGCCGCTGGCAGCGCCGTCGCGCCGCCATGCGCGCCAAGCGGGACGCCGAGCGCGAGGCCCGCGCCGCCGCCGGGGGCGCCCCGGAGCAGGGCAACGCGGCCAACCCGCCGCTCGACATCTCGGCGATCCTGCCCGACCTGCCGCCCCGACGCAAAGCGCCGTCCGCCGCCGCGCCGTCCGAGGAAGACTGACTCCCAGGGGTTCAGCCCTGGGAAATGGTTCGTTTGAAAGTCATCAAGGCTATTCAGGAGAGTATTTCATGAATGCCGCTTCAGACCCGCAGCGACTGGGTCATCTCTTGCGCCGCGCCGGATTCGGCGCGCGCCCCGATGAATGGACGGCCTACGCCAAGATGGGCGTGGGCGCCGCCACCGACCAACTGCTCCACCCCGAACAGGTCCCTGACCACCTGGACGCCGTGCTGCAGGACATCAGCGGCGACTACGTGGACTTCACCGACATCGGCAGCATCCGCAAGTGGTGGCTGTACCGGATGGCCCACACCAAACGGCCCCTGGAAGAGAAGATGACGCTCTTCTGGCACAACCATTTCGCCACGGCCAACTACAAAGTGGACAACCCGCAGTGGATGTGGCGGCAGAACGAACTCTTCCGCGCCCACGCGCTCGGCAACTTTCGGACGCTGCTCCAGGCCGTCTCACGCGACCCGGCCATGCTGATCTGGCTCGACGGCGCGGACAACAAGAAGGGCAGGCCCAACGAGAATTACGGGCGCGAACTGCAGGAACTGTTCACGCTCGGCATCGGCGGCGGCTACACCGAAACCGATGTCAAAGAAGCCGCCCGCGCCTTCACCGGCTGGCGCTTCGATTCGGGCAGTGACTCGTTTGTCTTCGACGCGAACAATCACGACGGCGGCGTGAAGACGTTCCTGGGGCAGACCGGCCCCTTCAACGGCGACGACATCCTTGACATCCTCGCGCGCCATCCCTCTACGGCGAAGTTCCTCTGCACGAAACTGTTCAAGTTCTTCGTCCACGACGACCCCGCGCCCGGCGAGATCGCGCCCTTGACTCAGGTCTATTTCGAGAGCGGCTACAGCATCCGCGCCGTGGTCGGCACGATCCTGAAGTCTCCCGCGTTTTATTCGCCCAAAGCGATCTACGCTAAAATCAAAAGCCCGACGGAGTACATGGTCACAGCGATCCGCACTCTCGACGTGCCGCTCAACGCCGCCGGCAGGGAGATGCCTCTGGGCAGCGTCCTGAGCGGCATGGGGCAGAGCCTGTTCAACCCGCCCAACGTCAAAGGCTGGCCCGAAGGCAAGTCCTGGATGAACACGGAGACGCTGCTTTCGCGCATCAACTTCGCTAACAGTCTTGTGCGACAGATGGATCAGCAAGGCCTGCTGTCGGCCAACCTGCAGGGCTGGCTTTCCGCGATGAGGACCGACGCCCCCAGTCGCCTTTCCACGCCGTCGCAGGTCGTGGACGCGCTCTGGGCGGTCCTGCTGCCCGGCCACACGCCCTCGTCGGCGACGCGCCGCACGCTGATCGCCTTCGCCCAGGACGACAACAACCCGAACGCCGTGCATTTCGAGCAGAAAGCGCCCGGCCTGGTCAGCCTGATCCTGTCCGCCCCGGAATACCAGTTGGCGTAAGGAGTTTTTATGTCCACCACGCGACGCGAGTTTATACAGAACGGCCTGGCCTTTATCTCGCTCGGCCTGGCGATGCCGACCTTTCTCATGCGCGCGGCCCAGGCCGCGCCCGGCGACGGCCTGGCGGCCATTCCGGGCGGCAAGATTCTCGTCGTCGTCGAGATGTCCGGCGGCAACGACGGCTTGAACACGGTCATTCCCTACACGGACCCCGCCTACGCCCAGCTGCGCCCGACCATCGGCCTGCCCAGTCGCGATGTCATCAAGATCGGGAGTACGGTCGGCCTGCATCCGAACCTGAAGCCCCTGCAGAAACTCTATGATTCGGGCCACCTCGCCGTGATGACCGGCGTCGGCTACCCCAACCCGAATCGCAGCCACTTCCAATCCATGGACATCTGGCAGACCGCCGACCCCGAAGTGGACATCCGGGAGCGCACCGGCTGGCTCGCCCGCTATTTTGATGCCGACGGCCACTACAAAGGCAACCCCCTGTCCGGCATCACGCTCGGCTCCGCGCTCCCACTGACGCTGTTCTCGCAGGACGCGCCGACGGCGGCCATCGACAGCGGCCTGGACTACGGCTTTTCGGCCCGCGACGACAATCAACAAAAGCGCATGGAAGCCTTGAAGTCGCTTTACAGCGCCGGCACGGTCGCCGGGGGCAACGCCGAGTTTGTTCGCAATGTCGGCACCGAAGCCTATGCCAGCACCCTGGAAATGAAACAGGCTTTCAAAAACTACGACGCCAAAGCCGCCGACGCCGTCCCCTACCCCGTGAACAACGGTTTCGCGTCGGGCTTACAGACTATCGCCAAACTTATCACCGGCGGCCTGGGGACCCGCGTCTACTACCTCAGCATCGGCGGCTTCGACACCCATGCCAACCAACCCCGCCAGCACGCGAATTTGATGGGCCAACTCGCCGACGGCATGGCGGCTTTCTATCAAGACCTAGCCGCGCAGGGCCGGGGCGACGACGTGACCGTGATGACCTTTTCGGAGTTCGGACGCCGCTCCCGCGAAAACGGCTCAGCAGGAACCGACCACGGCGCGGCCAGCGTCATGTTCATCGCCGGCGGCGGCGTCAAAGGCGGCGTCTACGGCGACTATCCCAGCCTCACCGATTTAGACGACGGCGACCTGCGCTTCCACACCGACTTCCGCTCCGTCTACGCCACCCTGATTGATAAGTGGCTCGGCTCCAACTCCCAGCCCGTCCTCAGCGGCCAGTTCAAGCACCTGGACTTCGTGTGACCAAGTTCTACGAAAGTGCGTGATGTTATCAAAGCGTTAAAAGCCAATGGCCGGGAAGAAGTGCGGCAGGAAAGCAGTCATAGGACGTTCAAGAGAGAAGGCATCGAGAAGAATGTCGTCGTGAATGGCAATGACGGTCAGGACGTTTCTCCCGACGGCCTCAGCAAGATTCGGCGGGAGACAGGATTGGTACTGAGATGAAGGCGGCCTAATCCAACATAAACAGCGCGAGGGACTGAAGGCCCCAGATGTGACCGAACTAGAAATACGAGAAACAGTTTCTGTATAAAACTGCCTCCAAACAAAAACAACGCCCGCGCATCACACAATGCGCGGGCGTGTTCTTGTCGGTTGTGCCGGGGCTTAGGCGGGCTTGATTTCGACTTTGGCGCCTTCGGCTTCCAGTTTGGCCTTGAGGGCGTCGGCGTCCTCTTTGTTGAGGCCTTCCTTGACGTTCTGCGGGGCGCCTTCGACCAGGTCTTTTGCTTCCTTCAGGCCCAGGCTCGTGACTTCGCGGACGGCCTTGATGACGTTGATCTTCTTGTCACCGGCAGCGGTCAGGATGACGTTGAACGAGGTCGGGGCGTCATCAACGGGCGCAGCGGCGGCTCCGCGGAGTGCACCGGCGACGGCGTGGACAATAGATC
>CAZZVX010000313.1:5668-6168 GCA_964657535.1 Armatimonadota bacterium | reverse complement strand
TTCGCCGGTGAGGGCCAAACCAGCCCGCCACGAAATCATCGACTTTGGCGGATAACTCCGGGGATCGGCGTCTGCCCTGTGCCGCCAGTCTCCAGCGCTGGAGGCGGTGTGAATGCCGGGGCAGTGGAATGCCCCGGCACGGAAACGTCCTTCGGACGCAGAAGGACGGTCGGTGAGGCGGGGCGTTTTACCGCCCCGACCGGCTTATGCAAGAGGCCTAACATGACGCCGGATGTCACGGCGTGACGGTCAGGGATGCGGTCTTGACGGCGTCGCCGAGCGACGCAGAGAGCGTGACGGTCGTCGCGGCAGACGCCGCCGTAGTCTTCACGGCGAAGGTCGCGCTGCGCGTCCCCGCCGGCACAGTCACCCCCGCCGGCACGGAAGCCGCCGCGCTGCTGCTGGACAGGGCCACGCGCGTGTTCGACGCGACGACCGCCCCCAGCGTGACCGTCCCCGTGCCGGTCGTGGACCCGCCCTTGACGCGCGACGGCGTGACA
>CAZZVX010000313.1:0-5658 GCA_964657535.1 Armatimonadota bacterium | reverse complement strand
GACACTCAGCGCGTAAAGGACGGGCGCCCGCACCGTCAGGGGCGCGGACAGGCTCACCGACCCCAGCGCGGCTGTGAGGGTGACGCCTGTGTCCGCCGTGACGGCGGCCGTCGAGACCGGGAACTGCGCCGCGCTCTGCCCCGACGGGACGACGACGCGGACCGGGACGGCCGCCGCCGCGCTGCTGGTCGAGAGGGAGAGCCAGGTGTCCTGCGCCGCCACCCCCGACAGCGCGACGCGGCCGACGGAGGGCGCACCGCCGGGGACACTGGAAGGATTGACTGTCAACGCCGACAGGCGCGGCGCCCGCACCGTCAGTACCGCCGTCTTGGTGTCTTCCCCCAGCGCCGCCGAGAGCGTCACGGAGGCGTCCGCCGTCGCCGTCGCCGTCGTGACCGGGAAGGTCGCGGAGGACTGCCCCGCCCGGACGACGACGCTGGCCGGCACGGCCGCTGCACTGCTCAGACTGTGGACGGCCACCGTCGTAGCGATGGCGGCTTTGCCCGTGAGTGTCACCTGCCCGGCGGTCCCTGCGCCGGCTGTCACGACGGACGGACGGACGCTCACCGCCAGGAGCGTGGGGGCCTTGACCGTGATCGCCGCCGTCTTTGTCGCCCCGCCGTAGGAAACCGAGAGGCGTGCCGGGGTGTCGGCGGACACCGGCTGTGTCCAAACGGTGAAGGAGGCGCCGCTGGTCCCCGCAGGAACCTGCACGGGAAGCGACGGCACGGCCGGATTATCGGAGAGTACAACAAGGGATGTCCCGCCGGTGCCGTCGTTCGGGGCCGGCCCGCTGAGGGTGACGGTGCCGGAGACGCTTGCCCCGCCGACCAAGGCAGTCGGATGAACCGCCAGGGACGTGACGGACACGGACGCGATGACGGTCAAAGATCCGGCGGCGGTGCCGCCGCCGGGAGGCCCGTTGGTCACCAGGACGGGATAGACGCCGGGGGTTGAGGTCAGGTTCCCATAGACATAGACGGAAAGCTGCGTCGGCGTCACCGAGAGAACCCGGCAGTAACCACCGTTGACATAGACCTGGGTGCCGGGCGCGTTCGACCAGCCGTTGAAGCAAAAATTCTCCCCGGTGATGGTGAGATACGCGCCCGCTCCGGCGGCCACCGACTGCGGCGCGACCGAGCTGACCGCAGGCGCCAGGGGCAGAACGTGCAGGACGGGACTGCTGCCGCCTTCCACCCCCGGCGGGTTGGAAAAGTCAAACCAGTTCTGGGACGGATAGGCGATGGCGGAGGCCGGCAGGAAAATCTTCGCGTGCGTGTGGTCGGCGGAGATGGCCGAGAAGGTGTAATAATCTCCGCCCCACAAGATTTTCGTGTCGGGGTAGAAGTTGCTGCCGACACACAGGATTGTCGCACCGTCCAAACCCGTGGAGATCGTGCTTGGCGAGATGGCGGTACAGGTCGGGATCGCTTCCCCGGCAATGATTTGAAACTCACTGACGGAAAAGAAGACCCCTTCCTGCGGGGTGTTGACGAGGACAGCAGCCGCGCCGGCGACGGTGAGCAGGGACGCCGGGACGTTCGCGGCCAGGGACGTTTCGGAAAGCACGGTCGTCGGCAGCGGCGTGTTGTCCCAATAGATGACGCTGCCGGCCGGGAAGCGATACCCTGACACCGTCAGCGTGAAGCCGGGGCTGTTTTGCGAGATGCTTTGCGGCGTCATTCCCACGACGGACGGTTGAAACTGCCGTAGCGTCGCCGCCAGCGGCAGTGCCGTCGCCTGGACGCAGCCCAAAGCCGATACGCAGACCGACACGATGAGAATGAGCGTCGCGTTTCGCGGTCGGCGCGAAAGTGATGGTGAGGACAAGAGCAGGGACTCCTCTTCAGGCTAAGATTAAATCAAGAAATGCAGGAAGGCGCAGCAGCGCGGAACTTCTTTCTAAAACCTTGTTGAACTAAAACATTATACTGCAAGATTCGCGCCGAAACTAACCCTGACTAGGTCACCACGAATGTATTATAATACAAGCGCGGAAGCCGGCAGCCCCACACCTTTGGCATCGCCCTGTCAGGACGCGGCCATCAGCAGCCAGCAGTCCGCCGTCACCACGCTGATGAACGATGTCACGCCTTCGATATCAGGCCGGCGTGTTTTGAAGGTGAGAAAGGTTCGCGGCAATGGGCCGAACACAGTTCCCGGAAGGCAAATGTGCAAAAAAGGCATCTGTGGAACTTGAATTGGTGGGCGGTATTCGGTACACTTACCCTATGCCGCGCAAATCTTCCGCCACCAACGCGCCCATAAAGATGCTTCTCTGCGCTGGGTTGCAAAGCAGCGGGACGACACTGGTCTCGTGGTGTTTCCTGCAGCGACGCGACACGAACGGCGTTCTGGACATGAGGCACGACTGTCTTTACACGTCGCTCCCTGAAATCACGGAGCCGAACCTGTGGGTCAAAATGACCATCGGGGCGTTCCGGTGGCAGGATGCGGCGGAGGTGTACCGGGATCTGGGATGGGACGTAACGCCGCTGCTGGTCGTGCGGGACGTCCGTGCCGTGTTCGCGTCGCTCATGACCAAATCCTACGGCTTCAACGGCAACACGGCGGAAGAGCCGCCCCTGCGGATGCGGTTCCGGCGGTTCCTGCGCGACTGGGAATTGTTCCGCATCCACTCCTGGCCGATCTTCAAGTTCGAGGACGTTGTGACGGACGGCGAAGACGCCTTGAAGCGGTGCTGCGAGGCGCTTGCGTTGGAGTGGGATCCTGCCATGACTGAGTGGCCGAAGACGCCGGCGGACGTGGCCCAGATGAGTTCCGGGAACGCCACGTTCATGTCGCGCCTGGATCGCGGCAGTCTGCACCTGGCGATGGACAAAGAAAAGGCGTCTTTCGATGCCGACCATGTTCCCGCTTCGGAGATGGCCTGGCTGGATTCTGTCTTCGCCGAGTACAACACTTATCACGGCTACCCTCTACACGTGACGGACGTTGGCCCGCCGCAGCCCGGATGGATACTGCGCCCCCAGTTTGAGGGAACGAAGCGGCAGCGCGTGTCATCGGCGATCCAGCACCTGGATTGGATTCCGGCTTTGATTGATCCGACGGCGAGCCGTCTCCCGGAACGCTAACATCTTTTGTATGCGACAGTGGTATAATCACCACCAGAAGGGCGATTTTTGCGGCAGGCGAGACGAAACCGCAGCGGAGTATCGGTGTGATGGACTTTGAGGCCGTGCGACAAAAGGCTGACGGAATGCTGCCGATAGCGGTATACGAAGCCCTCTACCGCTGCGCTCTTTCTGCGGACTCGGGTAGCTTGGTGGAAGTCGGCGGGGCGCACGGAGCCGCCACGATTGCGCTCGCGCGGGGCGTCCGGGACGCGGGGCGCGCGGACCGGGTTTACACGTTTGAGACGGGCGCGGCCATGACCGCCCCGGCGTTCCAGCGCCCGGCGGAAGCCAACCTGCGAATCCTCCGGGACAACCTCGAAGCGTTCGGCGTCTCGGACAGCGTGAACGTCATCCCCCACCACGTCAACAAAGCGGAAGCGAAGGCAGTTCTTGCCGGGAAGCCGATTTCGCTGCTCCTGCTGGATGCGGACGGCGTCCTTGACCGAGACTTTGGCTTGTTCTACAACGCGCTCCTCCCCGGCGCTCCGATCATCATAGATGACTACCAGAATAAGGTTGAATTGGAGGGCGTCGAAGGCACTCCGCTCGGCAAGCACGAGGCGACCTTTCGGTACGTCAATTATTTCGTCGAGAAGGGACTTCTGGTGCGGTCCGAGGTCCTGGGCCGGACGTTCTTCGGGAAAAAACCGGAAACGATGGACGGCGCGGTTTGCTTCGACAGGGCGGAACTGCAAGCCGTGCGGGACCGCATGGCCGAGGAAAAGTCCCGCCTGGACGCCCTGATCTCCGCCGCGCGTGCAGAACTCGCCGCCGACCCCGATCTGTCTCCTCACGGCGAGACGCCGATCCCAAGCCTTGCCCCTATCCCCAGCATGACCAACGCCCGCGTTCTGCGGCACCTGTACGAGTGCTGCCGCCGCCACCGGGGCGTCGGCGAGGTGGTGGAAGTCGGCAGCTGGCTCGGCGCGAGTGCCGCATACATGGCCGCCGGGCTGCGCGAGGCGGGAGCGCGTGCCACGCTGCATTGTTTTGACGCCTGGCGGGCCACCGAATACGAGGTGCTGCGGGCCGCCGGGAAAGATGGGTACGTCAGCCCGTCCGAGGTTCCCGTGCGGCTGTCTGTCGGGCAGGATCTGGCAGCCCTGTTTCTCAACAACGTAATTCCCGTTTATCCGCGCGTCAAGGCGACGAAAACCGACATCAAAGACATCAAATGGAATGGACGTCTTGTAGAACTTCTGCACGACGACGGCTCCAAGTACGATCAAGAGTTCCGGCACGTCCTGCGGACGTTCGGCCCCGCGTTCATTCCCGGCGTCACGCTGCTCGTCCTGTCCGATTACAACTACTGGAAACTGCCCCACTGCCCGGACGAAAAGCGGGAAGAGTTGAGGGCGCAAACGACACTCATGGAAACGCTGGGAGACCATTTCAACATCGTGTTTGACTCCGAGGTCGCGTCCGCCGTCACGTTCCTTTATACCAAAGCGTTCGATTTTACACGGCTTTGAGCGTAAAAAACACCTTTGTATACGCCGTCTGCGGCGACCGGCACGTGGAGACCATCAACCGGACCATTGGGGCGTTGAAGCGGTTTTCGCGCAGCGAGATCGTCGTGGTGCGCAGCCGCAGCAAGGCCGAAGTCGCCCACGATCAAGTCGTGGATGCTGCCGTACCGAACGGGCTGGACGATCACCAGGCCAGCATTTTTGTCAAAACGAGCCTGCCGCTGCTGGTGGGCGGGCCGGACCGCCTGTGTTGCTACATTGACAGCGACGTGGTCGCGGTGAGCGACGCTGTGGATGAGGTGTTCCGCCATCGGCGGGGGCCGGTGACGTTCGCCTCGGACCACATCCCGATTGACCTGTTCAGCCGACACGCGGTTCATTGCGGCTGTACGGGGGGGCAGTGCGCCCATCTGCGGCAGGCCCTGCAGAGCACGTTCGACGTCCGGGTGGACGACCCGGAGTGGCGTCACTGGAACGGGGGCGTCTTCCTGTACGACAGCGACTCGGTCCCGTTCATGCGTTTGTGGCACGACATGACAACGTTGATCTTTGAAGACCCGTATTGGCGAACCCGCGACCAGGGGACACTCATTGCCGCCGTTTGGAAGATGGGTCTGCAGGGCCAAGCGCTGTTGCCGAAAGTATTTAACTTCGTCGTTGACCCGTTCTGGGGCATCCCATCGGCACAGAGGCCGCTGCTCGCCCCAAAAGACTATGCCGTGAACGACAAGTATTCGCTGCAGGAGGGTAGCCTGAAGCCCCGCCCGGCGCTGCTCCATCTCATCAACGGCGGGGTGTGCAAGACCGGGTGGAAAAACTGGGATGACCTGGCGCGCGTGATGACGGACTGCTCTCAACAATGACACTGCTCCCAAAAACTAGCGTTCACGGGATGTGGGTCGGCAGCCACCTTTCCAAACTGGAACTGCTGACGCTGCACTCGTTCCTGCATTATGGACACGAGTTTCACCTGTGGGCGTATGACGACATCCGCACGCCGCTCCCCAAAGGCGTCATTTTAGAAGATGCGGCGCAAATCATCCCGCGTAAAG
>CAZZVX010000312.1:0-6169 GCA_964657535.1 Armatimonadota bacterium | reverse complement strand
GCTGGCGCCGTTCCAGGAAGCGTTGGTGACGGTGTAAACATCGCCCTGGCTGGAAATTGTGCCGTTCCAGAGGGATTGGATCGTCGGCGTGAAGGCCAAGCGCAGTGTCCAGCCGTTGACGGCCTGGAAAGAGCCATTGGAGATGACAAGGTTGGCCCCGAAGCCGCCGTTCCAGCCGCTGGTCTGGGTGATGGTGACGGCGAGGCCTTTGCCCGTCGCTGGCGGCGGAGGCGCTGCACCGCTCAGGACGAAGTTGGTCGGCCCAGCGGTCACATTGCCCGGAGAACCGCCAAGGCCGAACGAAACCGTCCCACCCGCCGGGATGGTGTCGTTCCACCCGGCGGACTTGACGACATAGTGCGTGCCGACGTGCGAGACAACAGCCGCATCCCAGATGCTGCTGATTTGACGGTTGAAGTCAAAGGCCAGCGTCCAGCCGGAGAGCGGTTGTGTCCCGGTGTTGGCAACCGTGACCTGGCCGTTGAAGCCGGTCCCCCAGTCGCTTGTAGTCACATATTGCGCTCCTGCGCTGGCGGGACGGCCTCCTATGAGCAACATCAGCAGCACGGCCAAAATCATCCATCGGCGCGTTTTTGTCGTTGAAAACGGCATTGTCATCACTCCTTGCCCGATTGTTCCATGAGGGGGGGCGTCACTGCCCCTGAGAATTGCCGGAAACCCGCCGAAAAACGCTTCCTATTCAGCGCCCTCAGCGGGTCAAACCGGACTGAAGGTGGCGACAAAGTTCTTGGGGGCTTGGCCCATCGCGCCCGTTCCCGCGCCTCGGCTGACGGTGACACCGTTGCTGGTTCCAATGCCTTGATCGTCCGTAGGGTTGATGGCCGCAAAGCCTGGAGAAACGTACTGACGGTGGAGATATTTGACGTGACCATCCGCCAGAGCGAAATTGCTGGCGTCGGTGTGACGCCCGCTCGCTTCGCTGACAAAGTAGCCGGCCTTGTACTGCTCCGGCTGACCCATCGCACCAGTCGCATACTGCACCGGGGTTGAAGTCGTGCTGTCCAGGTCAATATACCCAGCCCCGCCATCGCCGCCGTTGCCGCCGGGCGAGCTGTTATATTTGACCGCTGTCGAGGAGTCTCCACCGGCTGCGGTCAGCCATTCATGGGCATTCTGCGCCTCAAACAGCAGAACGGTCGCAGCTGGCGCACTCAGCGATGCCAGAGCGCCGTTCGGACCCAGCGCATCCAAATCACTGTTGTAGCCGTAGGAGACGGTCGAGTCCACCTCACCGGCACTGCCGTTGAGGCCGGTCGTGTCGGCGGTGGGGTCGTCAGAGCAGCGGAAGACGCCGGCGCTTTTCACATACGGGAAAACGCGCGTTGCCCAGCCCCGGCCGTTGATATAGGCGCCAAGACCGCTGCCGACGGCATCGCCAATAGGATAAGTTTCGTCATTGTCCTGAACGTACTGCATGAACCCCAGAGCGACTTGCTTTTCGTTGGAGATGCAGGAGATCTGGCGCGCCTTTTCGCGGACTTTGGCAAAGACGGGAAATAGAATCGCGGCAAGCACGGCGATAATGGCGATCACAACGAGCAGTTCAATCAATGTAAAGCCGCGCGTGGCGCGCGGGGCGGGGAGCGTGCAAGATGACATGAGTTTTCCTCCCTGGAGGCGCGGCGGACGGATCGGGGCCGCGCCTCTGTCGGATACGCCGCCGCTTACAGCCTGGAAGCGACGCGGCGACGGCGGACGGACAGGCCGGCGAGCGCGGCCAGGCCGATGCCGAGCAGCAGGCCGGGCGAGGCTTCCGGGACGGCTCCCGTGACCGGCGGCGTTCCCGCATTGGCGGCGATGCTGAAGTTGGAGGAAGACAGGAGGCCATAAGAACTGTTGTCTGTGCCGCCTTGTATCTCAAAGGTGCCGTTGTAACCGCCAGCGGCGGTTCCGGCGGGGATCAGCACGTCAAACAGAGGGACGGTGACGGACGAGTTGGCGGCAAGCGTCGGCTGCACACCATTGGGCGGAAAGACGAAGGCGTTTTGGAAAGCCGAGTCGTCCACGCTGAGGGGGAAATCCACGTTGAAGTTGTCGCCGTTCAGGTACAGGGGCGTGGAGGACGTGTTAGATAGTGTGGCGTCAAAGGTCAGGGTCTGGTCGGTGGCGGCAAGCGCGGCGACGTTGGCGCTGGTCGGGTCTAGGGTGACGGTCAGGCCGGTCTGGGCGCGGGCAACAGTCGCGGACAGCATCAGGGCCGCCGGGACGGCAATCGCGAAGATTTGTTTGTGCATGGTGTTCATTTTTGTTTTCCTGGCGGGGGCAGTTGAGAAACTGCCCCCGCCCTTTTGGTGTGTTGGTTACGGCAGGGTGGCCCGCAGGCGGGACGTGAACTGCTTGTTGGCCGTGCTGCCGCTGATGGTCAGTTGAACAGCCTGGCCTTTGGCGCCGAGCGTCAGCGGGAAGACGTACTCCATGACTTGGCCGCTGTGCTTGGGGTCTTGCAGGGTGACGCTTTGCCCGGCGGGGATGGTGCCGACGGGGACGGCGTAGAGCGGGCTGGGCTTGGCCGGGTACAGGGCCGTGCTGCTGCCGCTCGGCGTGGCGGTGACGGACAGGACGATGGTGCTGTCGTCGGCGGCGGTCTGGCTGGTGTTGGTCAGGGTCAGCCGGACGTGGATACCGTCGCTCTGGCGCGTCAAGGTCGGGGCAAGCACGGCTCCGCCGCCTGCCGGATATTGGCCGACGGTGAAGGTTTGCGGGCCGGACTGTCCGCCGCCGGGAGCGGGGTTCTGGACGCGCAGGGTGCGCGTGCCGGGCTGGCTCAGGTCGGAAGCGGTCAGGGCCAGGGTCAGGTGGCTGGGCGAGATGTACCCGGCGGATTTGTTGACGCTTTGCGTGCCGTTGGTCCACTGGACGGTGGAGCCGGGCAGGAAGCCGGTGCCGATCAGGTCCAGCGTCAGGCCGGATGCGCCGGGGATGCTCTGAGTCTGGCTCAGGCTGGCAAGCACCGGGGCGGGATTGACGGGCGTGAGGGCAACGGCGCTGCTCTGGCCGCCGCCGGGGCCGGCGGTCAGCACGGTGATCTGCGCGGCGTTGGTGGTCGTGACCAGGGTGGCCGGGACGGAAGCCGTCAGGTGCTGGGCGTCCACATAGGTGGTGGTCAGTTTCTGGCCGTTCCACTGGGCGACGGAGCCGGCGTAGTCGGTTTTGCCGCCGGTGCCTGTGTGGGGCGGCAGGAAGTTGCTGCCCGTGAGGGTGATCTGGAAGCCGCCGCCGTTCGCAATCGGCGTGTAGGCGTGGCCGTTGAGGGAGGCTGCGACATTAGCCAGCGTCGGGGCGGGGGCGTTGACGGTGAACGACACGCTGTTGGAGGGGTACAGATTGCCGGTGCCGTCGGTGTTGATGAGCGTGATCGTGTGGACGCTGGGCGCGGTCAAAAGCGACAGCGGGATGGACGACAGCACCTGGCTCATGCTCTGCCGGTTGTAGGGCAGCAGGCTGGGCTGCGGGTCGGTGACGACGCCGTCGTAGTCCCAGACCACTTCGCCGTTAAGATAGGCGTGTTCCGTGGTCAATGTGAGGGGCAGGCTGCCGGTCGCGCCGGACGCCTGCATCAGGGCCGAGCTGGGCGAAAGGGCGTCCAGCACGGGGTTGTCGGAGGCGACGGGGAAGAGCGTGAACGGCTTGCCGTAGATGGACGATTGGAACGGCACGGCGTCGGAATTGCCGCCGTTTGAGGCGCTCTGGGTGCCGATCTCAAAGGTCTTTTTGAGCGTGCCGACGGGGAAACTGCCGGTGAGGGAGTACGGGAACGGCAGGCCGAGGGCGCTGCTGGAGTTGAACGAGATGGAGCCGAACGCGAAGGAGAACTCAAACGGGTTGAAGTCCAGGGAGCCGCCGATGTTGAGCTGGCCGTTCGTGGTGAACGAGTTGGGCGTGTTCGGGCCGGTGAGCGTGACTTCGGGCGTGATGGTCAACGGGTCGCCGTTGGCGGGCAGGTTGACCGTGGGCGGGCTGAGGACGGTGTGCGTGGTCGGGTCCAGCGGGAACGGGCCAAGCACGGCGGTCTTGGAAGCGTCGTTCGGGTCGGACAGGTGCAGGTAGACCTGGGGGTTGGGCGTGAAGTCGTAGTCCACATGGGTGCCGAGGTCAAGAGAGCCGTACAGGTCGGCGAGGTGGAAGCCGAGTTCCACGTTTGTGCCGCCCAAATTCAGGCTGTAGTCGCTGTTGAAGAAGGGCAGCAGGGTCAAAATGTCCAGGCCGGGAATCTCGCCCAGGACAGCGTTGGTGAAGTCCGAGGACAGGCTGACGAACGGGGAGTCGGCGCTGGAGGTGATGTCGGCGGAACCCGTGCCGTTGGAGTCCACGGTTCCCGACGTGCTGAGGTCGGGGATGGTGATGCCGAACGAGACGAAGTCGGCGGGGGATGCGCCGTCTTTGGCGCCTTCGGTGCTGCCGCCGGTCTTCTTTTCGCCGCTGGTGTTTTCGCCGTCGCCCTGGAACGAGCCGGCGTAGTTGACGCCGCCGTTGACGAAGGGGACCAGCCCGCTTTGCAGAATCTCCTGCAGGTCAAAGAACTTGACGTGCTTTGTGGGGATGTTCAGGTCTATGAGATTGCCGCTGGTGAGGGAGTGGCCCAGCACGCTGGCATCCAGGTTGACGCCGACATCCAGGCCGAAGGTGAGGTCGGCGGTGACGTTGGCGGTCGGCGTGGTCGTGGTCAGGGTCGCAGCCGGGTCGGGCGTGAAGGAGATCGGGACGGTGAACGACTGGCCGGGGTTGGCGCTGTACTGGGCGGGCAGGGCCATGTCCAGCAGGAGCGGGTAATTGATGGTGGCTTCGCCGCCCGTAGCGATCAGGTCGGCGCCGACGCCGATGTCTACGTTTTTCTCGTAGCCGCCGACGGTGAAGGAGAAGACGTCGTTGCTGGTGCCGGTGCTGCTGGATTTGGCGGGCGGGGTGATCTCGTAGGCGGCGCGCAGGTCATACAAGTCTTTGGAATGGCCGTTCCAGACGTTCTGGCCGGTGGTGGCGAAGGGGAAGCGGTCTTCGTAGTAGTTCGGGCCGAAGCCGGAGGCGAAGACGAGGCTGTTGCCGATGGACCACTGCACAAGCCAAGCGGGCAGGGAGTTGCTGAAAGAGCTTCTGCCGGTGGAGTAGATCCGTGGCGTGGCGGCGGTCCAGCCGAGCGCGCCGTAGACGGCGGTGCTGCTGGGGTTGGCGTCGGGCTGGGTGATGCCGTAATGTTTCAGGTTGACGTTGGGGACGCGGATCAGAAGTTTGGTGCCGCCGTTTGTGGCGGTGGCGTAGACGTCTACGGTTTGGAACTTGGGCAGGTAGCGGATCTGCAGAATCTGGTCGTCATCGGAGAGGGTGGTGCTGTCTACTTGTCCGAGGACGTTGTTCTGGCCCTGAGCATTGACGGCGGCGACGAAGATGCGGAAGGTCGTGTTGTTGTGGTTATGGCCGTAGTCGCCGGTGAGCGGGCCGAGGTGGACGAATTGAACGGACAGGCTGCGGGGCAGGAGGTAGGCGCCGCTGCCGGGGTCGCGCAGGCTGTCGGTGGTATTGTCGGGGTTGTGGACGACGAAGGCGAAGCCGTCGGAGTCGTTGGCGTCAACAAGGGCGCGGGTGACGAAGCCCTGGCTGATGTCTACGGGGTTGGGGTCGTAGGCGGAGCCGTAGGAGAAGTTGGGGTCTTCGTTGCCTTCCTTCGCGCCGACGCTGCCGAGGTAGATCAAGTCGCCGCGCGAGTCGTAGTGGGCTTCCGTGGAATAACTGCCGGCGTTGACGGGGGGGCCGAGTCGGGGCGTGGGACGGGCGTAGCCGATGTCCTGGGTGTCGCTGCCGTAGACGGGCGTGGCCGTTTGGGCGTGGGCGGGGCGGGCGAGGCTGGGCAGAATGGCGATGGCGAGCGCGGCGGCTGCCAAAGTGGGGAAAAGTGCGTGTGGGGGGGAAGATGTTTTTCCGCCCCAGGTGATGGATGAAATCCACTGCGAGTTCATTAAACGGGTCCCTTTCGGTCGCGTGATGTCCGTTGCACGGCGTTTGTGGGGGCATTATCGCCGACAATCCCTAATAAAAACCTAATTTGTGCGTGGGGAAAACATAATTTTTGGGAAACGTGATACAATGAAGGAGGCCCAGATAGCCCACCTCCCCGCTTCGCTGGGGTCCTCGTTCGCCTGCGGCGAAAGGCTTCGCC
>CAZZVX010000311.1:0-6200 GCA_964657535.1 Armatimonadota bacterium | reverse complement strand
GCTCGGTCCCCTGGATGTGCGTGTCCCCGCCGGTTCACTCGGTACAGCCAATGATGCCCCGTTCCCCGCGACGGACGCCCGTGTCTTTTCCGCGCACGGCGGCATCGGCCTGGTCGGAGCGACTGTCGCGCAGCCTCTGACGCAATTGCCCGCGATCCGGCTGAACATTCGCTTGCAGCAGGTGGGCGCACAGGCGGCGCAGGAGCATCTGCGCGGGCAGCGGCAGGCCATTGCCGCCGCCGTCCGGCAGACCTACTTTCAGATTTTGGCAGCGCAGGACGGCATGAGCGCCGCCCGGCAGACGTTGACTTCTGACCAGGAACTGGAACGCACCGTCGGCGACTTTGTCGCGCACGAGACAGCGCTGCAGGCCGACCTGCTCGATGCCCAAACGCAGACCGCTCAGCAGCAACTCACGCTGACCCAGATGACGGACACGCTCGCCGATGCCCAGGAACGATTGAACGCGCTGCTGGGGCGAGATTTGGCGACGCCATTCCGCGTCCTTCTGCCCCAGGCCGCTTCCTCGTCGCCGGACGATGCCGCCGCGCTTCGGGAGCGCGCCCTGCGTCAGCGCCCCGATGTCCGCGAAGCGGCCTTGCGCGTGGAGCAGGCTTCGCTGGGGCGGCGCATCGCAGAGATGCCGGACCTGCCCGCCGTCAGCCTCGTCCTGAGCGACTCGCAGCTCGCGGGGCGGGTCCACGGCCTGCCCGACCATCTGGCGATCCTCGGACTCCAGTTGGACTGGACGCCGCTGGATTGGGGCCGTCGTCAGGCCGCGCAGGACGAACAGGCGCAGCAGGACGGAGAAGCCCAGGCCGCTCTTCAGGAGGCCCGGTCGCAGGCAAGGCTGGAGGTGGACGCGAAAGTGCGTCAGGCTGCCGAGGCCGAGGCCGCGCTGGCCGTCGCCCAGGCGAGCAGTCGGGCGGCTCAGGAGCGTCTGCGGGAGATGACCAATCAGTACAAAGACAGAACGATTCTGCTCAAGGACGTTCTGCAGCAGCAGGCGGCGGCGGCTGACGCCGACGCGCGGCAGCAGCAGGCGCTGGTGAGCCTGCTGGCCGCGCGGGCCGCATTGGCGGCGGCGACTGGGGACGACCTGTGACCGAGAGGCCGCACCGACGAGTTTGGATCTGCGCTCTGGCGCTCGGCATGACGGGCGGCTGTCGGCCCGCGCCCCATGCGCCGCCGCAGGCAGTCCCGGTCGTCGCGGCGACAATCGGCGGCGCGGCCCCGGAGGACGCCGGGGGACAGCGCTATTCCGGCACGGTCAGGCCGCATCGGCAGGTGGATTTGGCGTTCCGGGTGAGTGGTTATGTGCAGAGCGTTTTGAGCGTCCGGGACGCCGCCGGGACGACGCGCCCGGTGCAGGCCGGAGACAGGGTCACGGCGGGGACGGTTCTGGCGCGGGTCCAGAGCGCCGACTACCAGGCACAATCCGACGCCGCAAACGCCCAGGCCGCGACGGCGCGCGCCAATGCCGCCCAGGCCGCGTACAAAGTGACGGAAGCGGGGACGGCGCAGCGACAGGCGCAGGACGCCGTCGTCGAAGCGCGGGCGGCGCTCTCGGCGGCGCAGGCTCAGCGCGCCCAGGCCGTCGCCGCCGTCGGGCAGGCCGCTGCGGGAGTGGCGGAGGCCCAGACAGGCGTGACGCTGGCCCAGGACACGTTCACGCGCACGGACGATCTGTATCACAGCGGCAGCGCCACGCGGCCCCAGGAAGACGCCGCGAAAGCCGGCTTGGACTCGGCGACGGCGAAACTCGCCGCCGCGCGTCAGGCGCGAAACGCCGCGCAGGGCCGCGTGGCCGAGGCGGACGCGCAGATTCGCGCGGGCCTGGCCCGCATTCAGAACGCGCAATCCGGCGTGGCGGCCAGCCGGGCGGCGGCTTCCGAAGCCGGGGCCGCCGTCGGCGCGGCCCGGTCACAGGTCACTGAGGCGCAGTCGGCGGCGGCGGCGCAGCGCGTCCCGGTCGCGCAGACGGTCCTCCGCGCGCCTCTCACCGGCGTCGTGCTGGCGCGGCGGGTGGAAGTCGGGTCGCTGGTCGGCCCCGGCAGCCCTGCTTTCAGTATCGCCGACGTGTCCCGTCTGGACGTCGTTTTCGGCGTCCCCGAAACAGAGACTCGCCGCCTGCGCGTCGGGCAGCGCGTCCACCTGACGCTCGGCGCGGGCGCCGCCGCTCCTGTCACGGGCGCGATCACCGAACTCGCCCCGGCGGCGGATGTCCAGACGCGCGTGTTTGACGTGCAGGTGACGGTTCCCAACGCTCAGGGCCGCGCGCTGGTCGGCACGGTCGCCACGCTGACATTAGATAACGACGCGCACGACGCGGGCGCACTGACCGCCCCGCTCTCGGCCATCGTTCCGTCGCGCGACCGGGCCGGCGGCTACGCCGCCGTCGTGATCGTCCGCGAGAACGGACAAGTGACGGCCCGTTACCGAGACGTGGAACTCGGCCCGTCGCAGGGCGACCGGGTCGTGGTGCGCGGTCTGACGCGCGGGACGCAGATTGTGGCATCGGGGCCGAGCCTGCTCGCCGACGGCCAGCCGGTGCGCGTGACGGACGCCGGAGGCGGGGAATGACGCCCGACAGCGCCGACGGAACCGTGAAGAGGAGCCGCAACCTAGCCCGGTTCTTCGTCGAGAACCGGCAGATCGCCTGGGTGCTGCTGGTCGTTAATCTCGCCTGGGGCTGTTTCAGTTATTTCGCCATGCCCCAGCGCAAAGACCCCTATATCCCCATGCGTCGGTCGCTGGTCACGGTCGTCTGGCCGGGCGCGAGCGCGCAGCAGGTCGAGGATCTCGTCACCAAGCCCGTCGAGCAGGCCGTCTCGCGCAGCGCAGGCGTCGCCAAGATCGAGTCCGTGTCCCGCCCCGGCGTTTCTTCTGTCGTCGTGTCACTGGACGAATACCTGAACACGGACATGGACCGGGCTTTCAACGACATCAAACTCAAGCTGGATGAAGTCCACGATTTGCCGCCCGGCGCGGGGCCGATCCGTTACGAGAAGGATTTTGGGGACGTGGCCGCCGTGACGTTGAGCGTTGCCAGCCCGAAGGTCTCGCCGGTCGAAGTCGCCCTGCGGGCGCGGGCCGTGCAGGCGGCGATTCAGGACGCGCGTGGAAATGACGCTGCGAAGGGGCGGTTTACCCTCGTCTATTGTTTCCCGTATTCGCTCAGCGCCGACATCGTGCAGCCGCCGGTCCGACTTTTGGCGCAGCGCTTGGAGACGCGGCATCTGGCAGCGAACGTTCGTGTAATCGGAGAGCCGGGATTCGTCGGCATTGACGGCGTTTCGGCGCAGTCTGACGGCGCGATTCTGGCGGAAGCCAACGCTTATCTGGAAAGCGAGCTGCACCTGTCGTCGCTGCACCCGGACGCCTGGCTGCCGGTCGTCATCCGCGATCCGCAAGCGACGCGCGCACGGCTGGCGAGCGTCGCTGGCGACGAATACACCTACCGGCAATTGGACGACTTCACCGACCTGCTGGGGCGGACGATGCAGGCGATCCCGTCCGTGTCCAAAGTGACGCGCTCCGGGCTGCTGCCGGAAAACGTCCTCCTGTCCTATTCGCAGGAGCGGCTGGCCGCGCTCGGCCTGCGCCCCAGCCTGCTGCCGGCCATCCTCAATGGGCAGAACGTGGCGGCGGCGGGCGGGTCGCTGGATGTCGGTGGGTTAAGCGTCCGTGTCGCGCCGCCGGCGGAGTTTGGGGACGTGTCGCAGATCGGCGCTGTCCCTGTCGCGGCCACGGCGTCCGGCGCGACAGTGCCGTTGCGGGACATCATGGACATTGAGCGTGGATATCAAGACCCGCCGCAGGCCCTCAACTATTACGACAGCCAAGACGGGCAGGGGAATTGGCAGCGGTCACGCGCGGTCACGCTGGCGGTGTATATGCGCGCCAACGGCAACATCGAGCAGACCGGAAAGGATGTCGGCGCGGCGCTGGCGTCGCTGCAGACGCGGCTGCCGTCCGACCTGATCGTGTCCCGCGTCTCGGACCAGCCGGAGCAGGTGCGGGAAGGCGTCGGGCTGTTCCTGGAAAGTCTGTGGCAGGCGGTAGTGCTGGTCGTGCTGGTCTCGCTTGTCGGGTTCCGGGAGTGGCGCTCGGCGCTGCTGATGGCCTGCGCGATCCCGCTGACCCTGGCGATGGCGGTCGGCTTCATGGCCTTGCTGGGGATGGACATTCAGCAGGTCTCGGTCACGTCGCTGATCATCGCGCTCGGCCTGCTGGTGGACGACCCGGTGGTGGCGGGGGACGCCATCAAGCGCGAACTCGGCCAGGGCCGCCGTCCCGCCGTTGCCGCCTGGATGGGGCCGACGAAATTAGGGACGGCGATTGCCTTTGCGACGCTGACCAATATTGTCGCCTATTTGCCGTTTTTAGTGCTGAAGGGCGACACGGGCCGCTTTTTGTACGCGCTGCCGGTCGTGATGACCTGCGCGTTGATCGCTTCGCGCATCGTCTCCATGACATTCGTGCCGATGCTCGGCTTTTACTTGCTGCGTTCCGTGCCCCCGCCTAAATTCGGCCAGGCCGGTGTGACCCGCTTCCGAGGGTTTTACCGTCGCGTTGTCGGCGGCTGCATCCGCCATCGGAAGGCCGTCGCCGCCGGGTCGCTGTTGTTTTTACTGCTGGGGGGCCTGCTGTTCACCCAGATCAAACAGTCGTTCTTTCCCTACGATTCGCAGTACCTGTCCTATATAGAGATCCAACTGCCCGAAGACGCTTCTCTCAGCGCGACCAACCGGGTCACGGCGCAGGCCGAACGGGTCATCGAAAGCGTGACGGCTCAGTACGCCGCGTCGCAGGGGACGCCGGGCCGTCCCAAGAAAGTCCTGGTGTCGCTCAGCAGTTTCGTCGGCAGCAGCGCGCCGCGCTTCTGGTTCACGCTCTTCCCCCAGCAGCCATCGCCCAACTATGCGCTGATTATCATGCGCGTTGCCGACAAGCCGGACACCCTGCGCCTGCAATATCCCCTCCAAAATGCCCTGTCGGGCATCCCCGGCGCACGCATTGATGTTCACGAACTGGAAACGGGTCGGCCCATCGGCATCCCCGTCGCCGTGCGCATTTCCGGCGACGACCCCGTGAAACTCCGTCAAATCGCCGACGCCGTCGAAGACGTTTATCGCTCCATTCCCGTCGCCACGCGCGTTCGGGACGACTGGGGAACGTCCGGCCTGCGCCTGGACGTGCAGGCCGACCCGGACCGGGCCGCGCTATCGGGCGTCACCGAGCAGGACATCGCCGACGCCAGCCGCGCCGCCTCGTCGGGAACGCCCGTCGGCGTCCTGCGCGACGGTGACACACAGATTCCGATAGTTGCGCGTCTCCGTCTGGAAGACCGCGCCAACATCGCCGACCTAAACAGTCTGTACGTCTACTCCTCCCAGAGTAATCAACGGGTGCCGCTCGGTCAGGTCGCTGCCGTCGTGCCGCGCCTGGAACCCATCGTGCTGCGCCGCCGCAACCAGTTCCCGTGCATCACCGTATCCTGCTTCCCGACGCAGGGCCATCTCGCGTCGGATGTGGACGGCGCGGCCCAGGCGCGTTTGGACCAACTGCGGGCGGGGTTACCGCCCGGCTACGCGATTGAGCAGGGCGGCGAAATCGAGGAGCAGCAAAAGGCGTTCCTGCAACTCGTCGCCGTGCTGGCAATCTCGGTTGTGTGTATCTACCTGGCCTTGATCTTCGAGTTCAAGAACGTGGTCAAACCCTTACTTGTCTTCGCCGCCGTGCCTTATGGCATGGTCGGGGCGGTCATCGGCCTGCGCGCGATGAACGAGCCGTTCGGCTTTATGGCCTTTCTGGGCATCATCAGCCTGGTCGGTGTGCTGGTCAGCCACATCATCGTGCTGTTCGATTTCATCGAGGCCGCTCACCGTCGCGGCGACCCGCTCGAAACGGCCCTTCTGGACGCCGGGGTGCAGCGCCTGCGCCCGATCCTCATCACGGTCGGCGCAACGGTGATCGCGTTTGTCCCGCTCGCCCTGCACGGCGGTCCTCTGTGGGAACCCTTGTGTTATGCCCAGATCGGCGGCCTGTGCGTGGGCGCCTTCACCACACTGCTGCTGGTCCCGACGCTGTACACGCTGTTCGTGCGCGACTGGAAAATTATCCAGTGGGACTAGCGCACTAAGTGCAACAAGGTGAAGAGGGCATAGGCAGTGCTGGACCCCATCAGGGCCAGCACG
>CAZZVX010000310.1:0-6229 GCA_964657535.1 Armatimonadota bacterium | reverse complement strand
GTCTCGACTCGTAAGCACGGCCCAACAACAGTTGCAGCGGACGCCAAACTGCGCTATTCTTATCCGGCGCTTCGCGCAGTGGTCTTAGTACAAGCCGGTTGCGGGCGCGGGTGAGCCTGACCGTTATGCCTAAAAAAACACCTGAAGAAAATATCGGGAGTTGCCGATAACAGGGGTGGAGGTAACTAACACCATGCTTACGCTTGTCAACGGCAACGCGGCGCTCAAACGGGAGCCGAAACACCTCGGCTCGGCCAGTCAGACCAGAACAAAAATCGTGCTGGCGACCATCAGCCGCGCCTGGCAGCTTTTGACCCCCCAGCAAAGGCAGAACTTTAACGCGCTTGGGCAGGTCTGGTCGCCGGGCAAAAAGTCCACGTCCAGCGGATTCGCCGTCTTTCAGTCGCTCAACAACGTCCGGTTTCAGACGCTCGGCGCGACGACCGTCCTCACCGACGCGCCCCAGAAGCCGGACCTGCTCACCGAGATGCTGCCGTTCACCGTGACGGCGACCACGTCCGGCGCCGGCGTCTTCGAGCTGAGGGTCAACACCGAGGGCGACTACACCGGCCACGTCCGCGTCTGCGCCACCGGCCCGCTGTCCCCCGGCCTCACCCGTTTCCGCGCCGAAGACTTCCGCTACATCTCCACGGAAAACGACATGAGCGCCCCCGGCACGCCCATCACCGCCGCGTACCTGGCCCGCTTCGCCCAGCCCCTCGTCGGGATGCAGATCGCGGTCATGCTCACGCCCGTCACCCCCAACGGCTTCACCGGCCAGGCCGTCTGGGTCCCCGTCACGGTCGTCGCCGCGCCCGGCGACGCCCCGTCCCTCACGCTAAAGTAGCCCGTTCCCTGTCCAAAAAACGCGCCGTCGCGGGTATACTAACCCCGGCGGCGCGTTTCCATGCGCCCCCGGACAGGCAACCATGAATCCACCGAGCATCGCGCCCCCGGAGCCGTATAAGGCCATCATTTTCGACTGCGACGGCACGCTCGCCGACACCATGCCCGCCCACGTCAAGGCGTGGGTCGCGTCGTACAAGTCGTTCGGCATTGACATCGCCGGGGACCCGTTCTTTGAGATGGGCGGGCTGCCCAACAAGGCGATTATTGAGACGCTGAACGAAAAGTTCGGCTACACCATTGACGTGTCGGAGATGCAGGAGGCCAAAGAAGGCCGCTATTTGGAAATGCTGCACACGGTGGAGGAGATACGGGCCGTCGCCGACATCGCCCGCTCCCACAAAGGGCAGGTCCCCATCGCCGTCGCGTCCAGCGGCATGGGCAAGATCGTCACGCAGACGCTGACCGCGCTCGGCCTGCTGACACTCTTCGATGCCGTCGTCACCGCCGACGATGTCGTTCACGGCAAGCCCGCCCCGGACTTGTTCCTGCTGGCCGCCGAGAAACTGGGCGTCGCCCCCGCCGACTGCATCGTGTACGAGGACGGCGACCCCGGCCTGGAGGCCGCCCGCCGCGCCGGGATGCGCGCCGTGGACGTGCGCGTTCTCTGGAACGGCGACTGAGGCCAGGACGCTCTGAACTCAGGCCGAGAACCCACTATGACCAGAGTACGCAAGGCCGTCATCACGGCGGCGGGGCGCGGGACGCGGCAGTACCCGGCCAGCAGCACCGTCCAGAAGGAACTGTTCCCGCTCGTGGACACCGACGGCTACGCCAAGCCGACCCTGCAGATCATCGCCGAGGAGGCTCTCGCGTCCGGCATCGAAGAGCTGTGCGTCGTCGCCAACCCCGACAACATCGGGCCGATGCGCCGCCACTTTCGCGGCCTCAGTGATGCGCAGAAGGCCGCAGCCTTCCGGGGCAAGGACTGGGCCTTGCCCCTCTCCGACGCCCTGGACGACATGGCGCAGCGCCTGACGTTCGTCGTGCAAGACACGCAGGACGGCTACGGCCACGCCGTCTACCAGGCCCGCAAGTGGGTCGGCGACGAGCCGTTCACGCTGCTGCTCGGCGACCACGTCTATTTCTCGGCCCGCGCCGAGCGCTGCGCCCGCCAGGTGATTGATGCCTACGAAGCCGGCGGCTGCCCCGTCTCGTCGGTCATGCGCACGCCCGAAGCGCACCTGCCGCGCTACGGCACCGTCGGCGGCGAGCCGCTCCCAGGGACCGACCCGCCCGTCTATGAGATACGCGAGATGGTCGAAAAGCCGACGATAGACTACGCCCGGCGGAACCTGCGCACCCCCGGCCTGCCCGGCGGCCAGTACCTGTGCTTTTTCGGCATCCACGTCTTCCCGCCGGCGATCTTCGAGTGCCTGCACTATTTGATCGCCCACGACCTGCGGCACAGGAACGAGATCCAGCTCACGTCCGCGCAGGAACTCCTGCAGGGGCGCGAGCGCTACCTGGTGAGCGAGGTCCACGGGCAGCGCTTCGATATGGGCGTCCCCGAAGGCCTGATCGAGACGCAGATCGCCCTGGCCCTGCACTCGCCCTTCGCGGCGCAGGCCCGCGCCCTGCTCACCGAACACACCCGTTTGACACCTTAAGGAGAACAGCGAACACTATGGCAACAGCAATCACGAACGTCCAGGCGCGGCAGATCTTAGACTCGCGCGGCAACCCCACCATCGAAGTGGATGTCTACCTCGAAGACGGCACGCTGGGACGCGCCAGCGTGCCGTCCGGGGCCTCCACCGGCGCCAACGAGGCCGTGGAACTGCGCGACGGCGACAAGAAAGTCTACGGCGGCAAGGGCGTCCTGAAGGCCGTCGAGAACGTCAACGAGACCATCGCCCCCGAACTCATTGACCTGGACGTGACCGAACAGGTCGCCATTGACGAACTGATGATCGCCCTGGACGGCACCGACAACAAAGGCAAACTCGGCGCCAACGCCCTGCTCGGCGTCTCCCTCGCCGTCGCCAAGGCCGCCGCCAAGAGTTTAGAACTGCCACTGTACCGCTACATCGGCGGCACGGCGGGCCGTCAACTGCCCGTCCCCATGATGAACATCATGAACGGCGGCAAGCACGCCGACTCCAACGTGGATATGCAGGAGTTCATGGCAATGCCCGTCGGCGCGTCGTCTTTCAGCGAGGCCCTGCAATGGGGCGTGGACGTGTACCACGCGCTCAAGGGCGTCCTGCACGCGCGCGGCCTGGCGACCGCCGTCGGCGACGAAGGCGGCTTCGCCCCGAATTTACCTTCCAACGAGGACGCCATCAAAGTCATTTTGGAGGCCATTGACAAGGCGGGCTACAAGGCCGGCGAGCAGATCATGATCGCCATGGACCCCGCCTCCTCCGAGTTCTACGACAACGGCTCGTATGTCCTCAAAGGCGAGGGCCGCACCCTGTCCGGCGACGAAATGGTGGACTACTACGAGAACCTCGTGAACAAGTACCCGATCATCTCCATCGAGGACGGGCTGGCCGAGGACGACTGGACCACCTGGCGCAAACTCACCGACCGCATCGGCGACCGCGTCCAATTGGTCGGCGACGACCTGTTCGTCACCAACACCAAGTTCCTGCAGCGCGGCATCGAGAGCCACACGGCCAACTCTATTCTCATCAAGGTCAACCAGATCGGGACCCTGACCGAGACCCTGGCCGCCATCGAGATGGCGAAGCGCGCCGGCTACACCGCCGTCGTCTCGCACCGCTCCGGCGAGACCGAGGACGCCACCATCGCCGACATCGTCGTGGCGACCAACGCGGGCCAGATCAAGACCGGCGCCCCCGCCCGCACCGACCGGGTCGCCAAGTACAACCAACTGCTGCGTATCGAAGAGTCGCTCGGCGACACCGCGACGTTCGACGGACTGAAGTCGTTCTACAACCTGAAGAAGTAGGCCGCTCTGTTCACCCGTCAGAACATCGCCAACTTCTTGCAGGGTTTGTTCGTGCTGCCGCTGTGCGCCCTGTTCGGACTGATGACGGCGCTGCTGTTCCAGTCCTATTATCACCGGCACTGGAGCGCGCGGGCCGAGTTCCTGTATGTCGCGCTGTTCGCCCTGTTCCCGCTCGCCGGGGCGCTGAAGACCCGGCAGCGCGCGCTGTCGCTCGGACTGCTGGCGGGGCTTGTCGTCAGCGTCCTCGGCTACCTGACTTTGAGACCACACGCATGAAATACCTGCTCGCCCTGCTTCTGATCCTGCCCTGGCTGCCGCTCCCGCCCGCGCAGGCGGCGGCGGGGACGCCGTCATTGCAGGGCGTCGTCATCTGCGTGGACCCCGGCCACACGTCGGAGACGAGCGCCGGGACCGCGAGCCGCGACGGCAAACTCACCGAGCGGCACGTCAACTGGGTCGTCGGCAAGCGTTTGGAAGCGCTGTTGAAATCCGCCGGGGCCACGGTCGTGATGACCAAGCACGCGGAGAACGAAGTGGTGACGAACCGACAGCGGGCGGAGACGGCCAATGCCGCCCACGCCGTGCTGTTCCTGCGCCTGCACTGCGATGCCGGGTCGGGGTCAGGGATTGCGACGTATTTCCCCGACCGGCAGGGGACGCGCTTCGGGGTGACAGGTCCCTCCACGGACATCATGGCGCGCAGCCGGGTCGCCGCCGAGAAGTTCCAGCCCGCCGTGGCGAAGGCCCTGGCGGGCCGACTGCCGGACCTGGGCGTGAAGGGCGATTCGGCGACGTTCGTAGGCGGCAAGCAGGGGGCGCTGACCGGCTCGATCTTCGCCCGCGTGCCGGCGCTGACAGTAGAAATGTGCGTCCTGACGAACGCCCACGATTACGCCTTCATCCGCACCGCCCAGGGCCAGGCGCAGATGGCGCAGGCGCTGCTTGCCGGGGTGGAAGCGTTCGCCGGCGGCGATCACTGACAGGACACCCATGCGTACTTTGACTTGTCGACGCCGTCCGCCGCCGGGCTTTACCCTGATTGAGCTGCTCGTCGTGATCGCTATCGTGGCGATTCTCGCGGCGATCCTTTTCCCCGCGTTCGCGAAAGCCCGCGAGAAGGCCCGTCAGATCACCTGCGCGTCCAACCTGCGCCAACTGGGGATCGGCTTCCTGCAATACGCGGAAGACAACGACGAGATTCTTCCGGGCTGCACGAACGGCGGCGGCCCGTCGCCTTCCCCCGGCATCGGACAGCACGGGGGGTGGGTCTATTTCAACGCCTTCAACAATCTCAACAGCACGGCGGGGGCGTTTGACGTGTCACAAGGGTCAATCTACCCTTACGTCAAAAGCCGCCAGGTTTATGTCTGCCCGGACGATGCGCAAGGGCAGGCATCGGGCGACTCCTACGCCATTAACCAGTGCGCCACTGGGGCATATACCCCAGGCTTCAACCCCGGAAAAGCCCTCGCCGCCTTCGACGACACCTCTCGATGGATACTGTTGTGCGAGGAGGGAGAGCCGGATACCGCGACCGGCTCGACCGACGACGGCTACCTCTCATACGGCTTCAACACGGTCTCGACCCGCCACACCGGCGGGGGCAATGCGGCGTTCGTAGACGGCCATGTGAAGTGGGAGATCCCGGACCGTATCACCAACGACGCACTGCTCACCGGCGGCGTCCCTTCGACGACTTGCCCGTAAGATTTCCCCAGCGTGTGGCTTGTATGGAATCCGGGTATACTAGGCACTGCTTACACTCCTCAATGGCGAGGAAAACACACTCAAAGGAGACAATGATGTCTACAAACGTCGCCCCGGAGCCGACTGCGACTCACACCATGGAGCAGCAGCATCGGCATTTGCACGAAGTGCATGAGCATCTGCGCTACGCTTCGACAGCCGATTCCGCCGAAGAGATTCGGGAGCGCCTGCGCCGCGCGGAACTCGCGCTGCAGCGGCACGAGCAGCAGTCAGGAAAATGACGCATAAGAAAGGCCGGAGACAATCGTCTCCGGCCTTTCTTATGCGTCCTGCTTGATGGCGAGAAAGAAGAGTCGGTCGGAGCGCTTCTTCGGCGGGGCCAGCGAATAGCCGTCATAGACAAATAACTCGCCAAAGCCCGCTTCACGCAGCATTTCCAGAATCTCCTCTTTGTGATACGCACGCTGAAAATGTGTCTCTGTGAACGTTTGGCGCGCGCCGTCACGGGGGGCGTAAGAGAAGTCCATCTCGACGGTGCAAAGCCGCGTCTGCGGGTCGTAGCGGGATCTCCAGTCGTACTGCAGCGGCTCGCCCTCACCGAGATTGTCCTGCGTGAACATCCCCTGCGCCAGCGCGTATTCCGTGTTCAGGTCAAACAGAAACGAACCTCCGGGCGTCAGGTGTTCCCAGACGCGCCCG
>CAZZVX010000309.1:0-6233 GCA_964657535.1 Armatimonadota bacterium | reverse complement strand
CGCAGGCCAACCGCGACAAGGCCGCGCGTGACGAGACCCGCTACGCCGTCCTGGTCAAGCAGGAGGCCGTGACAGAGCAGCAGTACGACGCCGCGACCGCCGCCGCCGCCAGCGCCGATTCTCAGTTGGAGTCGACGCGACAGCAGGCGGCTGAAGCCGAGTCTCAGGTCGCCACGGCGCGGGCCAACGTTCAGCAGTCCCTGGCACAACTCAATGCCGCGCGGCGGCAGGCGGACGCGGCCCAGCAGCAGGTGGAAGTCGCCCGCGCCGGCTTAAACCTGGCCCGCGCAAATCTTTCCCAGATCGGCATCCAGCAGACCAACGTCGCCAACAACTTGCAGCAAGGCGGGTCGGCCCAGGCCGACCTGGCGAACGCGCTGGCGGGCCGCCAGCAGGTCGCCCTCCGGCAGAAACAGATCGCCACCTTCGCGGCCCAGGCCGCCGAGTCCAAAGCGGCCCTCGCCAATGCGCAGGTGACGCAGAATGACACGCTCATCTACGCGCCGACGAGCGGCCAGGTCGTGCGGAAGTCGGTCAATGTCGGGGCGGCCCTGTCGCCCGGCCAGACCATCGTGACGCTCACGGCGGGCCAGGAAGTCTGGGTCACGGCGAACTTCAAGGAGACTCAGCTCACGAATGTCCGGCCCGGCCAGCCCGTCGAGGTGGAAGTGGACACCTTCCCCGGCAAGGTCTTCAAGGGACAGGTGCAGGCCATCGAGGAGGCCACCGGGGCGTCTACGGCGCTGCTGCCGCCGGACAACGCGACCGGGAACTTCACCAAAGTCGTCCAGCGCGTCCCCGTCCGCGTCAAGTTGGTCCCGGCCAAGGACGGTGACGACAAGAAGTACGCCCGCGCCGCCGACATCCAGAACTTGCGCCAGGGCCTGTCCACCAACGTGACGATTGACACCAGCAACGCCCAATAGTTCGTTTCTCGAACAGGCCTCCGGTCTCATAATTGAGACCGGAGGCTATTTTTTGTGTTTCCTGTCGGCGCCTATGCTATAATACACGGGGGTATCAACCCGCTTCGCTCAGAAAGGAATTCCCATGTCCCTTCGGACTCTTGCCCTGTACCCGGCGGCGCTCTTCTGCCTGGTCCCAATCGGGGCCGTGACCGCCGCGCCAAAACCTGTCGCCAGCCAACCCCGGAATACGGGTTTCGACGTTCCAGCGTCCGCAATCCTGAAGACCGCCCCACCCGCTTCGGCTTACCCGGACGCCGGCGCCGTCACCCTGCGCGACGAGACCGTTGTTCACTTGAACCAAGACGGCAGCGCCACGGAGACCAGTCATGAAACGGTCAAGATCTTCAACCAGCGCGGGCGCTCGCACGCCGACGTGGCCTTCGGGTACAACCAGACGAATCAGGCCCTCAGCGCCGTCCACGCGCGCACGATCCTGCCGACCGGAAAGTTCCTGATCGTGCCGCAGGACGACATCCACGAGAGCAGCCCGTACTCGGACTACACCATGTATGACGACGCCCGCGCGGTCGGCATCTCCATGCCGGGCGTCGAAGACGGCGCAATCGTGGATTACACCTACACCCTCACGACTCGCAAGGCGCTGCTGCCGGGCCAATACTCGTCAAAGTGGGCTTTTCAGGACGGACAAGACCCCGTCAAATTGAGCCGCATCACGATCTCAGCCCCGACGGCGATGGTTCTGCAGATGCAGCCCCACAACGCGCCCGGCCTCAAGCCGACGACTCACGTGTCCGCAGACGGCGCGCGTAAGACGTACATCTGGGAGATGCGTGACCTGAGCGACATCACGCCGGAGCCGCTCATGCCGCCCGCCGAGACGCTGCTTGCGTCCGTGGACATCTCGACAGTCCCGTCGTGGCAGACGATCTCCCGCTGGTATCAGGGACTGGCAGCGCCGCAGATGGTCGCGACGCCCGAAATCCGCGCCCTCGTCAAGACGCTGACGGCGGGCAAGACGACGGACACGGACAAAGCCAAAGCGCTTTTCTACTGGGTGGAAGGCAAGACGCGCTACGTCGCTCTGGAACTGGGACTGTCCGCCTTTCAGCCGCACGCCGCCGATGCCGTCTGCCGCAACCGCTACGGGGACTGCAAAGACATGGCGACTTTGCTTGTCACCATGCTCCATGAGGCAGGCATCAAGACCGCCTGGCCGGTGCTGCTCAACGCCGGTGACCCCCTGCCCGTCCACGACCATCTCGCCTCGCTCGAAGCGTTCGACCACGCGATTGTGCGCGCCGACATTGACGGTCAACCGTACTGGTTCGACTGCACGGCGGAACTGAGTTCCTGGGGCGACATCCCTGGCGGCGACCGAGGCGCGGATGCATTCGTCATCCGGGACGGAGTCGGCACGTTCGAGACGATTCCCGTCGGAAAGCCGGACGAGAATTCGCTGACGACGACCACCCGCGTCACCTTGAGCGCGGACGGAAGCGCCGACTGCGATACCGCCACGAAGGCGACGGGAGACATGGCGCTGGGAATGCGGGCGGGGTTCCGTTCGATCAAGCCGGACCAACTCAAGACGGGCATCGAAAATCTGGTCGGTCGGGAAACGCCGAACGCTTCGCTGACGCATTTCACCGTCTCTCCGCCGGAGGAGCGGGACACGCCGATGAGTTTTAACTGCGCCTATCACGCTCCCCTCTGGGCGGCCAAGACCGGTGATATGCTGATTTACACGCCGCATTCGGTGGATGACAAGCTTTTCGCCCTGCCGGAGCGGCAGTTCCCCATCTACCAATCTCAGGTCAACAAACTCGAAACCGACGCCGTAGTAACGCTCCCGCCGGGTTACGTCGTCGAAGAGAAACCAGCCGACGTCCATGAGAACACGCCCCTGGGTGCCTACGATATGACTTACACGATGGCCGACGGTACGCTGACACAGCATATGGTCGTGACGGACATCCCCGCCCTTGTCCCGGCAGCGGACTACCCCCGGCTGAAGGCGCAGTTTGAAGCGATGGTCGCCGAAATGCGGCGGCCGTTGGTCTTCAAGCAGGCGACGAAACAGCCCTGACAGACAAAAAGGGCCGGAGCCTCCGCTCCGGCCCTTTTTTGTCGCCTAATCTTTGTCGGGCGGCAGGCTCAGGTCCGAGATGCGGACCGTGACCTGCGAGAGCGCGTCCGCGAGCTGCTGCGCAGTGACCGGCTCACTCCCGGCGCCCTTCAGAAGCGGCGAAGCCGCAGGGAGATATCCCTGGACCGTGAGACGAGTCAACGCGGCTTTCGCAGCAGGGCTTGCGCCGGGGAAAATCTTCGCCCCCATTCCGGGCTTGATGGGAGAGAGCGGCTTGCGGCCGACCTCGATATAGCGCACGAAGCGGTCCAGGGCGACGGCGAGTTCGTAGCGCGTCACAGGCTGGCTGCCGTGAAATTTGCCGTCCGTCTCCGCAGTCATAATCTTCTTCGCCGTGACGCTCTTGACGGCCCCCGCCGCCCAGTGGCCGGGCGGCACGTCCGAGGGCGCTCCCCAGCCGCTTTGGGCGAGACTGGCGAGGCCGACGGCGGCGACGAGTGTTTGCGTGATTCTCATAACGTGTTAGGCCGCCGCGTAGTTGCCTTCGTCCACCGACAGACGCCGCTGTTCCAGCGCCTTGCCCGTGCCGATGGCGACACAGGAGAGAGGGTCTTTCGCCACATAAGTCGGCACTTTCGTAGCGTCGGAAATCAATTGATCCAGTCCGCGCAGGAGGGCCGTACCGCCCGTCAGCACGATGCCCCGCTCAATAATGTCCGAGGCCAGTTCCGGCGGCGTCTTTTCCAAGACGCTCTTGACGCGCGTGACGACCTGGCTGATCGGCTCGATCATGCACTCGCGAATCTCTTCCGAGGTCACGTTGACCGTCTGCGGCAGGCCGCTCAAAAGGTCGCGGCCACGGACTTCCATCGTCAGTTCTTCGTCCTGCGCCGTCACACTGCCGATCATGATCTTGATTTCTTCCGCCGTGCGGTCGCCGATCATCAGGTTGTAGGCGGAACGGATGTGGCGGGCGATCACTTCGTCGAGCTTCATGCCGCCCACGCGGAGGCTGCGCGCCAGCACGATGCCGTCGAGCGAGAGGACGGCGATGTCGGTCGTGCCGCCGCCGATGTCCACCACCATGTTGCCGCCCGGCGCCGCGATGGGCATCCCCGCGCCGAGCGCGGCGGCTTTGGCCTCTTCAATCGTCCACGCCTCCCCTGCCCCGGCGGCGAGCGCGGCCTGTTTGACCGCCCGACGTTCGACACTGGTGACGCCCGACGGGACGGCCAGCAGCACGCGCGGCTTGAAGACGCGCTTGACGCCGCAGACCTTGTGGAAGATATATTCCAGCATCCGCTGGGTCGTCGTGTAGTCGGCGATCACGCCGTCGGTCATGGGGCGGACGGCGGCGATGTTCACGGGCGTCTTGCCCAGCATCTCGCGGGCCTTTTCGCCCACGGCCAGAACGCGCCGCGTCCCGACATCCATCGCCACCACCGACGGCTCGCGCATGATGATGCCTTTGCCGCGCACGTAAACGAGGACATTCGCCGTCCCCAGGTCAATGCCGATCTCCTGGCTTAGACGGAACACGCAGCCGCCTTTCCGGGGACGTCTTCGACCGCATCTTCCGCCCTCCGGACGTCCGCGCCGACATCGCGGAGTTTCCCGACGAAGTCCTGGTAGCCACGGTCCAGGTACTCGATGCCGGAGACTTCCGACTGCCCCTCCGCCGCCAGGCCCGCCAGAATCAGAGCCGCCGTCGCCCGCAGGTCGGAGCCGGCCACCGGGGCGCCGGTCAGGCGCGGGACACCGACGATGATCGCCGAATTCGCTTCCGTCTTCGTGTCCGCGCCCATGCGCGCGAGTTCGTCAATGTACTTGAAACGCCGCTCGTAGACGGTCTCGGTGATCACGGACGTTCCCTGAGCCAGCGTCAGCAGCGCGGCCATCGGCGGCTGCATATCGGTCGGGAAGCCGGGGTGCGGGCTGGCCGTGACGGTGGTCGCGGTCAATGTCCGGTGGCGCGGCACCCGGACGCGCATCCCGTCATCGTCGAAGCGCACTTCCACGCCGACATCCACCAGCTTGCGCGTGATCGGCAGGACGTGCTCTTTGATCGCGTTCCGTATGTACAGGTCGCCGCCCGTGATTGCCGCCGCGACCGCGAACGTCCCGGCCTCGATTCTATCGGTGTCCACCTGGAACTCCGTGCCGGAAAGCGCCTTGACGCCCTCGATGGTGATCTCCTTTGTGCCGGCGCCGCGCACCTTGCCGCCCATGCGGTTGATGATCTCCGCCGTCGCGACGACGTCCGGCTCCTCGGCGGCATTGGAGATCGTCGTGATGCCGTCCGCCAGCGCGGCGGCGCTCATCAGGTGGGTCGTCGCGCCGACGCTCGCCCGGTCCAGATAGATCCCCGCCCCGCGCAGGCCGTTGGGGGCGACGGCGTGAACGAATCCGTGTTCCACGGTGACGCGCACGCCCATGCGCTCCAGGCCTTTGACGTGGTAATCCACGGGCCGCGCCCCGATGTCGCAACCGCCGGGCAGCGCGACGCGCGCCTTGCCAAATCGAGCGACCAGTGGACCCAGTACGGAGAAAGAAGCCCGCATCTTCTTGATCAATTCATAGGGGGCTTCGTGCGAAGACAGGGATGAGGCGTCGAGAGTCACCGTCGAGGAGTCCGACCACTCGGCTTGGACGCCCAGGTGCCGGAGCATTTCGAGCATCGTCAGCACGTCGCTGATTCGGGGAACGTTCTTGAGGACGGTCCGACCGCTCTCCGGCAGCAGCGTCGCCCCAAAGATCGCCAGTGTCGCGTTCTTGCTGCCGCTCAACCGGACCTCTCCCTCAAGGCGGTTGCCGCCGATGGTGTAGATTTTCTGCATTTGCGTGTCCTCCTGCCGAAACGAGCGCAGCGGCCGTTTGGGTCTTCCTGTCGGCCTGTTTGCCATATCTAGTAGCGCATTTGCAGTTAGTATACAGGAGTTGTGTTGGATTGTCAACCGGCCAGCCGTTTTTGACCCTCGGCAGGCCACCCTCTTCCGACGGTGAATCGGGTACAATGACGGCATGACGACGCTTTTTGCTTCCCCGAACGCCGTTCCCGCCGAGGTAGACGATCCGACCAACGCCGCCATCCTGGCCGTCTCCGAGGACCGCATTCAAGGGTTCCTGGAAGACCCCTTCGCCGAGATTGCCGCCCTCTCAGAAGTAGACGTTCCCACCGTGCTGGCCCGCGTCCGGGCGATGCTGCAGGCCGGAACGAT
>CAZZVX010000308.1:0-6239 GCA_964657535.1 Armatimonadota bacterium | reverse complement strand
TATTCCGAGCAGGTCCTCGGCGTCGTCCCCTGGGCCGGACGGAACGCCAAGGGGCAGCGGGAACTGTTCGAGGACATCGCCGAATCGGTCAGGATGCAGCTCGCAGGCGGACTGGCCGCCGACGGCTCGCACCCGCCGCTGATCTTCCGCGTCGAGGCCGGTCACGGCGTCGGTAAGACGTTCGGAGCCGCCGCGCTCGTCAACTGGTTCCACGACGCCTTTGCGCCGTCGATCATCATGACGACGGCCCCCTCCAAGCACCAGGTCGTCAACCTGCTCTGGAAGGACATCAAGAAGCTCCGCGCCAAGTGTCCAGGACTGACGGGGCGCGTCCTGCCCTCCGAGCCGCGCATGGAGAAGGGGCCGGACCACTGGGCCATCGGGCAGACCACCAGCGACAGCGGCGGCACCGGCGCCGAGCGGTTCCAGGGCCAGCACGACCAATTCCTCTTTTTCGTTCTCGACGAGGCCGAGGGCGTCCCGGCGTTCGTCTTCGACGCCATCGGCGCGATGATGACGGGCGGACGGGTCATCCTCTGCCTGATGCTCGCCAACCCGAAAACGCGCTCCTCCCGCTTCCACAAGGCGGGCCAGCAGTCGGGCGTGAGGAACTACCGGCTCTCCGTGCTGGACCACCCCAACGTCCTCGACGACGCGGACACGGTGAAGGGGGCGACCGGGCGGCGCTGGGTGGACGAGCGGATCGACCTGTGGTGCGAGACCGTCGCGCGGCACTCCGAGGACGACTACACTTTTGAGGTCCACTGGCGGCCCGGCGTCATCTACAAGCCGAACAAGGAGTTCCTGTTCCGCGTCATGGGCATCGCGCCGGCCAACGTCGCCACCAACACGCTGCTCGTCGTCGGGCGCTTCGAGGCCGCCTGCAGGCGCGAACCGTCCGCGCCGCCCCCGCCGCCCGACGCCGGCGGGAAGGTCTGGGGCTTTCTCGGCTGCGACGTGGCGGGCTTCGGCGACGACTACGGCACCCTCTACGCGCGTTTCGGCGGCGCGATCTGGCGGGCGGCGCAGTTCTGGAAGCAGGACTACGACGACTACGCCCGGCGGATCAAGCAGGAGGCGCTCGCGCTCAAGCGGCGGGGCTGCACCCACCTCTCCCTGCGCATCGACGCGGGCGGCGGGTTCGGCCAGGGCGTGCTGTCCCACCTGAAGAAAGACATGGAGCTGCGGGAGGCGTTCCCCGGCGGGGCGCTGATCGTGCACGAGGTGCATTTCGGCGTGCCGCCCGGCGATGCGAAGAGCCTCGCGGCCTATGACAACCTCGTCACCCACCTCTACGCGGAGGCGGCGGAGACGGTCAAGGGCGCGGCGATCCTGAACGCCCCGAACGAGCTGGAGGGCGACCTGTGCGAGCGCACCTACGAGTGGGTCAACCGCGCCGGCGTCGAAGTCAAGCGGTTGGAAGAGAAAAAGGTCTTCCGGCGGCGCATGAAGCGCTCCCCCGACGACGGCGACGGCTTCGTGCTGTGCGCCGCGCCGGAGTACGCCGTTGTCAGAAGGACGGAGACGAAGACGCCCCCCATCCGCCCGGCGGCCTACGGCATTAACCGGCGGTGAGGGACAGATTCCTATGACCAAAGCGCGTTCCAATCCCCCCCGTTTCCGGCCCGGCGAGCGGCAGACGCGGCCCGGCTACTTCGACGGCTTCAAGTTCGGCGGCCTGACCGTCAACGGCCCGCTCGGCATCATCCCCCGGCGCGGCTGGGACCCCGCCACCTCCGCCTTCCTGGAGCGCATGGCGGGCGGCAAGGCCGAAGCCGTCCGCGCCGCCGCCGAGACCGTCCCCCTGCGCCTGCTGCGCGTGCTCGTCGAGACGCACGAGATCGCCGGCATGGCGCTCTCCAACGACCTGTCCTTCACCTTCCGCCCCGGCGCGATGCGGCTCGTCGCCCTCAAAGACTACCGGGGCGGCAAAGGGGCCGTGGACGAGTCCGAGACCACGTACCTGGACCGCCTGTGGAACCGCACCGACGGCATCGCCCGCGCCGAGACGGCCGCCGGGTCCGGGCCGACCGGCGGCGGCCAGGGCGGCGGGATCGAGGCGCTGCAGAAGACGCTCGCCCGGCAGCAGACCACAGACGGCCTGAGCGCCCTGGAGTGCGTGATCGGCGCCGACGGCGTCCAGGACATCATCGACTTCGACCCGCTCTCCGTGCGCTTCCGGGACACCGACGGCGGGCGCGTGGTCGAGCAGCGGCAGCCGGACGCGGCGGACGGCTGGAAGCCGCTGGACCTGACGACGGTGCGGGTGGCCGCGTGGAACGGCAGCCGGGAGAACCCCTACGGCGCGCCCCGGTTCGGGCGGTTCCTGGGCGTGGGGCTGGCGGACGTGGCGGAGCAGCGCTCCCTGCGGGACTGGCTGCACGCGATGGCGTGGCCGCGCATCGCCTTCGAGTTCCCCATCCAGCAGTGGGTCGAGTACGCGCGCCAGAACCCGGACGTCCTGGAAGGGACCGCCGAGGACGGGGGCGACCTGACGGCGACCGAGTGGGCCGAGCAGCAGGTCCAGATGATGCGGGGCGTCTGCGAGAGCCTGACGAGCAGCGACTTCATCATGATGGCGACGGGCGGGAGCGCGAAGGCGCTGAACGTGTCGGCGGGGGGGCAGGCGGAGCTTCTGGCCCAGCGCCGGCTGAGGGTGATCCAGGGCCTGGACCACCCGCCGGCGCTCGTGGGGGTCACGGACGGCGGGACGCAGGCCTACGCGGGCATCCAGCTCCGGCAGTACGGGGGCAAGCTGACGGGCGTGGCGCAGGACCCGGACCGTGCGGTGGAGTGGATCGCCAACCTGGACCTGCGTGCGCGTGGCGTGGACATGGTGGCGCGCGTCGAGCGCGAGCCGATCGTGCTGACGGACGCGCTCATCGACCAGCAGGCGCGGCAGATCGAGATCAACAACCTGCTGGCCCTGGTGGATCGGGGAATTATTTCCCCCGATGACGCAGCAATGGCCTTGAGTGGGACGGGGATGTTTGACAAGACGCGCGCCTACGCGCCGGTGTTCGCCGCTTCCACGAAGATCCCGCCGGTGCAGACGCCTTAAGAGTTGTTGGGAGAGGCGCCGCTGGTGACGAGTTCCCACACCGGCCTCGGCAACTCCACCCAGTGAGTGACGTTACCGAACATCCCGCCCCGCCCCACGTCGCCGTTGGCTTCCCAGAACCCCGAACGCCCCGCATCGTCGAGCGGCCAGCCGGAGACAAGGCAGCCGTCAAAAATGAAGGCAACGCGCCCCGTGAGTCCGTCCATGTCTGGCAGCCCGTCCGTGGCGATTTCACGGATTTTGACGGTAAATTCTTTCACTTGTTTCCTTCCGTTCGGACGAGATATGCCTTCAACTTCTGCATTGCGTCTTGTTCTGAGTCCGCGCTGACATAAACTTGGTCCTGACCGTGCCGCATTGTGTAGTAACGCGCCTCCAAATCCATTCCCTGGCTCGTCAACAGGTGCCGATGCCGCGCGCCGGGCAGATCGTCCCTGGCAATGGTTTTTCGGAGGCCGGGAATGGTCCTCAACTGCTCCCCGGTGATGACAAACACGCCGTCCGAGGGCCGCATCGCTGGGCCGGCAGTTTCTTGCGTCGAAGGTGAATCCATGACGCAAGTGTACCCGGCGCATAGTCCTCATCGCACAACCCTTACGGCTCCTCAGTCAGAGGTGATATTTCATGACCCCTATCTCACTTACTGCCCTGTCCGGCTCGTTCCCCGCCGCGCCCGTCGCGGCCTTTCAGCACGCGCCGGAGGCCAGCAGCCATCACCTGGCCCACGGGGCGGTAGCGCGCACGGAATTATTGGGAGCGGCGTCCTATTGCCCGCATTGGAACGTTCGGGGCGATGCCCTCAACGTGCTGGACGGCCAGCTCCTGGGCGCGCCCCTGTCGCTTTCCTGGGACGATGACGACGATGAGGATGACGACGAGGCCCCCGGCTACACCGTGGACACGAGCGGCGTGGCCGTCATTCCCATCCACGGCACCCTCATGGCCGCCGAGCCGACCTGGTGGATGGGATACCTCGGCTACGCCTCCCTGCCCGCCCTCGCCCGTGCGATCCAGGCCGCCGCCGCCGACCCGCTCGCCTCCGATTTGCTGCTGGACATCGACTCGCCGGGCGGCCACGTCGCCGGCCTCGCCGCCGTCTGTGACGCCGTCTGGGAGGTGCGGCAGGCGGGCGACAAGCGCGTGTGGGCCGCCTGCAGGCAGGTCTGCTCGGCGGCCTACGAGATCGCCTCCCAGTGCGAGCGCGTCTACCTGACCCAGGACGGCCAGGGCGGCTGCCTGGGGACGCTCTACCTGATCCCGGACTGGTCGGGCTACTACAAGCAGATGGGCGTGGTCAAGTACCGGATCACCAGCGACGGGGGCGAGGCGTTCAAGGGCGAAGGCGCGATGGGGACGGAGGTCACGCCCGCGCAGCAGGCGGACTTCAAGCGCCTCTGCAACGAGTACCGCGACCTGTTCAACCCGGTGGTGATGCGGGGACGCGGCTGGACCCAGAAAACGGTGCAGACGCTCGCCGACGGGCGCGTCCATGTGGGGGCCAACGCGAAGGCGCTGGGCTTCGTGGACGGCATCGCCGACCCCGAGGACGTGCTGAGCGCGCTGGGCGGGGACGGCGACCTGGACGGAGGGGCCGACCCCGCGCCTCCCGACGACGACACCGACGACGAACTGACCGACCTCCTCACTCTCCACTCGACGGAGGACCGCCGGCAGGGCGGCCTCGCCTCGATCCTCTCCCGCCTGGGGCTGAACTCAGGCGGACGACAGAAAGGGACAGACATGTTAAATCGACCGCTGGGGCAGGGCGCGCGCGCCGCCCAGGCCAGCGTCCTCGCCGCCGCCCTGAGTCTGGGGCTGGACAGCCCGGAAAAGGTGGCGGCCCTGGTGGGCGAAAGCCGCGCCTGGGAAACCGAGAAGGCCACGCTGACCGCCCAGGTCCAGACGCTGACCGGGGAGAAGGCGGCGCTCGAAGGCCAGGCGGCGGCCGCCGCGGCGCAGACCGACACGCTGACCGCCGAGAACGCCGCACTGTCGGAGAGGCTTAAGGGCTACACCGACGCCGAATCGAGGGCGCAGGCGGACGCGCTGGAGGAGGCGAAGGCGGACGCCACCGCCGCCGCGACCGCCGCGTTCGGGGCGGGCAGCGCGGAACTGGCGAGCGCCCAGACGCTGATCGCCGCCATGACCAGCGCCGGCGTCCTCGCGTCCATGACGACCGCCTACAAACAGGCGACCCCCAAACAGTTGCGGCCCGGCGCGCCCCGGCAGACGGCGACCGCGCCGGTGGTGACGACCGAGGACCCCACGCCCGAACAGGCGGCCAGAGTCCAGGCGCGGGACGACGCGCTCGACCCGGAGAAGGTCTACGCCAAGCGCCGCGCCCGCCGCTGATAAAGGCCGCCCAAAACTGATAAGGACCGCAGGGCCACGACCGCACCGTTTCAACCACGACCGCACCGTTCCCCGGCCCGACGGGCCGGCCGAAAGGATACCCCATGACACTCCTCGAAGGAAAACACAACGGAGAGTTTATCGTCTCCGAAGCCCCCGGCGCGCGCTCCCGCGACGTCGTCACCGTCGCCGCCGGCAACAAGCTCGGCGCCTGCGCCGTCATCGGCCTCATCGCCCTGGGCGCCGCCGCCGCCGCCGCCGTCGCCGGCAACACCGGCAACGGCACCAGCAGCGCGGTCGCCGTGGGCGCGGGCGCCGTCCCCGGCGTCTACCGCCTGATCGCTCTGGGCGCCACCAAGTTCAGCGTCGAGGACCCGAACGGCCACGAGGTCGGCGTCGCCACCACCGGCGCCGCGTTCACCGGCGGGGGCATCACCCTCACCCTGACGGCGGGCGGCACCGCGTTCGTCCCCGGCGACGGCTTCACCGTCACCGTCGCCGCAGGTTCGGGCAAGGCCGTCGCGGTCAACCCCGCCGGCGCGGACGGCTCGGCCGTGGCCGCGGGCGTCCTGATCCGCAACACGGACGCGACCGCCGCCGACAAGAAGGCCGCCGCGATCCTGCGCGACGCCGAGGTGCGCACGTCCGACCTGGACTTCGGCACGCTCAACGGCGGCCAGGTCGCCGCCGCCAAGGCGCAGCTGGCCCTCCTGGGCATCGTCTGCCGCGACGCCGTCTAAGTCTCAAGCCGGACGAAATCTCAAGCCGGGGCCGCCCGTTCGGGCCGGCCCCGACCCCCAAACCGCCGCCTGAACACAGGGGCCGC
>CAZZVX010000307.1:0-6362 GCA_964657535.1 Armatimonadota bacterium | reverse complement strand
GGCGCGGACGGCCAGCGGATCCGGCGGGCCGGCCAGGGCACGGGCGGCGGCGACCTGTTTCTGAAGATCAGCATCCGGGCCGATGCGCGCTTTGAGCGGCAGGGGGACGACCTTTACACGGACTTCGAGATTCCGTACACCGTCGCCGCGCTGGGCGGCGAAGCGGCGGTGGAAACGCTGGGGGGCCGGAAGGTGCTGCCGGTCCCCGCCGGGACGCAGAGCGGGCGGCAGTTCCGATTGAAGGGCCAGGGGATGCCGATCCTGAAGTCTAAAGGCGCAGAAAGCGGCAGCCTGTTCGCCCGCGCCAAACTTACGGTCCCCAAAGACCTGTCGCCGCGCGAGCGGGAGATGCTGACGGAACTCGCCAAACTGCGGCAGGACACGGTGAGCGTCGGCGGGCCGAGTGACGGGAGGTAAGCGATGGCACTGCTGAAAGACAAAGACGAACCGATTTACACGATCAGCATCGCGGCCAAACTTGTCCGGCCCGTGCCGAAGGCGCAGCTCGGCAGCGAGGTCAAGCCGATCCACGCGCAGACTTTGCGAATGTACGACCGTCTAGGACTGGTCAAGCCGCGCAAGGTCGGCAAGAACCGTTTCTATTCGGACCGAGACATTGAGCGCCTGCAGCAGATTCAGCATTTCACGCAGGACAACGGGATCAACCTGCCGGGTGTGGCATTTATCTTTTCGTTGATGGAACAGATGCAGCGCCTGGAAACGGAGAGTGAGCGCCTGGACGCGATGCTTCAGGAGGCGCAGAGCGCCTGCGAGGCGCTGCGCCGCAAGATCAGCCGGACGCACGAGGAGCAATAAACCATGAGTATGTTTGATAAATTCACGGAACGCGCACGGGAACTGGTGCAATTAGCCCAGGATATTTTACAACGCTACAAGCACACCCAGTTGGATACCGAGCATCTGCTGCTGGCGATGCTGGAGCAAAACGAAGGCCTGGCGCTCCAGGTCATGCAGAATCTCGGCACGGACATTCGCGGCCTCAGCCGCGCCGTGGAAGACACGCTGGCCCGCGCGCCGAAAGTGCAGTACAGCGACGACAGCGCGCAGATCTACATCACGCCGCGCATCAAGAAAGTCTTTGACCTTGCCAAAGAAGAAGCCCAGCGCCTCAACGATAGTTATGTCGGCGTCGAGCATCTGCTGCTCGGTCTGATCAAAGAAACGGACGGCGGCGCAGCGCGGATATTAAAGCAGTTCGGGGTGGACGAGGAGAAAGTCTACCGGGCTTTGCAATCCGTGCGCGGCAATGCCCGCGTGACCGATGAAAACCCGGAAGAAAAGTACCGGATGCTGGAAAAGTTCACGCGCGACCTGACCGCCCTGGCCCGCGAAGACAAGATTGACCCGGTGATTGGGCGCGATGAGGAAATCAAGCGCACCATCCAGATACTTTCTCGGCGCACCAAGAACAACCCTGTGCTGATTGGCGACCCCGGCGTGGGCAAAACGGCGATTGCCGAAGGATTGGCCTTGAAGATCGCCAAGGGCGACGTGCCGGAAAACCTGCGCGGGCGACGCCTGCTGTCCCTGGACATGGGTTCACTGGTCGCCGGCTCCAAGTTCCGAGGCGAATTTGAAGAGCGCCTGAAAGGCGTCATGGACGAAGTCCGCAAGGCAGGCGGCGGCGTGGTGCTGTTTATTGACGAACTGCACACGGTTGTCGGCGCGGGCGCGGCGGAAGGCGCGATGGACGCCAGCAATATGCTCAAGCCTGCCCTGGCGCGCGGCGAACTGCAGTGTATCGGCGCGACGACATTAGATGAATACCGCAAGAACATTGAAAAAGACCCGGCCCTGGAACGGCGCTTTCAGCCCATCGTTGTCGGCGAGCCAAGCGTCCTGGATACCATTGAAATCCTGCGCGGCCTGCGGGACAAGTATGAAGCCCATCACGCCGTCAAAATTGATGACAGCGCTCTTGTGGCCGCCGCCGAGTTGTCTCAGCGTTACATCACTGACAGGTTCCTGCCCGACAAGGCCATTGATTTAATTGACGAAGCGGCCTCCAAGATACGCATTGAAAAGTCATCCATGCCCAAAGACATCCGGGACATGGAGGAGCGGCTCAACCACTTAGTACAGGAAGGCCGCGCGGCGGCGGACTCGCGCGATTACGAAAAGGCCGCCCGCCTGCGCGACGAGGAAGTGTCCCTGCGCCGACAGTTCACCGAACGGCGCGATGCCTGGGCGCGCGAATCCGGCTTTGACAGCGTCGTGGACGAACATGACATTGCCGAACTCATCTCCAAAGCGACAGGTATCCCCGTCTCGCGGATGTTTGAGGAAGAGGCCGAAAAGTTATTGGCGATGGAAGCCAAACTTCATGAGCGCGTCATCGGCCAGCAAATGGCTATTGAGGCCGTCAGCGAGGCTATCCGCCGCGCCCGCGCTGGACTCAAAGACCCGAACCGGCCTATCGGCTCGTTCCTGTTTCTCGGACCTACCGGCGTCGGCAAGACCGAACTCGCCCGCGCCCTCGCACAGTTCTTGTTTGACGACCCGGACGCCATGATCCGCATTGATATGTCCGAGTACATGGAAAAGCACAGCGTCGCGCGTCTCATCGGCGCCCCGCCCGGCTATGTCGGCTATGACGAAGGCGGGCAGCTCACGGAAGCCGTCCGCCGCCGCCCGTACCGCGTCGTGCTGCTGGACGAGATCGAGAAGGCGCACCCGGACGTATTCAACATCCTGCTGCAGTTGCTGGACGCCGGACGCCTGACCGACAGCACCGGGCGCACCGTGGACTTCAAGAACACGGTGATCATTATGACCTCCAACATCGGCAGCCAGTACATTGAGGCCATGCCGGTCGGCGCGACCCCCGCGCAGGAGGACGCCCTGTACGCCAAGATGAAGGACAAAGTGACGGAGCAATTGCGGCAGCACTTCCGCCCGGAACTGCTCAATCGCATAGACGAAACCATCGTCTTCCACGCCCTGAACCGCGCGCAGATCACGCAGATCGTAGACCTCTTGCTGGCGAACACGCGCAAGCAATTAGCCGACCGCAAACTGGCCCTGGAAGTGACTGACGGCGCGAAAGAGATCATCGCCGAGGCGGGCTTTGACCCGCTCTACGGCGCGCGGCCCCTGCGCCGCACCATCCAGCGCATGATTGAAAACGCCATTTCGTCGGGCATCCTGCGCCGCGAGTTCAGCGACGGCGACACTATCCTCGTAGACAGCGATGGCGAAAAGATCGTCATTCGCAAACGCGCCGCCTCGCCTGCCGCGCTTGCCGCGTAAGGCTCGCACAAAAAGGCCCGCCCGTGCTGATGCATAGGCGGGCCGTTCTTTGTCAATCACGCCTCACTCACACATGGGCGCGGGCGCGGTCGTAAGCGTGGCGCACCGACGCCTTGAAGCGGTCCCACGTTCCCGGCTGGCGGCTTTCCCAGTCGCCGCGCGCGCCGCTTTCTACCGTGTCCCAGTCCTGGTTCTGGTAGCGGGCGTCTCCCGCGAGGCCGTGGCCGTAACGGTAGGCCGGGTCGTACTCGTCATAATCGGCCCCGGTTCCGGCGTAATTGCTTTGATAGTGCGTGCGATAATCATTGTCGTAGTCGCTGTACGCGCCCCCGGTTCCGACCATCTGGCCGACGCCCGGCGCGACGCTGTCCACGCTGCCCGGCTGGGCGTTCGCCACGGTGCGCGCGTAGTCGTTGTCGTGCTTGTCCACCACGTCCACTGCGCCCGCCGAAGCCGCGCCGCCCGCGACAGCCCCGATCACCGCGCCAATCGGCCCGCCGGCCAAACCGCCCACAATCGCGCCGCTGACCGCGCCGAGCGCGCCGCCTTCGCCGACATCATGCGTCGTCGCCGGTTCGGTCTCGTGGCGCGTAACCACTGTGTCATCTGCCATGTGTGTTGCCTCCGTGCTGCCTCAGATATTGGCGTTCTTGTACCCGTCGCGGCAGGCGGCCAAACGCGGCATCAGACAGCCCTCACCCGGCTCGCTGAGGCTCGCCCCCCTCTCCCGCAAGCGGGCGAGGGTTAGGAATAGGCGGGTGCGAGACACTGCCCTTTCCGGCACCATCCGGCCCCCCTTCTCTTTCCTTCCGACTCCCCCTCGCCCGCTTGCGGGCGGGTTGGGGGGTGAGGGCCTCTTCGTTGGGGGGTGAGGGCCATCCGGGACTGCGATTGCTCTGCATGGGGGTATACTAGCCATAGAAAGGGAACACACCCAATGGTTCTCACCTGGGATCAAGACCCGCAGGAACTTTACCCCGGCCTCCAGATCGGCCCGGTCGTGCATCGGCTGACGCAGGGGGCGCTGACTGTCCACACGGATGAACCGCGCGCGCATGAGCAGGACTTTCCCGAAGACAACATCCGCGCCCTGGCCGCCGAAGGTCTGCTCGGCATGAAGATTCCGACGCAGTACGGCGGCCTCGGTTTAGACACGCTCAACGTCACCTACGCGGTGGAGCAGATCGCCCGGATTGCCCCCGCGACGGCGTTTGTGCTGCTGCTGCATACGCTCACCGCGAACCGCATCGCCAAAGCCGGGACGGAGTATCAAAAGCGCAAGTATCTCCCCTTGATCTCCCGCCAAACGTTGGGCGCGTCCGCGTGGTCCGAAAGCGGCGTCGGCGCGGACAAAAGCGTCCTCAACACCAAAGCGTTCCAGGAAGGAGGCTTCTGGCACCTCAACGGTCAAAAGGCCTTTTGCACCGGGGCCGGACACGCGGGCGTTTACATGGTAATGACCGACACCACCGAGGGCAAGGGCTTTTTCCTCGTGTCGTCGGACAACCCCGGTCTGCGCATCGGCGAACCGATGGACTCGATGGGGCTTCAAGGCACGCACAGCGGCGCGGTCAGCCTGGACAACGCCCTCGTCCCCGATGCCGAGCGCGTCGGCGAACCCGGCAAGATCGGCCCCATCATTGACTTTGATATGCAGGCCGGCCTGCATTCGGGCATCGTCGCCACGGGAATCGCGCTCGGCGCATTCGGGCGCCTCGTGGACATCGTCAAAGCCAACAACTCCTTTGACAAGTACGAAAGCGTCCGCGTCCGCGTCTCCCAACTCGCCGCCACCCTGAGCGTGATGCGCACCCACGTCTACGCCCTCGCGTCCATGGCCTCGCTTCCCGACGACGCCCGGCCCCCCATTGAAGCCGCCACCATGACCGCCAAGTTCTTCCTCTCCGAAAACGCCTTGCAAATGACCACCGACGCCATCGCCATTGCAGGCAAAGCCGGGTATCTCCGTGAGAACGGCCTGGAACGCCTCCACCGCGACGCGCTCGGCATTGTCATCGCCGCCCCCATCAACGGCCAAGTCCTGGGAAGCATCGGCGAATCCCTGCGCCGCGCCGACCGCTCCTCCCACCTCTACAAAGTGTGACACGCCCGACCCACCACCTTAGTTCGCTCGTCCCTCGCTCTCAGGGTCCTCCCTGTTAGGGAAGATTATGAGTGCGGCGCAGGGCAGTCTTTCCTCATCCTCCCTAACAGGGAGGACCCTGCGAAGCAAGGAGGTGGGTTCTTTCGGCCCTGCGCGAAGCAAGGAGGTGGGTCTCCTCACGCCCCCACCACAATATCCGCAACCACGTTCGGCCCCACAAAGCCGTCCGCGTCCGTCAGGCACGCCGCGAATGCGATCCGCGTATCCGCCTGCACCGGCCCGAACCGGGCCGCATACAAGGCAGCGAGCTGCTCCGGCGTCGGCGGCTCCCCGCCCTCCGGCACGACCGCAAGCACGCGGAAGTTTGCGGGGCCGAGAAACCCTTTGTCCGGCGAAAGCGGCGGCGACGCCCGCAGCACCAGCGCCGCGCCCATCAATGGGAATGCTCCCCCAAGCGTCACCGTCCCCAGCGGGTGCGCCCCACCCGGCGGCGTCGCCGTGACCGCGAACCCCGCCGGTTCACCCACACGCGGCAGCGACGGCGGCGCAGCGCTCGGCCCCGCCGTCTGCGCCGTCGCGCAATTCTGCCAGCACGACATAAACAGCCGCCGTCCCGTCGGGCAGTAGCGCTGACCGAGACTGTTTCGCAAACTCACCTGCCGAGCAATGCTGGACCAACCGGCCTGCATCGGGTACCCAAGCGCCTTCCACGCCGCCGACCCCGCGCTGAAGGCATTACGGACTGCCATTTGCGTCTCACTGTTGGGCTGTTTGGGAACCGTGCGCGGGTGCATCACCGGCCCATGCGGCCCGCCTTGAAAGACCATGCCGCCCACCTTGCCCTTGACGGCGTTGTAGTGCGGGGATTGGAACTGTGCCATGATTGTCTCCTGGCGCGTTTCGTTTCGCGCCCTTTCCGCCATGCGTCAGCCGCGCATTGGATTTCGTTTGGACTTCGCTCGGAATACACTCAGAATCCACTCGGAAT
>CAZZVX010000306.1:0-6381 GCA_964657535.1 Armatimonadota bacterium | reverse complement strand
CTCGAACTACTCCGGGGGGCAGAGCTACACGACGCGGCGGATCGGGCAGAACGCCGCCGACGGCCACCTGTCCGCCGACGGGCAGAGCGTGGTGGACGGCCTCAGCCCGGCGGACAAGGTGTACGCCTTCGACTTCGACGGGCCGGACGCGACGACGAACTCGCTGGGCGGCCTGACACTGGGCAACGACGACGAGGCGAATATCGGCTACGGGGACTCCGGCAGCCCGGCGTTCGTGTATGTCAACGGGCAGTGGGAGGTGGCCGCCGTCAACGACTTCGACTTCTACAACGGGGACACGCCGCCGCCCAACGGCTATTACGGCTTCGGCAACGGCGGCGGCGGTTCCCTGGTCTACCCGTATGTCGGCAACGGCGGGTTCCTGGCCTCGTTCGCGGCCCCGGAGCCGGGGGGACTGACGGGGTTCGGGGTCGGCGGCCTGCTGCTGCTGGGCGCCGCCGGCGGCGGTGACGTAGGCGTTGGCGGGGGCGGCGTGTCGGCGCGGATTGCGTTTGCTTTGCTCATGGGGGATTTTGAGGGGACCGCTCTTCCCTTGCTTCGCGGGGTCTCCCTTGAAGGGGAGATGAGAGGGGGAGACGGTGGGGTGAACGGGCTGGCGGGGGAGTGCAGTTTGGAGTCGGGTGCAGTGATTGTTATGCCGCTCCGAGGGTAGCAAATGCCTCTAAGTCATCCGTGACAGTAGACGCTCCAGTAGCGAGTTGTGCCGCTCCAACTCGACCAACAGGCGTTGCTTGAACTGCCGCTCCTCTTCCTGGAGGCGCTCTTTCTCCTGCCGGGCTTGCTCACTCCGCTTTTCCATCTTGGCCGACATCTCGGCCAGTTTCAACTGGCCTTCCTCGCGTATCTTATCTATGCCGGACGTAACTAGGTCTCTCTGGTCGTGCTTCGCCATTCGCTCCTCGGTACGCTTCACCATTTCGTCTTGCTGTTCCACACGGCGGCGCAGGAGGCTTGCAATCTCTAGCAGCGCAGCCGTAATCTCGTCCGGCATGGTCGTCTCCTTTTGCGAATAGGCCAGCGTATGAGAGCGGTCGAACGGTCAGGCTTAACCGCGCCGGACTGCAAAGCGAGGGACGAGCGGCGCAGGTAGGCGTCGGTTGCAGCCGTTGTTGGGCCGCAGATTTAGGCTACCGCCAGAACTGCCACCACTTCTTGCGGTAGCCTTCCTCTCGCTCCGTCTTCAGTCGTTTCGCTTCCGGCGTCGAATCGACTGCCTCCCAATGCTCTGACTGCCGGACCTCTGCCCTGGCATTGGCTACTGCGTCTGTTCCCATGACGACCTCATCAGCCTGTGGGTCATAAAGAACACCGTCGCACATCTGCGCCAGCACACCGGCGGCAACACTGGCCGCTCGCAAGGCGTTCCTGTCGCCGGTGAACGCGAAAGTCGCCACAGTCTGCCTGTCGGCTACGGCCTGTGATAAGGCAGTGTCAAGTTCTTCTTCGGCCCTGTCCAGGTATAACTCGAAGCCTGTCTCTGCACCATTGAACGTACAGGGCAAGCACCCGGACAACCCCTGCAACGGTGAACCGTCATCCTCCAGATCAAGGGCGAAACCTTCCCGCCTAATCTGCTCTTGCCATGCCTTGACTGTCGGCAGCCTGTCCGCATGGAGATAGACCTCGATAGTGACGGACATCGCATCTCCGAATCTGAGGAGGCAAGTGAGCCTTTCGTACTGCGGCCCAACGGCCACGTTCAGCCGCGCCCGCAACTGCTACTGTACCCGGAAAGCCACGCAAAGCCGTGCAAGACTACGGTGCGGTGGCGTCGGCTGCAACGGTTGTTATGCCGTCTGGTTCGCGTTGGCTTCGACATTTTCCTTCCGCAACTCGCGCCGGTACCAGACGACTGGCACGACGAGCAATATTGCGGTCACTATCCCACCGATCCAGATCGTGCGGGCCGCCTCGGTCTGGTGACGCGGGTCGTCAGGCATAAGGGAAGTTAGCTGCTGATGGATCGTGTAGAAATGCCATGTCGCGAAGAAGCAATCACCCGCCAGGCACCAGAGGTAGATCCAAAGTGCGGTGACTTTTGCGCGTCCCTTCAGATTAATGGTGAGGGCCGCATAAATCGGAATGCTCCAGACGGTCCAATCTCCCATCCTGTTCTCCTCGGCGATGCAACAAGGCAATCGTCCAGCGGCATAACAAACATTATACCGCGCTATTCTACGTGGCGTGTTGCGGCGACGGTGCATTTGCCGAAGTGTCCGGCAGGAGGCTGTTCGGGGTTCGCTAGGGCGATTCCTGCTGTCGGCGCGTGCTGAAAAACGCAATGGGGAGGACACGGGGTGATGGTGGGGAGAGGTTCGGATCGGGGCCGCGTGGGAACTTTGTGCGGAGCGGGCCGGTTGCCGCAGTATTACCAGCAGAGGGAGGGTTTCAATAATGGCAACCATGAAGGCAGTGCGGATGCACGAGTATGGCGGGCCGGAGGTGCTTCACTATGAGGACGCGCCGAGGCCCGAAGCGAAGGCGGGGGAGGTCCTGGTGCGGGTCCACGCGGCGGGGGTCAACCCGGCGGACTGGAAGATACGGTCGGGGGCGTTCAAGGCGATGGGGGCAAGTCCGTTCCCGCTCGTCCTGGGCTTTGACGCGGCGGGGACGGTGGAGGCGGTCGGGGACGGCGTGACGGGGCTTGCGCCGGGCGACGCGGTGTATGCGTACATCCAGGCCGGCGGCGGGTACGCCGAGTATGTCGCGTTCCCGGCGGAACTGGCGGCGCCCAAGCCGAAGACGCTGGACTTCGTGCAGGCGGCGGCGGTGCCGGTCACGGCGCTGACGGCCTGGCAGGCGCTGTTCGACCAGGGCGGGCTGACGGCGGGGCAGAGGGTGCTGATCCACGGCGGCGCGGGCGGCGTGGGCAGTTTCGCGGTGCAGTTCGCCAGGAACAAAGGCGCGCACGTCATCACGACGGGTTCGGCCCAGAACCACGACTACTTGAAAGGGTTGGGCGCGGACGAGGTGATTGACTACAACACGACCAAGTTCGAGGAGGTGGTCAAGAACGCCGACGTAGTGTTCGACACCGTCGGCGGCGACACGCAGCAGCGCTCATGGCAGACGCTCAAGCCCGGCGGCATCCTCGTCGCCATCGCCCAGCCGCCGGACCCGAAGGTGGCGGAGGCGCACGGCGTCCGTGCGGCCTTCCTCTCGTCCAAAAGCGACGCCGCACAGTTGACGGAGATCGGCGGGCTGATTGACGCCGGGGCGGTCAAAGTCTTCGTTGGGACGGTGCTGCCGCTGGCCGAGGCGGGCAGGGCGCACGAACTCAGCCGGCAAGGCCACACGCGCGGCAAGATCGTCCTGCAAGTCGAGGGCTAGAGATACGGGTTGGCCGTGTTCTGGAGGTACGTCGTGACGTAGTCGCGCACGGCGTCCTCCAGGGGCGTGAACGGGCGGTCGTAGCCCACGGCGCGGAGTTTGGTCAGGTCGGCCTCGGTGAAGTATTGGTAGGAGTCGCGGATGCTTTCGGGCGTCGGGACATACACAACGTTGTTCGGCCTGTCCAGTGCGCTGAAGATGGCCGCAGCCACGTCGTTGTAGGTGCGCGCCCGGCCCGTCCCCAGGTTGAAGATGCCGTTCGCGTCGGGATGGTCCAGGAACCAGAGGACGACGTCGCACAGGTCCTTGACGTAGACGAAATCGCGGCGTTGTTCGCCGTCGGCGTAGCCCTCTTTGTGGCTCTGGAACAGTTTCATCTGGCCCGTCTCGCGCGCCTGCTTTGCGAGATGCCAGACGACCGACGCCATGAACCCCTTATGGTACTCGTTCGGCCCGTACACGTTGAAGAAGCGGAGGCCGGCGATCTGGTCCGTCCAGCCTTCGCGGATCGCCTCGCTGTCGGAGAGCCACTTGGAAAACGCATAAGGGTTCATCGGCAGTAAATTGGGCGTCAGCGTGTCGGCGTCCGAGAAGCCGAGCGCGCCGTCCCCGTAGACGCTGGCGCTGGACGCATACACGAAGCGGATGCCGTTCTCGATGGCGTGACCGGCCAGGGCGCGCGTGTAGGACGTGTTCCGGTCGTACATCTTGTCGGCGTCCGGGTCGGACGTGTCCGTGACGGCCCCGATGTGCAGGATCGCCTCGATCTCGCCGTCCAGATCGTCCAGCGCCTCAAATAAATCGTCCGGGGCCAAGATCGCCTCGAACTGTTTGCCGCGCAGGTTCTTCCATTTCCCGTCCGACCCCAGCGTGTCCACGATCAGAATATCGTTGCGCCCGCGCTCGTTCAGCGCCCAGACGATGGCGCTGCCGATGAAGCCCGCGCCGCCCGTGACGACCAGCATAGCAAATTCCCCCGGCGGGTATTATACCAGCAAGGACGGCTCGGTTGACAAGCCTCCCCCTTTGGCTTATAATAGCGCAAATACCGTCGGGGAGCACATTGACGCGCTCCAGTTCTCTCGCACCAGGAGGATTCGCATTGATCTCTACGCTTCTCAAGCGGACGCTGGCGACGTTGGGGTTGCTGGCCGCCAGCGCGGGGGCGACATTCGCGGCGGGGGACGCCGTCCCGCTGCCCGCGTTCACGCCGCAAGTCAACGGCGTGCTCGTGTTCGTCTTTGTCGCGTCCGTCGCCGCCATTGTCTACGGCTTCATCCTGCGCGCCCAGGTGATGAAGCTCTCGCCGGGGACCGAGTCCATGCAGCGGGTGGGTCAGGCCATTCGTGATGGCGCGTATGCCTACCTCTATAAGCAGGTGCGGACGATGCTGCCGCTGGTCGTCGTGCTGGCCGTCGCCCTGTTTTTCCTCTTCAGCCATCAGGCGGGCTACACGACCGTCACGGCGCTGGGCGTTTCCGTTGCTTTCCTGGTCGGCGTCACCCTTTCCTACATGGCGGGCTACATCGGCATGGGCATGGCCGTCACGGGGAACCAGCGAACGGCCAACCAGGCGCTGTCTTCGTACAAGGGCGCGTTAGAGGCGGCCTTTCGGAGCGGGGCCGTCGCGGGCATGATGACGGTCGGCCTGGGGCTGCTCGGCGCGGCGGTCATCTTCCTGATCTTCAAGAGCGACGCCATGAAGGTGCTGGTCGGCTTCGGCTTCGGCGGCAGCCTCGCTGCACTCTTTATGCGCGTCGGCGGCGGCATCTTCACCAAGGCCGCCGACGTCGGCGCGGACCTGGTCGGCAAGGTCGAGCATGACATTCCCGAAGACGACCCCCGCAACGCGGCGACCATCGCCGACAACGTCGGGGACAACGTCGGCGACTGCGCGGGCATGGCGGCGGACGTGTTCGAGTCCTACCTCGTGACTCTGGTCGCGGCCATGATTCTCGGCGCGGCGGTCGGCGGCGCGGCGTTCGCTCTGCCCCTGATCCTGTTCCCGCTCGCCATCCACGGCATCGGCATCGTCGCCTCCATTTTCGGCATCGCGTCCATGCGCGGCAAGGAAGATTTGAATCTTGATCCGCTCAAGGCGATCAACCAGGGCTTCTGGGTGACGGCCATCCTCGCGCTGATCGGCTTCGCCGGGGCCGCCTTCCTGCCCTCGCTGCTGGGCGGCGGCGTCACGGTGGATGGCACGCACTATGAGACCTGGCGCTTCGTGGCGGCGACGGCCATCGGCGTCGTGCTGGCGCTGGTCATCGGCAAGCTCACCGAATACTTCACCGGCACGGACGGGCGCCCCGTCAACGAAGTCGCGCAGGCGGCGCAGACCGGCCCGGCGACCCTCATTCTGTCCGGCTTCTCGCTCGGCCTGGAAAGCGCCGCCTGGGGCGCGGTTTCCATTGTCGTCGCGCTGTTCGCCATCGTGCTGCTGTTCCCCGGCAGCGCCCTGCTCGCCGCCTACGGCATTGCGCTGGCGGGCCTGGGACTATTGACGACCACCGGCTACGTGCTGGCAATGGACACGTTCGGCCCGATCTCGGACAACGCCAACGGCATCTTCGAGATGTCCGGCGCGCTGAAAGAACACGAGGCCAGCTCCAACGGCTCCGGCCCGAAAGGCCTGCCCGGCGATAAGATCGTCGCCAAACTCGACTCGGCGGGCAACACGACCAAAGCACTCACCAAAGGCTTCGCCATCGCCACCGCCGTCATCGCCGCCGTCGCCCTGTTCCGCACATTCATGACCGACGCCGGGCTGACCCCGGACAAGTTCTCGCTCGGCGAGCCGCGCGTCTTCATCGGACTGTTGATCGGCGGCGCGGCCCCGTTCCTGTTCTGCTCGTTCGCCATCAACGCCGTTTCGCGGGCGGCTTTTCAGCTCGTGGAAGAAGTCCGTCGGCAGTTCCGCGACATCCCCGGCATCATGGAAGGCACGGGAAAGCCGGACTACGCCCGGTGCGTCGAGATCGCCACGGCGGCGGCGCAGAAAGAGCTGCTGGGGCCGGGCATCCTCGCCAT
>CAZZVX010000305.1:5615-6398 GCA_964657535.1 Armatimonadota bacterium | reverse complement strand
CTTCGCCAAAGCCCGCGAAAAAGCCCGCCAGATCTCCTGTGCCTCCAACGAAAAACAACTTGGTCTGGGTTTCCTCCAGTACGTCCAAGACAACGATGAGCGATACCCTCAAGGCGTTTCAGCCACAGGCGCATCTGTTGGTGCCGGATGGGCTGGTCAGATTTATGCCTATACAAAGAGCACCGGCATTTACAAGTGTCCTGATGACAGTACGTCGACTTCGACGGCAGGCTACTCTCCTGTTTCTTACGCCTTTAACTCTAACATGGCGAATACAACGATCTCCCAATTGAATGCGCCTGCCAGTACGGTAAACCTGGTTGAAGTGCAGGGCGACATAGCTCCTGTTATTGCCGCCGACGAACTTTCGAGCGGTGGTACAGCTACTGTCACCACTTCTCCGTCAGCCAATGGCTTAGAAGCGGGCATTGTCTACAAGAGTGACGGCACGAAAACTGCGGATGCGACTCATAAGTACGCAACAGGTGCTTTAGGTGGCATTCCAATTGCCACCCAGACCAACTACACTGGTGCGACTGGAATCCATACCGATGGTTCCAATTTCCTGCTCGGCGACGGCCATGTGAAATACTTCAAAGGGCCTGCCGTTTCTCCTGGTGTAAGTTCGACAGCGGTTCAGGGAACCGGAACTGCTACGGGGACCAATTTCCTGGCTGCTCCGCAGGCTGCTACGTTCAGCGTCACCTAAACCCATCTTTAATCTTCCTGTTTTTGACAGAAAGACACAGAGTGAGAGAGGCGGCCCCAGCAGTGGGGCCGCCT
>CAZZVX010000305.1:0-5605 GCA_964657535.1 Armatimonadota bacterium | reverse complement strand
TTTCTGTGTTGGATGCCCCGATTTTTACGATTTGTTGACAACGACTCCGAAGTGCGATATACTGAACCGACCTCAGCCCCAGACACCCAGTACCGAGGAAACCGTCCGACGTTTTTGAAAGAGGAGTGACCTGACCCCGATGGCCCAAACGACGCCGCGAAAACCCCGGCCGCCTCGCCAGGACCCGCCTTCGGGCAAATCGTCCCCGCCCCGCACAGCGGCCTCCAAACGGCGGCCCAAGACTCGCCCCAGGCGCGGCGCAGGGCGCGTGTTCGGCGTGCTTTCGCTGCTTCTGTTGGCGGCGCTCTCTCTGTACGCCGGGTACGCCTACCGCAGCAGCGCCGCCCTGCGCAAGTACCTGCCTGTCTTCATGCACCACGGCCTCACGCCGCAGACGCCCGCCGACGTGTTCCCCGGACAGCCCGCGCTCAATATGCTCGTCATCGGGCGGGACTACGACTACAGCGACCAGGACCAGATCATCAAGACGCGCGCCCGCTCCGATATGCTGATGGTCGCGCATTTAGATTTCGCCCACAAAACGGTCACGCTGCTGTCCATCCCGCGCGACACGCGGGCGCTGATCCCCGGTCACGGCGTCGCCAAGATCAACGCCGCTCACGAGTACGGCGGCCCGGCGTTGACGGCGCAGACGGTCCAGTCGAACTTCGGCATTCCCACCGACAAATTCGTGGCCCTGGATTTTCAAGGCTTTCAGCAGGCGATTGACCTGCTCGGCGGCGTGGACCTGACCGTGGACAAGAAGATGGACTATGACGACAACTGGGGCCACCTGCATATCCACCTCCTGCCGGGGTACCAGCACCTGAACGGCCAACAGGCCATGGGGTTCGTCCGCTTCCGCCATTCCGACAGCGACCTTGTGCGCGTGCAGCGCCAGCAGGCGCTGCTGGCCGCCCTGAAGGCCAAACTGCGGGAGCCGCAGACCCTGGCGAAGCTGCCTCAATTACTGGACGTGCTGGATGCCCATGTGTCGAGCGACTTGACGACGGAACAGAAGATCGTTCTGGCCCGCTTTATCCACGACACGCCGCGCGCACAGATTCGCATGGCGACCCTGCCGAGCAGCGACGGGGCCGGCCCTTATGTGCAGACGGACTGGGCACGGGCGACGCCCATGATACAGAGTATCTTCGGCGTCAGTCCGACCCAGGATGTGGCGTCCGCCGGCCCGCGCCGTCGCCGTCGCCATCATCGTTTAGAGCGTCTGGCGCGGCTGCCGTGACGGGGGCAGGACCGCCTCGGCGCGTGCTGATGGTCGTCCGGCCTGCCGCCGGGGGCATCCGTCAGCACTTGCTGAACCTGCTTTCGTGCTTGAATCGCGCACAGTTCGCGCCGTCGCTCGCCGCGCCGCCGGAGTTTCTTCACGCTCTGCCGCCCGGCGTTCTCACCGAGACGCATCCTCTGGCGATTGCGCCCCGCTCATCGCCCCTGGCCGACTTCCGCGCCGCCCGCTCCTTGTCCCTGCTCGCCGTAAAAGCCGATCTCGTCCACGCGCACGGCCTGCGCGCCGGTTGGGTGACGACTTTGGCTTCCCTCCGGCGCCCGTTCCCCTGGGTCCTCAGCGCCCATAACCTGGTGCCGCCGGGCCGTGCGACTCGTTTCGCCTTGCGCGTTATCGGGAGCCGCGTGACCGCCGTGATCGCCATCTCCGAAGCCATCGCCGCCGGGCTGACTGCCCAAGGCATAACTCGGTCTAAAATCGTCGTCATCCCGAACGGTATTGACCTCGCCCATTTTGCGCGAGGGCCGGAACGCACGGCGGCGCGGCAGGCGCTTGGCGTCCCCACTGACGTCTTCGTCATCGGCTGTATCGCCCGACTGTCCCCGGAAAAGGGCTTGGATGTCCTGCTGCGCGCCGCCGAGCGTCTTCCCGGCGTCCCCGTCCTTGTCGCCGGGGACGGTCCCGACCGGGACGACCTCAGCCGCGCCGCGCCCCCCAACGTCCGCCTGATCGGCCGCATTGACGACACGCGCCGCCTGCTCCGCGCCGCCGACGCGCTGGCCGTGCCGTCCCGACTGGAAGGGCAGGGGATCGTCGCTTTAGAGGCGATGGCGTCCGGCGTCCCCGTCGTCGCCAGCCGCGTCGGCGGCCTGGCCGAAATGCTCGCCGACGACGAAACCGCCCTGCTTGTCCCCCCGGACCACCCCGCCGCCCTTGCCCACGCCCTCACCCGCCTCCAGACCGACGAACCCCTGCGCCTCCGCCTGATCGCCAACGCCGCCGCCCTTGTCCGAGACCGCTACGACTTAGGCCTGATGGTCCAACAGATCGAAGCCGTCTACTCTCGAATTCCCTCCTAACCACCCGAATTTGTGCTATACTAAGGCAACGTGCCTATTTGACGAAGGAGCCGGAGCGATGGCTGATGCCCAGTACGTGTCTATCAACGGAACACTCGTGCCGAAGGAGCAGGCGTCCGTGCCGCTCTACGATCACGGCCTGCTTTACGGCGACGGCCTGTTTGAAGGCATCCGGGTCTACAACAACCGCATCTTCAAGCTCGATGAACACGTCAGGCGCCTGTATTACAGCGCCCAGGCGCTGAACATCCCCATGCCCGCCCCGCCCGAAGCGACCCGCGAAACCATCATCGAGACCGCCCGCGCCAACGCGCATAGTCACGGCTACATCCGCGTCACCGTCACGCGCGGCACCGGGCTGGGCCTCGACCCCAAGCACATCAAAACTGCGGCCAATGTCTATATCTCCTGCGAGCAGCTGGCCCTGTATCCCCCGGAATTGTACGAACAGGGCCTGATCGTCGCCACCGTCTCGACCCGCCTGCCGTCCCCCGATGTGATCGATCCGCGCGTCAAATGCACCGGCAAATATATCAACAACATCATGGCGAAGGCCGAGGCCAACCGGCAGGGCGCCGGCGAAGGCCTGATGCTCACCCGCGAAGGCTACGTCGGCGAGGCCACCGGCGACAACCTCTTTCTGGTCAAGGACGGTGTGATCACCACGCCTCCCGCTTCCATCGGTATTCTGCAAGGAATCACCCGTGACACCGTGATCGCCCTCGCACGTCAGGCGGGTCTGACCGTCACCGAGCCGCTCATGACCCTCTACGACGTTTACAACGCCGACGAAGCGTTCCTCACCGGCACCGCCGCCGAAGTCATCGCCGCCGTGGAGTTCGACGGGCGCAGGATCGGCGACGGCAGGCCCGGCCCGATCACCCGCCAATTGATCGCTGCCTTCCGCGAACACACGGCGACCAGTGGAACGCCCGTCGGATAGGAGGGCAATGCGCCTTGTTGCCGCAGTCCTTGAAAGCCGCCGCGACTGCCGCCTTTCGGGACAACACGAAATTATCACTGCTCACGCCGGAAGAACGGGAACAGGCGGCGCAATGGTATTTGCAAGTCGCCCAACAAACGCGAGGCACAAAGGCAGATTTGGCGGGCCTCTACAACCAGGAGCGGGCGCGTTTTCTGCGCGGTGAGGTCTCGCGATTAGCAGCCACGGCGGGCGAGTTTGCAGATGAAATAGGATGGTCTCCCGATGCCACAGTTTAAAGAAGGCGATACGGTTGCTTTGAAACGCGAGGACCATTTCCAAGACCTTTCTGCCGGAAAGACCGGAGTCGTTTGGATGGTCTATCAGACACTGCCAGCCTGCTATGAAGTGACATTTACTGATAAGGACGGGAAATCGTTCGACGCGATGATGTACGAGGAAGAGTTAGCTCCTATTGGCATAGCGTCCACTCTGCGCCGCGAGCCATCCGAAGTCAAGGCTGCTTAACGACCGATGCCCCGGAAAGTTATTGGTCGTGCGAGCCTTTTTCGGGTACAATAGTGTCATCAAGAATAGGGATGTTGGCGACTGTGGAGAAGACGGGGCGCGCGCCACAGGGCGGGCGACGTTCGCCGGAAACGCCCTCCGGCCAGGAGGAGTTCTGCCCCTGGTGCGGGCTGACCCGGCGTGAACTCTATGCCGAGGGCCAGATGGGCTGCGCCCGCTGTTACGAGACCTTTGCGGTGGAAGTGACGCGCGCCTTGAAGGAAATCCACGGTGAAGACGAGCACATCGGCAAAACCTAAGCCGCCGCTCGGCGACGCGGTGCTGCCCGCCTGGGTGGGAGAGACCGGCTGGGACGCCGACGTCGTCCTCTCGACCCGCGCCCGCCTGGCCCGCAACCTGTCCGAACTGCCCTTTCCGGGCCGGGCGTCCGAAGCCGATTTGAAGGCCGTCGCGCGCAAAGTCTTGCCCGTCGCCCGTCACCGGGAAAAGGGGCATCCCACTCTGCGCGCCGTGGATGTCGGCAGACTCGCGGAGGCCGACCGCGCCGGCCTCGTGGACAGCCACCTGATCAGCCCGCAGCACGCCTCCGCCGGCGCGCACCGCTGGGCGCTGGTGGACGACAAGCACACGATCAGCGTCATGGTCAATGAGGAGGATCACCTGCGCCTCCAGGCCATCCTGCCGGGCCTGCAGCTGGAGTCGGCCTGGCGCGTCGCGGACCGACTGGATGACCTGTTCGGCGGGCATCTGGACTATGCCAAACATCCGCAGTACGGGTTCCTGACGGCCTCGCTCTCGAACTGCGGAACGGGGCTGCGACTGAGCGTGATGGTCCACCTGCCGGGGCTGGCGCTGGCCGGCAAGCTGGAGGAAAAGTTAGGTGCGGCCCGGACACTGGGCGCGTCCGTGCGCGGCCTTTACGGCGAGGCGTCCGGGGCCGTCGGCGACGTTTATCAGATTTCCAACGCCGTCAGTATCGGGCTGTCCGAGCGTCAGATCAGCGCCCGCCTGGCGGCGGTCACGAACTTCCTGTCCACCGATGAACAGGCCACGCGGGAACTGCTCCGGCGGCGGGAGCGTTCTTCCATAGAGGCGAAAGCCGCTGAAGCGACGGCGACACTGAAGTCCGCCGAGCGGCTGTCCGCCCCGGAAGCGATGGGCCTTCTGTCCATCCTGCGGCTGGCCGATCTGATGGAAATGCCGACGGGGGTGACGACGCAGGTGTTCAACGAACTGCTCGCCTGCATGCGCATCGGGGCGCAGTACGTCTCCGGCGAAAAGGCGCAGTACACTTTCTACGAGGAGACGCGCCGACCGGCGCTGATCCGCAACAAGATACGAGAACGTAAGCGATAGGAACGACCGATTTAGGGGAGAGATATCACGATGTGGCAACGATTCACCGAACGGGCGCGCAAAGTTGTTTTTTATGCGCAGGAAGAGGCCGGACGCTTGGGCGAGAACTACGTCTCGACCGAGCACCTGCTCCTGGGCCTGGTGCGTGAGAACGACAGCGTTGCCGCCCGCATTCTCGATAGGATCGGCGTCTCGCTGGGGCGCATCCGCTCGGAGATCGAGCGGCAGGTCGCCCGTGGCGATGGCCGACTGGGACAGGATATGCAGCTCACGCCGCGTGCGAAGCGGGTCATTGACCTCGCTTATGACGAGGCGCGGCAGCTCAACAACAACTATATCGGCACCGAACATTTACTGCTCGGCCTGATCCGCGAGGGCGAAGGTCTGGCCGGTCGCGTCCTGTCCAAACTGGGCGTGGATTTGGACCGCACCCGGCGTGAAGTGATGCACCTGCAGGAAGGCGGCGAGACCGGG
>CAZZVX010000304.1:0-6398 GCA_964657535.1 Armatimonadota bacterium | reverse complement strand
GTCAACCTGCGCCCGTTCTACGGCGACGGCTCCAAGACCTTCGGCTACGAGATCGCCGAACAGCTCGGCTGGAAGGCCCCGCAGCACATCGTCTGCCCGTCGGCGGGCGGCTCGCTCGTCACCAAAATCTACAAAGCCCTGAACGAGTTCGCCCAGTTGGGCCTGATCGGTGACGTGCCGACCAAGATGTACGTCGCCCAGGCATCGGGATGCGCGCCGATTTCCACGATGGTCAAGGAGCGCACCGAGATCATGAAGCCGGTCCGCCCCAACACCATCGCCAAATCCATCGCCATCGGCAACCCCGCCGACGGCTACTACGCCGCCGAAGCCTGCCGCAAGTCCGGCGGCTGGGCCGAGGACGTGACCGACGACGAGATCGTCGAGGGCATCCAGTTGCTCGCCCAGACCGAAGGCATCTTCACCGAGACCGCCGGCGGCACGACGATTGCCGTCACGCGCAAACTGATCGCGCAGGGCCGCATCCCTGCCGACGAGAGCCTGGTCATCTGCATCACCGGCAACGGCCTGAAGACCATTGACGCCGTCCTGGGCAAGATCGGCCAGACGATCCCCATCGCCCCGTCGCTCGCGTCGCTGGAAGAAGCCCTCGCCGCCCGCGCCCACGCGCTGCCGTCCGAAAAGCCCAAACCCGCGCCAGTTCCTGCGCTGGTGTAAGATGGCCTCCTATCCGGCTTCGCCACCTTTCCCCCATCGGAATGGGAGAGGGGCCAGTGGCAGTCACGGTTGCGGCTTCGCCCATTGCCAAGAAGCAACTGAGCCGCAGTTGCTGGCCCCTCTCCCTTTCCGAAGGGGGAGGGGTGGCGAAAGCGGGGTGGGGGTTGATTCGGCCAAGCCGGGTTGGGGCTAATCCGTCGCTCTAGAAAGAACACACGACACTTATGGCAGCAATCGCACAGTGGCAGCGCGCCGATTTGACAAAGACGCAGGCGCAGACTGAACCCGAAACAAACCCGGCCCAGCAGCCGCGTCAGTTCGTCAACTTCGCGTTCTACAAAGTCAGCCCGGAATGGCTGCGCCTGGACGTCGAAACGCGGCGGGCCGGATCGGCGGAACTGGCGGAAGTCATCCGCGCGTTCAGCGCCAAGTTCCTGGTTTATCCGTACACGACCTTCGGCGTCCGCGCCGAGACCGACTTTTTGCTTTGGCGTATTTCCTACGACCTGGACGATTTTGAGGCGATGGCCGCCGCCATGCGCCGGACCCACATGGGCAGTTATTTAGAGACGCCCTATTCGTTTTTAGCCATGACCAAGACCAGCATCTACGTGGACGACCATTTCCACGAGGGGCAGGAAGGCACGCGCAACAAGATCGTGATCGGCGGCGGCAAGTACCTGTTCGTCTACCCGTTCGTCAAGACCCGCGAATGGTATCTGCTGTCCAAAGAAGAGCGGCAGAACATCATGCGCGAGCATATCAAGTTCGGCCACGAGTACCCGTCGGTGAAGCTCAACACGACCTACTCGTTCGGGCTGGACGATCAAGATTTCGTCGTCGCCTTCGAGACGGGACGCCCGCAGGACTTCCTCGATCTCGTCCAGGGCCTCCGCGAGACGAAATCGAGCCTGTTCACCGTGCGCGACACGCCCATCTTCACCTGCACCCAGCAGGACGTGCCGACCATCTTAGACCACATCAGCGGGGTGTAGGAGTTCCTATCCCGTCCGGGCAAGGCCGTCCACCCTTCCCTCCGAGGGAAGGAAAAGTCGCGGAAGTTGTCATAAGCTTTCTGACCTTTCTCCTCCCTCAAAGGGAGGGGTGGCGAGGCTTGCCGAACCGGGGTAGGACATCTTGGACCACATCAGCGGGGTATAAGAATTACTCAGGAGGATAGGACTTATAATGGCAGTCAGCGTACTTGTTCCGACGCCGCTTCGTAATCTAACGGCGCAAAAAGATACTGTCGAGCTGGAAAACCCCGGCACCGTGACCGGATTGGTTGAGAGTTTGGAGCAGCAATACCCCGGCATGGGCAATCGCCTGCGCGGCGACGACGGCACTCTGCGCCGGTTCATCAACATCTACGTCAACGACGAGGACGTCCGCTTTCTGCAGGGCGCGGACACGCCCCTGAAAGACGGCGATCAGGTGTCCATCGTCCCGGCCATCGCCGGAGGAGTCTAAGCATATGGCCGTCGAGCGCTACAACCTCACGTTCAACAAGCAGATGGTCAATCAGCCCGTGATCTACAACCTGGGGCGCAAATACAAACTCATCCCCACCATCGAGCGGGCCAACATCTCCGAGGAGGCCGGATGGATGCAGATCGCCTTCAACGGCGACCCGGACGAGATTCAGCGCGCCATCGCCGACCTCAACACGCTCGGCGTGTTCATTTCGCCGATTGAACTGGCGATCCTCGGATAGCCGCGTGACGGCGAAACGCCGCCCGGCCTCTGCAAGTGAGGCCGGGCGGCGTTCTTTATTCGCTTATTGCAGCGTACTCTGGACTCGCTGCCAGGACAGCACGGTATAACTATTGGTCGTCGTGGGGAAAAACGGCGGCGGGTTGTAGGCGAGGCGTCCGTCGAAAGCGTAGTGGCCCGCCAGCCCGCTGATCTGCTGCAGCGTACCGGAGTTGAACTGGCCCAGCGATCCTCGGTGCGAGGCGATCTCGCCGCCCATACAGTAAAAGTTGTGCGGGGAGCGCGTGATATAATCGTCGGCAGTCAGGGTGTTGAACGCGAGGACGGTGCCGTCCAACTCGACATCGCCCAGGGCCGCCCCGGTGGGGCCGTTGTCCACAATGGTGAGGGTGTTCGTGACCAGGCCGAACTGGCCGGCGTTCGCCATGAAAGACGCATTGCTGCTGTCGCTCTCCGGCAGGAAGTTGTTGCCGGCATCTTTCTGGCGCGGCGTGTTGTAGACAACGTTGCCGTCCAGGTTGACGTTGTGATTGCTGTCGGTCGCGATGGTCAGGCCGTTGTTGTCGGCGATGGTGCCGGTCAGCCCGCCGCTCGGACTGGCGCCTTGAGTGCCGATGTCGTCGTCGCTGTAGACGACGCCGTTGTTCTGCCCGGCGGTGGTGGTCGTCATCCCGTTCGCCGGGGTCGAACCGGCGAATGTGCTGAGGTTGGGCGTGGTCGTGGTGAACTCGCCCGACCGGACGGTAGTAGACGTCGGCAGCATCGTGACGCGGGTGCCGAGCGTCTTGCCGTCGTCGGCGACCTGCGTGATGTCCACGACCTGGTTCCCGTTGCCGTCTACCGAAAGAGTCACCTGGTTGACGTTGTTGGACGAACTCTTGTCGTGGATGTAGACGCCGCCGCCCGCCGGGGCCGTGACGCCCGTCGGCGTGGACGAACCCGGCGCCCCCGTCGGCGCGCTGTTCGTCACCCCCAGGGTAAAGGTCTTGCCCAGCGCCGCGTACTGCTGCTGGTAGCTGAAGGTCGGCATCGCGATGTCCGGGGTCTGGTGGATGCCGCTCTGCCCGACGTTGGCGACGCTGGTGTAGTCGGATGCCCCCGGCGCCTGCGCGTTCGAGCTGCTGTTGTAGTACCAGTTCACCCCGTTCGAGTACGTAAAGGCGTTGGTGTCCATGTAGTGAAAAATGGGCGTGTTGTCCTGCCAGAGTACGTTGGAACTGCCCCCGTTGCCGTTGCAGTGAACGGGACCGTCGAACGAGTTGCGCCCCGCGACCCAGTAGATGCCGGCGGGGTCGTTGTCGGTGAAGAAGGCGTACTGCCCGAAACTCGCGACCTTCACCCACGCCCGGATGATCTGCGAGACGCCCTGACAGGTGCCGGTGGACTCAATGATATATTCAATCGGCCCGCCGTTGATGCGGGAGGCGGCGTTGATCGAGGCCGGGTAGATCGTGACCGTGAACGAGCCGCTCTGGTTGCCGCTGCTGACGCTGTAGGGGTGTCCCGCGTCCCCCGGATTACCGTTCCAGCCCGGCAGCGGGAAGGACTTGTCCGGCGTCAGGCCCGGCGGGTACTGCTGGTTGCTGAGCCACTGGATGGCGTAGTCCACGCCGGACTCGGCGACGTTGAAGGACGCGACCGAGAAGGCCTGACGGCGGGACGAAGCGATGGCGTTGCCCGTCGTCGTCGTCAGACCGTTCCCGCCGTGCGTGCCGACGATGACGCCGAGCAGTGTGATTCCCATCAGCAAAAAGAGGATCAGCATGGTCCCGACCATCGCCATGCCGCGACGGGTCGCGCTTCGGGGCCGTGTCCAAAGTCCCTTCGATTCCGTGAGGACGCTTCTTGGGGTCATCATGAGTTCACCTTGTGATTGCGCATCAGGACGCACTTGCCGGACAGGGGAACCAGAATGCCGTTGCTGTTCTCGTCCGTCTCCTGCCCGTCCGGCGAGATGGGGCTGTAGCCGCCGCTCACCAGTTCCACGGAGAATTCCGTTTGCGAAGTCGCGGGCCGCGTAAAGCTGACGGCGTCGGTGCGCGTCTTCAGCACCATCTTGGCGATGTTCCTGTCCTGGTAGGTCCCGTTCGTGAGTTTGGTCTTCATGTGCAGGTACGTACCCGTGGTCGGGTTGGGCGTCCCGGAAGCGTCGGCCCGATAGATCCAGACCGTCAGGCCCGTGTTGTTGTGGTCGTAGACCTTCGGCGCCGGGCTGATCGCGCTGCCGTTGGCGCCCAGCACGGTCGCCGTCGTCGCCGCGCTGGTCGCGTTGTCCGCGAACGTGAGCTGGATGCCGGTGGCGACGCCGCTGGACAGGTAGCTGCTCGTCGCCCCGGTGGGCGGCGCCCAGGCGGGCGTGCCGGTGACCGTCGTCGTGTCGGACGGTAGGGCGACCGACATCGCTTCACGGGCCGTGACCATGATGTATTGGATGGCGCCGGCCGCGTCCAGCGTGGCCTGGACCTGGGTGGAGGCCGCTCCGGTGTTGCGCAGGCTGGCGATATAAAGCGTGACGGTGCCGCTCAGCAGCAGCCCCATGATGACCAGCGCGATTCCGGCTTCGATCAGGGTGAAGCCTCGCTGTCGCCTGCGGCGAGCCGGTAGGGGAATTCTCATCGTGCGCATACCCGTGTTTCTTCCTTGAACGCCCTAGTCGTTGTGCTGGCTGACCAGCAGCATGGAGGCGGTATAACTGCCCCCGGCCTGGGCGCCGATGCCCGGCCAGGTGATCGAGACCGTCACCATCTCCACATTGCCCGACGCGCCGGACATCGTCGCGTCCACCGTGCTGTAGTCCTTCACGGTGATCTGGCCGACCGTCCCGACCGGGAAATAGCCTTTGCTCGTCCCGCCCGCGACCAGATGATCGGCGTTCGTGAAGTACAGAGTGTAGGGCAGGCTTGTAGGCGTCGTCGAGATCGTGTCCGTGTAACCCAGGCTGGGGAGGTTGGAGATTTTGTTGCCGCCGTTGGTCGGGTCGAGGCCGTCGTAGCCGATGCCGCGCAGTTCGTCAATCTTGTGCTGGGCGATCAGCGCCGCGTTGGCGTAGTTGTTGCTCATGCGGCTGGCGCGGATGGTCATGGGGAAGACGGCGGCGAACATCAGCGTCATCATCAGGAAGACGATCAGCGCCAGGGAGACTTCGATCAGCGTGAAGCCGCCGCGCCGGGCGCGTCCGCGTAATTTCATCATGATAGTGCCACTCTCCTGAAACGGCGACGGGCGGGCCGTCTCCGTTGAGTATCGGCAGGCACGGGGCGTTTTTTTAGGGGCAGGACACGTCCTGCCCCCGCGAGGCTACGAGGTTACTGCGCCGTCGAGGGTGGCGTGGACCCGGCGCCAGGAAAGCACGTCGTAGATGTTGCCGTTGGTGGGGAAGAACGGCGGCGGGTTGTCCCGCATCCGGGCGTCGTAGTTGAACTGATTGTTCATGCCGTGGACGATCTTGCCGCTGCTGTTGTCGAAGATGCCGAAGATGCCGACCGTGCTGGACAGGTACCCGCCCATGTTCTCCCAGTTGTGCGGGGCGCGGTCGGCGAAATGGTCCACGTCAAAGACGCCGTGGGCCAGGAACGTCCCGTCCGTCTCGATGTCGCCGATGGAAGAGCCGTCGGCGCGCTTCTCGGTGATGAGGATGTTGTTGGTCACGACGCCGAGCGCGCCCGCGCGCTGCGTGAAGTTCGGGTCCTTGTCCTCGGTCTTGTAGGAGCCGTCGGGGTTCTTGCCGCGCGGCGTGTGGTAGGTGATGTCGCCGTCCACATTGCAGCTTTTGGCCGCGTCCGTTGCCACCGTCAGGCCCGCGCGGTGGGTGATGTTGCCGCTGCCGTCCACGGCGTTGTCGGCGACCGTGCCGGACAGGCCGCCGGATTTGGGGTCGCCCTGTGCGCCGATGTTGCCGTCGCAGTAGATGACGCCGTTGTTGGGCGTGGTCACGGCGGCGGGCCACTTGGAAGCGGGGTCGAGGGTCACGCTGGAGGCGGTCAGCGCGCCGGCGGGCGCGGTGCCGG